>NZ_KZ268501.1:0-560822 GCF_002218325.1 Bacillus sp. M13(2017) | reverse complement strand
CCTGCTAGCTTTTTATTTTTATCTCCCGTATCTACTTTCACTAACTTCATTTTCCCCATTGGATCGGGCAATTTCTTATTTCCTATTTTAATTTCTGCTACTGCGTCTTTTTCTATTTTTACAGTTATTTTATCTTTTACTAATTCATAGCCTTTTGGCGCTTCTACTTCCACTAAGGTATAGTTTCCTATTGGTAAGTCTTTTGATATTACTTCTCCTTCTTCATTTGTTATTAGTTCTCCAACTATTTTTCCTTTTAAATCTTCTATATGAAACTTTGCTCCCACCAATTTTTTATTATCATTATTACTATCAACCTTTTTTATTTTCACTTTTCCTATACTAGGCTTGTTCCAATGTTGCCAGTTAAATTTAAAATTGTGAAATTCAAATCCACCAGTTTGTTGTACCGCACCGACAAATGCTTGTCCATTAATCGAACCGCCTTTTGTTTCTAATACAGCATTGGGAGCAAACACACTCCCAACGACACCATATCCCTCTGTTGTAATTTTTTTCGCATTTGGAAAAACCCAAATCATTTTCCCATATAGCTCAGTAAACGGGGAATTAGGCGAATATGGTTGTGATGTAGGAACTATATCTGTAGCCTTTCCAATATTATTCGTGTCATATAGAATAGACCCATTTTTAAATGTAACTTCTATTGCATCTGAATACATTACAATTAAATCTTTGTCCTTAGCATTGGGCAAAAATACATCTCTTATATCTACACTGATTTTCCCTGTCAATTCTGATGAAACATAAATATTAGGATTGTTTATATCTTTTCCGATTCCATGACTCATATTTGGAATTGGGATATTCGTTTTATATTGACCTGCATTTTTACTAACTTGGTTCACTATATTGCGAAATTCATTAAATTTCGCGTCAATTTCTAGTTTTTCTTTATAAACGATACGATCATAAGAAGATTGTATGATGCGATCTGGATCACTCTCTTTTGTCATTACGACTATTCCGTTTTGAATGATAAAAGATTCTTCTCTTGATTTTTTTAGTTTTCCAGACAATAACAAGGACGGATATCTCTCATCAACCCATTTTTCACCTACTATATTAGATGTTCCTGCTGCTGCACCTACAATCGTATACCCCGATGCATCCATATCACCTTGAACTGCAATTGCTCCTTCAATGTCGCCACCTATTGCTTTATGGTTACCAAAGACAACAGCATTATAACGCGATATATCTCCTAGACCTTCTAAGGTAGTCGTGGATCCATATGCTTCTTTTGGTACATATACGACAAAACTTACACTTAACATTAACAAAACAATAAAATGAATACTTACCAGCTTTAATCGTAGCCTCAATTCCTTTGTTCCCACCTTTACCGTTTTTTTCTATAGTCGAATAAAATGAATTTTTATTAATGATGATTTACTTCATCCCCTATATACCGTCTTTACTTATCTTTGAATTTCCGGTCCCACTTCCCATTAATGCAGGATAAATATATTCTATCGAGTTAACTTTTTCTTATAAATTACGACTAGAAGCACACATAACAATAGGATTGTAACTATTACAGCCCACTTATTAAATATAAATATCTCTGTACTCACTTTTTGTTTTTCTTTCTCGTTTAACTCCACACGCTCACCTCGAACTAGCAATCTATTGGTGTTTACTCCATAAGGCGTACACGTAATTAAAGTTGTATAATCTTTATTTTCTACAATTTGTAGATCGTCCGTTTCATGTGGTGACACTACTTTAATTTGATTTACTTTATAAGCAAGAACTTTGTCTAAAGAATGAATAAAAAAAAGATCTCCTTCACTCAACTTATCTAAATCTGTAAATAATTTTGCTGATGGTAAACCACGATGCCCTGTTAAAATAGTGTGGGTATTTTCTCCACCTACCGGGAGCGAAGAAAAATCTAAATGACCTATCCCGCGGCTCAATACTTCCTCAGAGGTCCCTTGATAGATTGGCAGTTTTATATTAATTTTCGATATTTCAATATACCCCATTACATCTCCTAAATTTAACGCATCAGCATACGCTTGATGATTACTTTTTTTTTCAGAAAATGGATCTGTAAATGTTTTCATGGAAGTTTGAACTTGTTTATTATATTCGGCTGCTTCTTTTTCCCTACGTTCGACTTCTTTCTTTTGTAGCGCTTTAATCTTCTTATCGTAAGAGCTAATCTCAGAATAATGTGCACGGGTCGCCAACCAATTACTAATAGTAGGATATAAAAAAATACCTAATCCAAATAAAAAAATACCCCCCAAAACAAGATTTCGTTTCATATTTCCACCTCTGTATATGCTTAAATATCGAAAAGAGGAAAGCATTTTGCTTCTCCCCTTTTCATATAGTTACATGTTCCTAAAATCTTAATTTCTAGCAAATTTTTTTCTAAAGAAAACAAGTGCCGCTGTAAGCATTAAAGTAAGGCCTATTACAGTAAAAAGAGTCGTTCCTATACCACCCGTTACCGGAAGAATCCATCCACTTTTATTATTTTCTATCGTTAATTTAACCGTTTGATTATTTTCGCTAATCTTTACATCAATAGGGTCTTTTAATAATTGATAAGAAGCTTTTGTACCATCTTCTTTTGTATATGTCGGTGCTTTCGTTTCAAAAATTTGATAATCTCCATATGGAATGTTAGACCATTTAATAACACCATGCTCATCAGATACACCTGTTACTTCTTTTCCTGCTACGACAACTATTTTTCCATTATGATCTTTAAGTACAAACTCTGCACCTTTTAATTTATTCTTATTAGCACCATCAATTTTTGTTAACTCAATTATTCCAGTTGTTGGAACAACAACTACAGGTTTAGACTCCTTTTCTCCCATTACATCATTTTTATTTGTAAAATCAATTTTTGCTGTATTTAAAATTTCCGAACCAGATGGTACCCCTTCTTTTACTTGGGATTTAATTTGTAAATGAAATTCTTTTTTACCATCTAATTTTGTGAAATCTTTTACTGTAGCTGTTACTTTTTGACCTTCTATAGCTAGCTCAACAAAGTTTGCATTTACTTCTGCTCCATCAATTTTCACGATTGGCTTTCCTTGAATCACTAAACGATTGTCCAAAGTATCTGTTACCACATATTTTTTGTATTCCTTAATGTCTTCAGGAATTAATGTTTTAATATCATAATTATAATTAGTTAGCGGATTTATTGGTAACGCTTCCAATTTTGCGTTAATCTTTTTATCAATAGTTGCTTCTTCATAGTTTTTCACTTCTAATTTAACTACTGTACCAGAAGTAATAGTTCCATCTTCATTAATTGTTCCGGAATTCTTAACAAAAAACTCACGTTTAGTTGGATCTATTACGTAGCCCTTCGGAGCTTTTGTTTCTTGGAAATAGTATTCACCATACTCCAATCCTTGCACGCGAATATGACCATTAGCATCTGTTACTAACTCTTTTTTCACTTCTGTACCATCTTTTTTAAATAAAGAGAATACTGCACCTGCTAATACTTTTTCATTTACACCAGTTTTTACTAAATCCACTGCACCACGTTTAATCTCATTTTTGGGATACATGTGAACATCATAGTTTAGCACCTTACCCTCTTTATTCGTTAATGGGATATCCACTGTATACGTATTGGGGTTTAGATTAACATGTGGAGGTCCTGCCACTTCTTTCACCTCATAACGTCCTAGCGGAAGATCTTTTAATACAGCTTGTCCGTTATCATCTGTTACTACTTGATTTGGAGTGGCTCCCATTACAGGTTTCACGTCTTCTTTTACGATTTTCCCATCGTTTGAAATTTTTTCAAAAGAAGCAACCCTTTTCACTTCAAACGTTACACCTTTTAATGGTTTCACATCTTTTGGCACCTCTTGATTTGCAGAACCATTACCTTCTAGTCCCTGCGCTCCATCTTTTTCTTGTTCATACTTATGAATCGTTAAAGTACCTTTAGATGGTGAGTCTGCCTTTACTAATACACTAGACCATGTAGAAAATGTTAAGAATAACACTAAAAGCACACTAAATATTTTTTTCATTTCTCTTATCCCCTTTACTACTTCTATCATTTTAAAAATTTCTTTATTACTATTACCTTCTTACAAGCAATAGTGTGCCAAGTATCAGATTTAAACCAATAACATAAAACATAGTCGTCCAACAATCCATTGTTTACAATCACTTATTCACTTTTCTTATCTTCTATTATTACGTTGTCTCTCTGCATGATATATGTAATTTTCTCCCCTGAATTACCCTCATATCTCTACTTCAAGACTTATTACATTGTTACATAATAGCTTTCACTGCTAATTTCGACTAATCACTTACTGTCAATCCATTCATTTCTCCCTTCCTATCCCTATTTAAAATCCAATCTTAATCCTTTTTTGATACATATAAGTAATAACCAACAAATAAGTGTGACGATTCATATTTTACGCTACTGTCCAAAACTATTACCTGTATATTCAAATAATATGTGCTATTCATGTTAAATTATGGTATTATTCTTAGAAGTTTATAACTTTTATTTATATTTTTTATTGATAAAGATTTTCCGTTTCTACTTATGAAAAAAGGAATATATAATTATTCAACTATCACGCATAACTGTAAGGAGGAAGAATATGACTAAAAAGCTCAGTCTAGTTGAGATAGAGTACATTTGCAATATGTTTTTCCAATCTTTCGAAATTCCAGTTTGTTTTTTAGATTGTAACAACAATATTCTTTTAAAATTTAAATCAAAAAATGATTCACATTCGTTGTATACATCAAAAATAGAACAGTTACATATGCTTTTTCAAAGAAATGATACATATAATTCTCCCATCTTCAGAACTCACGAACATCTAGGGCACTTCATTTTAATTCACATAAAGAGTGATTATATGGTGAACGGTACTATTATTATTGGGCCCATGGCACATGTAAATTTTTCTACAAGTAAAGTGGATAGTAACCTTAATTTTATTCCGAATTATAAAAGAACAAGAGACCGTTATTTTTCATTGTCAGTGAAAGATCAAAATTTCTTTGTAAATATAGCAATATTGTTTTATAACATTCTCTATAAAAAAAATTCAGATGTAAGCACCTTTTCAAATAACAGTGACTCAGTTCATATAAGTCATAGCAGAATTTTAAACGAAGATGTATATATTTCAATGCAAAAAGACAAATCTGTTTATCATAATTTATATATAGAGCAGCAACTACTTGGGTCTATAGAAAACGGGGATAAAGAAACCGTACTCAAATATTATTACGAATTCCAACAAGAGACTCTTTCATCTTTATCTTCATTCCATCAATTAAGACGTCATAAAAACATTTGTATTTCATCCATCACGCTCGCTACTAGATATGCGATAAAAGGGGGACTTCCATCTGGGATTGCTTACAAAATTTATGATTTACATATTCAAAGAACAGAAGATTTAAAAGACAAAGAATCTGTTTGGGATTTATTAAAAAATGCTTTTTGCACCTTTGCAGACCGTGTAAAGGCACAAAAAACACAGCAACATTCACAGACTATTGCTATTTGCAAAAACTATATTTTTAAAAATATTTACAATCCAATATCTGTTAAACAACTTGCTAAATTTGCAAATGTGAATTCAGATTATTTATCTATATTATTTAAAAAAGAGGTCGGTATTTCATTAATTGAGTACATTCAACGTGAACGAGTCGAAGAAGCAAAGAAATTATTAACTTTCACCACCTATCCCTTATCAGACATATGCGCTTCGCTTAATTTTAGCGATCAAAGTTATTTCACTAAAATTTTCAAAAGATTCACCAATGAAACACCTGGTAAATATCGAAAATCTCATGTTGTCATTTAGAGTGAAACTTCCATTAAAACAAAATGTTTTCAGTAACTCATCAATGGCAGATTAGAAGCACTCCCAGATTCATGAACTATAGGATTTATGCTTTTTCCAAACCAAAAAACACGTTACTATTCTTTTATTTTAATGAGAATAGTAACGTGTTTTTTATGTAATGTAGTTTTGTAGACAGAACATGATCCAACTACAAATTTTTATAGAAGCCAAATGCACCGCTTAACTACTAAAATCTTATTAAGTAAAAAATCCATATTTTGTTTTACTTACTTTCTACTTTATTTCTTCTGAATAATGAACTCTTTTCTTCAAACGAATAATCCCTACTATTATTTTTGTATCTTTCTAAATTTGCGAACAAAAGTGAGTACTGTGCCTGTAATAATCATCAATATGCCGATTGCTGCACTGTTATTTGTACTTACACCCGTCTTTGGAAGCTCCTTATATGTATACTCTTTTTTATCGCTATTACTGTTGTTTGAGATATTACTCTTATTCGCCTTATTAGCAAGGCCATTAGCTTTGCTAGTTTCTTTATCTTTCACTAATACTTTTTGTTTTGTATTTACGTCATTACCCATGGAATCTTTGACACTATATATTATTTCATAAGTACCAGCTTTAGTTGTATCTATAGTTCCTTCATACGCTACTTTAGAAGTAAGGTCACCGTCCTCTTTATCAGTAGCTGATACCCCTACCAACGGATCAAATTGATCACCCTCAGTAATTGAAGTTGTAGCAGGTACTTTTAGTATTGGTTTTTCATTTGTAACTTCTTCTCTAACTTTAACCGTTACAGTTTGTTTCGCCGTTACTTCATGACCTTTAGAATCTGTAACCGTGTACGTTAATACGTAAGTACCGACTTTAGATGTATCTACTCCACCATCAACTTTTACTTTAGAAGTAAGATCGCCGTCTTCTTTATCAATAGCTTTTACTTTTATCATTGGATCGAATGAATCTCCTACATGCATTGTCGCTCCAACAGGCACTGTTAATTTAGGTTCTAAATCTAATATTTCTCCATTTCCCTCTACAATTACAGTCTGTCTAGCCGTTGTAGTTCTCCCTTGGGAATCAACAACCAAGTATTCCACAATGTATGTACCTGGTTTTGAAGTATCTACATCGCCTTTATGCTTTACTTTATTTGTTAAATCACCATCTTCTTTATCAACAGCTTTTACATTTCTCATTGGATCAAACGTATCACCTACACGTAGTGTAATGGTAAACGGCACAGTTAACTCTGGAGCTTGATTTTCTGCTGTTTTTTCGTTTTCTTTCACTGTTCCTGGAATTTTTGCCGCATCAAAAGCATTTTGGACTGCTTGAACTTCAATTGAGTTCGTTCCATATTTATTAGTTGCAACTTTAAGGCATGCCAATTTCAATTCAGAGAAATTAGAAGTCATGTTCAATTCATCAGTATTTGCATAATAGAACATATCAAACATTTTATCTTCACCAATACCATTTACATTTACACCGTTATGAGTACCGCCTTGTGCAATTAAATACGCAACTTTATTAATAATACTTGAGTTAAAATGAACGCCTCCATAATCCTCTCCATTTAAATCATTATATTTACTATAATCATCGGGATACGGTAGTCCTTCTGAAAAATTAATTGCAGTTGGATTTTTCATATTACGAAAAGTCGATCCAGTTTGTTCTCCTATTGTCCAGTTAAATTCCCCATTATTTATGTATTTCTCTATAGCCGTTCCCATAATATCCGATAATGCCTCGTTAATTGCCCCAGATTCTCCTGAAAATTCAAGGTTAGATTCACTTGATGTAACTGCATGTGTAAATTCATGACCGGCTATATCGAACGCTTTTACCATAGGATCTCCATATAAAAGCATACTAATGTTATTAATATTAGTACTAAATGCATTCTCCCAATTTTCAGGATCATTTGTTCCTCCAGAATCCCATGCATGTACCACTGAAACTACTTTTTTTCCTTTATTATCAAAACTATTACGCTTATATTTTTCTTTATAAAAATCATATACCTTTGTTGCTAAGAAATGAGCGCTTACCGCCTTTGGATCATTAAATGTTGTTGAAGCGCTAGTTGCTAGTATGCCAGGATAATAACTTTCTTCATTTGTAATATCTCTATAATTTACATCATATGTCTCAATTCCTTGCCCTCTTGTGTAATCAGCAAGCGCATAATTCCCACTGGTCTGTTTAGCAATACCAAATGTACGATTTACGCCTAAATCATCTTTTCCTGTTCCAGTTAATGATGTGAAATTGCTAGTTTTATTTTCCTTAACGGATTCAACATACTCTTCACTTATTTTCAAACTTGATTCTTGTACCATATCTTTTAATATATCGCCATTATGAGCATTCACTAAATAAGTTCCAGATACATAATTTGGTGTTGTAGCAGCAAATGTAACTTGATATGCATTGCTAGCCTGCCCATGATTTTCATCAACAAAAATAACCGCCTTAACTTCTGGTTCAGAAATAAATTTAATGTCGTTTCCGTACTTTTTATAAATATATTGTTTCGCTTCTTCTTTTGATAAATTAATAGGTTTCTTTAAATCTTCTTGTGTTAAATTTTGTGCGCTAGCTCCTGAAATGCTTTTAATAATACCTTTTTTATCTACGTGAGCAGTCAACTGGTGGCCATACACTTCTTTTCCTTCATATATTTGTTGCATGCGCACAAGTGTAGTTCCATCATAAGAACCACGTTTTTGAAGAACCTTGTAATCTACTCCTGTTTCTGTACTAACTTGTTTTGGAGACAAAGCATGCTCCGTATTTTCCTTAAGTGCATCTTTCACTACATTCTCTGGCGCCTTTTTTGATGGTTGTGTAAGATCACCTGTACGGAACGAATCCTCTTGAATTTCAACTTGCATTTGACCAGGTTCCTCTGCATGACCTACTCCATATGGTGTTACACTTGTTAAAACAAATCCTGTTGTTAATGCAACTATAGCTATTTCTTTTTTATTTCCCATGATATTTACCTCGTATAAATTTCTATTATTTATATGAAACTGCTAAAATGTATACAATCTATTCCTAACATAAAAAGATGACTTTTGTAATCTACAAAAGCCACCTCTTCAATATGTAATATCCCTAAAATGTTTTTAATACATAATTTCTATACAAAAAAGAAAAGAGCATTCATTAACGAGCATTTTGCAATACTTTTATTAGGTCATTTATATTTTCAACTTTCTGCTGAAACTGATCAAGTCTGCTATGTAGCAATGAAGGATTTTTATCTTCAGTTGAAATAACTTGTTTTAATTCATTTTCTAATTTATCATACATATCAAAGAAATTATCAAATTCTACACTTACAAGCTCTTCATTTTCGCGATAGAATCTTTTTGCTTCTATATAAGTCATATATGATTTATTTAAAAATCCTAATGAAATTAAATATTTAGAAGTGTTTTCTTGATAAATAGCAATATCACATGCTATTTTAATATCAGAATAAGTCTTTTGAACGAGACAATGCAATTCAAAAATCTTAAACTTTAATCCATTATTCATTTCATCCCCTCCCATCGTATCTATTCTACATAAAATTAGAATATTATACAAAGAAAATTATTAGCATAAAATTGACAATTTAAAAAATAACTTAAGGATAAACAAAATCCCTCTCATTACAAATTATAATTGCGGAGCATTTACCAACATAACGGCTAAATAAAAAACGAAAAGAATAAATCTTTCCGCTCTTAGAGTAATAAATACATTTCATATTGCGCTAAAGAATTCTTTTCAAATCCACATTTCTTTAAAAAACCCTCCAATAAATTATTGTTAGGAAACTCAATTGATAAACTTGATAAATTTAATTCTTCTCTTGCTACTTGTAATAATTTCATCCCAACACCAATATTTCTATAACCTTTGTCTACGAAAATAAAACTAATTTTACCTTGTTCATTTACGCATAGAGAGCCTTTTAAGTCATTATCGACATATACTAAATCAATATTTACATCACTACACCTTTTATATTGAATCATATAAAATTGCCCTCCAATTGCTTGTATTAAACTAAACATGTACCCATATAATATATTCCATCTATTATAAATTTCAGCTCTTAATTTGAAATGAACGGACATTTCCCTACATATAACTCACTCTTAATTTGTTTTATAACAAACTATCTATTATTTACTACATTAATCTCATAAACACGTAAAAAAGCAATTAAATGCTCACATGCTCTTTCACATGCTAGCATTTTAAAGATTTTTTGTTCTTCTTTCGTTTTATCATTTGCTTGATCTGAAGCAGCTTTTAAACAGAGAAATGGTTTTTTATTTATTTGGCATACATAGGCGAAAGCTGCTACTTCTTGATCAACTGCTAATGCTCCATATACGGTATGGAGTAAATATCTCATTTCCGAACTACGAATACGTTGATCTCCTGATAAAAATGTACCGAAATGTATTGGATCATACGATCGTATTTTTTTTATTCTTCTTACAAGTGATTTTGTTGTTTCAATAGGTGCTGTTCTACCGTTATATAAATTAAAAACATCTTCCCCTGAACCAGCAGCAGTAACATCATGTTGTATTGCGTTTAGTGCGACTACAATATGACCGTTTTTCACCTTGTTTGATAAACTTCCGCATATTCCTGTCATAAACAACTCATCTGGCTGAAACTCACTAATTAACAATTGTACACAACTAGCGCAACTTACTTTACCGACACCAGTAACAACTGATATAATTTCCAGCTCATTAATAGTATGAAAATGAATTTCCCAAGCTGCTCTTTTTTCAACACGTTCACTTGGATAATGTTGATGCAAATACGTCAGTTCTGGTTCCCATGCAGATACAATTGCAATACGTTTCATTACACACTTCACTTCCCCTATTGTCATTTAAATAAGTTATCTATACTTTCTCGTTCATAATCTGGAATCCATTCTTTGTATTTCTTATATAAATCTCGTATTATTTCTTTATTCTTCGCAATTACTTCACATCCTCTATCATCATACATAAACATGACAATATCTTTCGTTGCATTTATGAGAAATACATCTGGATAAGAAATTTCTTTTTTTCGTCCAAATCGAGGATATAGATCAAAGAAATCCTCATGATTAACAACTTGTATAAGCGATTCATATTTAATATGTTCCGCAAGGCATTGTAAAGAAAAATGATATGTACAATATAAATCTGCTTCTTCATCTTCAAATAAAAACGGTAACGTTTCTTATCTTATATGAAATCTTAAATCTCTTTTCTTAATATATTTATTGTATACATTTATTTTCTGTGGAGTTTTTATATTTTCCTTTTTAAATCTATAAACATTTGTCACTACAAACACTACATCTTCTTTTGAAAATATGTCTTCAAATAAGAATTTATTATATTTATATAGTTGAGAAAAGTATTCCGTATTTAAATTGTCGGTTCCTTCTACAATTTGATATTTATCTTTTCCAAAATCAAAATGTAAATGATTTTCCCATTAAGAATATAAGTAGGGTACTAATGTAACTCCTGGAAATGTTTGATTCATATATTCTTTTAATTGCATTTCCTTGTCCTTTCTACTGTACAATTCCTTTTAAATCCCAATATGCTTCTTCTAGCCATGGATGTATAACTTTCAATATATCTTTCCTTTCCCACAAATATGAAATATATACAAAAGCTGCTTTTTCCAAAGATTTTCCCAATCCTTTTTTTATTTCTATTAAATATGGTGGTGTCCCTTTTTGATCCCATTCTATTTTATCTGCAACAAATAATACTAAATCCATCTTCGTTGCATGTTTACGCAACGTTGTGTGGCAACAAATTGCATTTTAAATCTCTTCATCTTCTACTTTAAATATTTCTTTTGCGATTACTCTCGATAGTTTTTGATGAATGATCATAGGAAACTTTCTTTCTGCTTCCACTATTTCTATCCCAAATTCTTCAGCAACTGCAATCCGCTCCTCGTTCGGAAAAATGCCACTAATATCATGTAAATATCCTGCAATTGCTGCTTTTTCTTTATCTACGTGAAACTTTTCTGCAATCTTTTTTGCCACATTTGCCACACAAATTGAATGTTTATATGTAAACTCTTTATTATATTTTAGTAAAAAAACTTGAATATCATTTTCTATTTTTCCCGTTGCAGTAAATGAATATATATCGTCATACAGCATAACAAATCCCCCTCACAACTAACTTTCAGTATAATATAGAATATAAATATCCTCGTTATTTTATATTCGTTATTAATCTTTTTACTCCTTTTTAATACGTTACATGAAATTTTATACAGAATCGTCACTACAAGTACATAAATGTTTGATATTATAGTAATGTTGATGATTTGTAAGGAAAGGAACTACACAATGAATAAAAACATATTAATTATTGATGATGATAAAGAAATTGTTGAATTACTTGCTGTTTATTTGCGAAATGAAGGCTATAACATTTATAAAGCTTATGATGGCGATGAAGCATTACAAAAGGTTTCTACATATAAAGTTGACCTTATGATTTTGGATATTATGATGCCAAAACGAAACGGATTAGAAGTTTGTCAGGAAGTGCGTGAAAATAATACTGTACCAATTCTAATGCTTAGTGCAAAAGCAGAGGATATGGATAAAATATTAGGCCTTATGACAGGTGCCGATGATTATATGATTAAACCATTCAATCCATTAGAATTAGTAGCAAGAGTGAAAGCTTTATTACGAAGATCCTCTTTCCAAAATGCTACTTCGCAAAAGAATGAAGATGGTATTATTCGTATTCGCTCTGTTGAAATACACAAACATAATCATACTGTTAAAGTAAATGGAGAGTATATTAAACTAACCTCTATTGAGTTCGATATTTTATATTTACTTGCAAGTAATACAGGAAGAGTATTTAGTTCAGAAGAAATTTTTGAACGCGTTTGGAATGAAGATGGTTACGGTTCAAATAAGACTGTAATGGTTCATATTAGCAACTTACGGGATAAACTTGAAACAGTAATAAATGGAGAAAAATTTATTCACACTGTTTGGGGAGTTGGCTATAAAATTGAGAAATGAAGCATTTGATATATTAAAAGATATCCCTAAATGGAAACTTATTTTTTGGCTCTTATTAGCTATCACACTCACGCCTATTACTGAATTAATTATTTATCGCCTCGTTACGAGTGTAATTGAGAGTTCACTTACTCTAACCGAACTTGGTAAAGAATTCATTCGAATTTTTGGTTATGAAAAGTATAAAGGGATTAAAGAATCTTTATGGATGATGATTGTATCTTATTTGTTTTTATTTTCTATCTTTTCATCCTATCTTTACATTTTTTATCGTCACGAGAAAAAACTTTATTATGAAACTTGTATTAAAAAAATGATAGAAGAAATTCGTTATATTGCAAATGGAAACTTCAATCATAAAGTTTCTATTGTAAATCATAATTATCTAGAAGAATTAGCAATCGGGGTCAATGAAATTGTTGAACAATTAAAAGTCTCCATTGATGAAGAAAGACAAGCAGAACAAGCAAAAAGTGAACTTATTACAAATGTATCACATGACTTACGTACTCCCCTTACTTCTATAGTTGGATACGTAAATTTAATCCATCATGATAATTATAGAGATGAAGTGGAATTGCGATACTATATTCAAGTCATTTACGATAAAGTCACTCGTCTTAATGCATTAATGAATGACTTGTTCGAATATACACGTGTTCAAAATAAAGAATTAAGCTTGTATTCTGTCCCTATTGACATAGTAGAATTACTTGGGCAATTAACTGTTCAATTCCGTATACAATTTCAAGAAGCAAATATAGAATGTCGACCTTCTTTCTCATCTCAAAAGCTCATGGTATTAGCTGATGGTGACAAATTAGTGCGTGTGTTTGAAAATCTTATTATAAACGCTATCGCTTATGGAAGCGAAGGTCGCTATATCGACCTTACTGCTTATGAAAGCAATAATATGATTACAATTGATATAACAAATTATGGACAACCTATTCCTAGTACGGATTTACCTTATATTTTTGAACGTTTTTATCGCGTTGAGAAATCTCGTTCTACAAACACTGGTGGATCTGGACTTGGATTAGCGATTGCAAAAAGTATAGTCGAATTGCATAAAGGAACAATTGAAGTATATAGTGATGATGAAAAAACAACATTCACTGTAAAACTACTCCCATATAAATGTTAATATTACAAATAAAAAGGTTCAATTTCTTATCATATAAGAAATTGAACCTTTTCCATAATTACCCTACATTTAATAATACTTTATAATTCTTTAGAAATTCTTTACCTTTTCTTTCTTCCTAATTAAGCATTCCTTTTTACAATACTATTATTGATGTCATAATAGGAGGATAGCTTATGCAATTCTTAAAAAAATTCGCTATTTTATTATTATCTTTTTTTATTACTGCACTTATCGTTTTATATTTTTATCTTTATGTAAATGGTCCGATTATTCAAGCTAAATCAGCTATTTTAATAAATGCTAATTCAGGTGAAATTGTTTATAAAAAAAATGAAGAAACTCCGGTACAATCAGCTGCTTTATCTAAATTAATGACAGAATATATCGTATTGGAGCAACTAAATGATAGAAAAATGCAGTTAGATAACTTCGTACAAATAAGTAACGAAGTTTTCCGAGTAGAAACAAGCCCTATACAAGTAACATCAAATGATAAAACAACGGTTCGTGATTTACTTCATGCATTGCTACTGACAGGGAATAATCGTTCTGCACTCGCTCTAGCAGAACACATTGCTGGAAATGAAGATAACTTTACATTATTAATGAATAAAAAAGCAAAAGAACTAAAGTTATTACAACCATCTCCATTTCTAAACTCTACTGGAGTTAATAATGATACAAATAAACAATCAACTACAACAGCGATAGACGCAGCTAAACTAGCAGCTAAATTAGTAAAAGATTTTCCAGATGTATTGAATATTACGAAACTAACCTCTTACCAATTTACCTTCAAAGATTCCCAGGTTTTCAATACGAATAAAATGATATATTCTCTTAATGAAAACATTAAACTTCAAGGTGTTGATGGCTTACAAACTAGTTTTTCAACTAACGGTAATTATAGTTTTGTCAGTACAGCAAAACTTGGAGATACTAGACTAATTTCAGTAATATTAGATGCAGATGAAGAAAACATTTCATTTATTGAAACAAAAAAGTTACTACAGTATGGTTTTGATCCTTCCTCGTACTCTGCACTCCAAGCTTTTAAAGACACCCTTACATCTTGGACAATATTACTTCAGTTTAAAAATTTAATTATACAAACTATAATGATTTTTTTAATCATTACCACCTTAATGTTTTTACATATACGTCAAAAAAAATCCGAGGATTTCAATTAAGAAATCTTCTTATATATAAAAACCGACTTGCGTTTGAGATGCAAGTCGGTTTTTAATTCTATCATCCTCGTCCAATCAAATTTGCTGAAACAAATTGCAAGTTTAACTCCCTCGCCCATATAGATAGCTGACCAATATGATGAATTTTATATCTCATTACATGTCTTAAAACCTATGTTTTTCGAGGCATACATCCATCTCTGTTTCCGTTCGTTGTGTTCTTTTGTTTAGTATAAATGGGTTAATCTATTAATTCTATTAAATCCAACAATTTAACTATTACATATTAAAGTTCTATCCATATACTATAGTAGATTACTAGAAAGGAGGCTTAACTATGGATAGTTGCGTTGTATTTGTAAACGGGCAACCTTTTTTAGTTCTTTCAGTAGCTGGTATTGAAATTGCTAGATTAGAGATTTCCCTTCAAGTAGCATTAGCTCTAAGAGTACTTGGGATACCAATCTGTGATTAATTACCAAATTAAAAGAAAAAGAGGGTATTAGCCCTCTTTTTTATTTTCTTCTCACCTTTTCTTAACAACAAACAAAATTCAAATTTTAATTTTTATATTGTAATGAAAATCCGAAAAATCAACCCATTCTATTCAATAAAAAAGAGCACCACCCATACCTCTTTATCCGTTTCTATAATATTCAAATTTGATTAATTATAAAAAATTAAAGTATATGAACGTTACATGAAGCACTTGTTAAGATAGCTGTCCTTCACACTATTTATTTCGCCGACATTATATAATCAAAGCACACAATAATTAACTTTTTATACTGCTTATTTTAAGTACGCTAGCATTCTAGGCTAGATGATCATGACTGCAAAAAACCTTCAAGTTCTCGTTTATATAAATCAGATAACGCTTTCACTTTTTGAATCGAATGATAATCTTTAAATTGCGGTTCTTTATCTTCTTCTCCTTGAAGAGCACTAATCCAACTATACTCTACATCTACAATATGAAATAATGTTTCTAAAATACCACCAGTTTGCAAAGTAAATCTTCCTCTGAAAGTTGTTCACACCTCTTAAACCACTCATCTCTTACTTGCCAATTATATTGAAATAAAGTATACACATTTATCTCTCCCTTACTTCAATTATCCACCTAACAGCATCTGTTATACATTTAACCATTGACAATCACTTCTCTTCGGCCAAGTTCCTCTACAGCGTGATTAATTATTTCACTTACAGATAAAGAACCATCCAATATGATATCTGAATTCGGCTTAACAGTATGAATTGCTTCTAAATAAGCTTTTCTCGCATATGTCATATAATGTTCCAAATCATTATGTATTTCATCTATTGTACCTTCCTTAAAATCTCGCAAAATCCTTCTAGCCATCGCAATATCTAAAGGCGTATCAATAAATATAGTTACATCAATGAATTTTCGCATCTCACTATTTAAGTATGCAAAAGGATAATCTATAATAATATAGTCTAAGCTATTATTTTGTATAAGTTGCTCAATATCATGAATTAATGGTGTTAATACCCACTCGTCATAATTCGCCCCATCATCAATCCATTTACAAATATCAGCAGGACAGTTATCAAATGTATAACTATCAAAATATAGAGCTTTTGAGTTCTTAAACTCATGCTTTAACCTTTCTGTAATTGTAGTTTTACCTCCCCCTGAAACAGCTGCAACTGAAATAATTTTTGTTTTATTATCCACTATATCCACCAATCCCCTTTTGTTAACATAATATAATTATAAATCACTATTGTTACTACTTCTTCCATTCATATTCTAACATACTCATTTCCCATAAATTCCAATACGTTTCCCCTACTTTTTTCGACTCTCTTAATAATCCTTCTTTTACAAATCCTATTTTTTCGTAACATGAAATAGCCGACGTATTAAAATCATAAACACCAAGAGTTACTCTATGTAGTTTTAATTTGTCAAAAGCAATATGAAGTACTTCTTTCATCATATGTTTTCCTATAGAACGTCCTCTCATCTTCGTATTACCAACTAATACTTTTCCAATTCTAGCGGACTTGTTAATATTATCTATTTGCCCAAGCGAAATATGACCAATAACGTCTGAAGTCTCTTCATCTACCACTTTGAAAGCGAATGTATTTGCACTTTCTATATACTTCTCTAATTGCTGTTCGTCTAAAGGAAATGTGAAGGCATTACCTGACCATTGTATTAGAAATTCTTCGGAATTAATCCAATTTATTAATTGTTTAAAATCAGATTTTTTAAAGGTTTCTAGTTTAATCACTTCCTTGCTCCTTTCGTACATCATGCTTTATAACCTCAAACTTATTTCTATATAAAGAATATATTCTCCTTTTATATGAAATTAAAATAAAGCCATTCATGTGAATGGCTTTACAAAAAAGCAGCATAATTATGCTTTGTTTGCTACATCAATACCATTAAAATCAAAGTCAGCAGTAACCGTTGTAACAGGTGGGAAAATTGCTTCAATTTTGCAAATGGAAATAATTACTGCAACCGATCCAGGAATAGCCGCAAGCCTAACTACATCACAACTTACAGACGAGACAGTACCTACATAAGTACGTCCCTCTGTATTAATTTGAACTGTTCGATTAATTAATTTCTTAAGTTCATCTCTAATTCCTTGTACACAAGAATTATCACATTTCTCATGCTGTTCTTTTTTACACTCTTCGAATACTTCCCAACAATCATCTTGTTTACATGTACATTTCTTTTTACAATTATTAAATCGAGAACCCAATACCTCACCTCCTAATCCTTTCTATTAGTAAAGTATGTCCATTAGCTTAAAAGGGTACGAGGCAAACACATAAAAAGAAAAAAACAAACAATTGTACCAAACTTTCTTTTCATTATTCATTATAAAAACAGACCTGCCCTAATTAAAAGCTTGTTTAATTAGGGCAGGTGAGTTTAGTCCTACTTCATTTAATGTTTAGACACCACTTTTTAAAATAAATCTTTTTTCTTTTAAATAAGACGCCTCTTAAAAACACACTAGATTTTCCCATTAACTCACATATACATAGACTTTATTCATGGATTTTTCCTTTGTTATCGTAAAATATACATTTTAAAAAACGTACTCGAAAATAAGATATTATTTGTAATCAGAACATTTTCTTCAACAAATGTTTATTGAAAAATACCATAACTAGTAGTAGTTCCCTCCACTATCTCTTAAAAATTAGCATAGTTTGTATGAACTCTATACCGAGTAGAAAACACTCTATCATATAAAAATAAAATAGTAGGTTAATAAACAAGCCATTTTTTTATTAAAACATAGAATAATATGAACACTATTGAAAGGAGGTAGAAATGAATGTCCTGGAAAAATGATTGCTGGAGTTCTCAGAAAAAGCATTGTTGTGATGATTGGTGGAAATCTAAAGAAAAGCGTCATTGTGATGATGATTGGAGTTCTCAGAAAAAGCATTGTAATGATGATTGGTGGAAATCTAAAGAAAAGTGTCATTGTGATGACGATTGGAGTTCTCAGGAAAAACATTGTAATGATGATTGGTGGAAATCTAAAGAAAAGTGTCATCGTGATGATGATTGGAGTTCTAAACGAAATAAGTGTCGTTGTAAATGTTTCTTTATTTGTTGCCATTGTAAAAGAAAAAATTGGTAATATTCTTAATGTCAACTTAAAGGAAAGAATATGTCTTTTGGAACCAATCGGACTTTTCCGGAAAGTTGACCCCTCACCTACTTCCTTGCTTTCGCTGAATTTTTAGGTGGGGGCATTACTGCCTGACAAATAGCGAGATAAATACTAGAATGTAATATATAAAAAGCTGACTGAGTATAGTCAGCTTTTTATATATGAACACGTAAAGGTTTAAACAGACATATAAGCAGTCACGCTTTGTCATCACCTTGTTGTTGTAAAATAGTATTTCTCCATTGAATAGACATTCCATAATATCGTATTTTGATTAAAACTAAAAAACATACTTAACACTAATAGTAAAATTTTTCTTCTTCATCAAATTCACTTTTTTCTTTTTATAAACATAAAAAAGGAGCTCTATTTATATAGAGCTCCTTTCTAATTTTATAATTTACTAGACTGTAACCCCTGAATAAACGGAACTACTTCAGGATTTACAAGTGAAGACAAATCACCTAATTCTTTTCCTAAGTAAGCTGCTTTAATAACACGGCGCATTACTTTAGAGTTACGTGTTTTCGGTAAATCTTCTACAACGTGGATGTCTTTAGGACACAACGCTTTTCCAATATGAGAGTTTACTAAACTCATTAATTCTTTCTTTAATTCTCCTGTGAATGTTACATGATCTCTTAATACTACAAAACAATGACAAACTTCACCTTTTACTTCGTCAGGTACACCAATTGCAGCAGCTTCAATTACATCGTTATGTTTCACAAGAATAGATTCATATTCAGCAGGTCCAATACGTTTACCTGCAATATTTAACGTATCGTCTGAACGCCCTGTGATAATATATTGTTCACCATCGTAAATGACCCAGTCACCGTGGACCCATTTATTTTCAAAACGCGACCAATATGTGTTTACGTAACGTTCATCATCTTCCCAGAAGCTTTTCGTCATACCTACCCAAGGTTTCTCTAAGCATAATTCTCCGACTTCATCTCGAATTGGTTTACCTTGATCATCCAGTACGACAGCTGCCATTCCTGGTAAAGATGCGTTAAAACTAATCGGTGCTATTGGCTTAATAAGAACATTACCGAAAATCCCACCAGAGATTTCAGTTCCACCTGAGTAGTTACAGATTGGGACATTTCCTTTTCCAACTGTTTCAAACAGCCACATCCATGGATTAGGATTCCAAGGTTCTCCTGTTGATGCGAATACTTCCAAACTCTTTAAAGAATGTTTATTGACATACTCATCACCTTTTGCCATTAATGCTCGGATTAACGTTGGCGAAATACCTAAATGAGTAATCTCATATTTATCAACTGTCTCCCATAACCGGTCTGCTTCTGGGAAGTCTGGAACACCTTCGTACATAACCATCGTTGCTCCATTAATGAGTGAACCGAATAATAGAAACGGCCCCATCATCCAGCCCATATCAGTTACCCATAATACACGATCACCTTGTTTAATATTCATTCCAAATCCTGCATCAAAAGCTGCTTTCAAAGGAAATCCTGCATGCGTGTGTACTGTTCCTTTCGGCTTACCAGTCGTTCCTGATGTATAAATGAGCATTAATGGATCATCACTTTGCATTTCCTCTGCATGTATGAATGGTTTTTCTTTTTCTAGCGTACTCCACGAAAAGTCATAGTTATGTGGTGTAAAATCATTTCCTGCATGACGAACGATAACAACTTTTTCAACAGTTGGGCAATGTTCACAAGCTTTATCTACTTCATCTTTTAAAGAAACAATTTTACCTCGGCGTGAAAATCCATCTGCGGTAATAATCATTTTTGAACCTGCCGCTTGCACACGTGTCATAACTGCATCAGACGCAAAGCCTGAGAATATTGGTGAAATAATTGCTCCGATTTTCATTACAGCTAGCATCGCAACAACTGTTTCTGGAATCATTGGCATATAAATTGTTACACGGTCACCTTTCTCAATACCCGCGTGTTTCAAACCATTTGCAACACGGCTTACCCAGTTGTCAAGCTCTTCATATGTAAATGATTTTGAAGTTCTATTTTCCCCTTCGTACTGAAGTGCTGGCTGTATTCTCGTCTCTTCATCCGCAAGCCAGCGGGATAAAGCTGATTCTACAACGTTACATGTTCCGCCATTATACCACTGTGCAAACGGTGTACCATTTTCTAAATCTAACACTTCTGTATAAGGTTTCATCCATTGATAGCCCACTGCTTTTTCTGCCTCTCCCCAAAACCAAGCTGTTTCCTCAATAGATTTATTATAAAAAGTTTCATAGTCTTCATATCCCAATGATTTCATCCAACCATATAAACGTGTTTTTCCCTTGTACTCTTCTGTTGGAAACCAAACTGCTTGTTTCAATGTTTTCCCCTCCTTAACTTTTTGAGCAAGAAAGCCCTAAATAAGGCTTTTAAACTGGATATACAGGATGTTTACGATCCGTGAATACTTGATATTTACTCATATACATTTCGAAACGTCCTTTTAACTCTTCACGTAAATTGTTTGGATGAACAATACCATCAATCACCATCTCTGATGCTAAGTGGTATATATCAATATCTTTCTTATACTCTTCACGTTTTTCAGCAATGAAGCTAGCACGCTCTTCTTCTGGTAAAGCTGCAATTTTATTTGCAAATACAGCATTAACCGCAGCTTCTGGACCCATTACTGCAATAGAGGCTGTCGGTAATGCCAAGCAGCAATCTGGTTCAAATGCTGGACCTGCCATCGCATATAAACCAGCGCCATATGCTTTACGAACAACGATAGAAATCTTAGGTACAGTTGCTTCACTCATTGCAGAAATCATTTTTGCACCGTGGCGAATAATACCGGCACGCTCTACTTTTGTACCAATCATAAATCCAGGTACATCTGCAAGGAATAATAATGGAATATGATATGCATCGCATAAATTAATAAACTTAGCAGCTTTATCAGCTGAATCGTGGAATAATACGCCGCCTTTCATACGAGGTTGATTTGCAATAATACCAACTGGCTTACCATCAATACGTGCTAAGCCTGTAATTAGTTCTTGAGCAAATAATTTTTTCACTTCATAGAAAGAACCTTCATCAATAACTCTATTAATGAGATCTTTCATATTGAAAGGCGCATTTTGATTTTCTGGAATGATTTGTTCTAATGTTTTTTCGAATTGTTTCGGTTCTTGAGGTGTAACCAATGGAGTCTTCTCTAAGTAGTTGTTTGGAAAATATGAAATATATTGTCTTGCTTGTGTAATCGCATCTTCTTCGGTCTTACATAAAACATCTCCGCATCCTGATACAGAGCAATGCATACGAGCTCCGCCCATCTCTTCTAACGTTACCTTCTCACCGATAACCATCTCAGCCATACGAGGAGATCCTAAATACATAGATGCATTTCCTTCTACCATCATTACAACGTCACAAAAGGCTGGAATATACGCACCACCAGCTGCAGAAGGTCCAAATAATAAGCATACTTGAGGAACTTTACCTGATAACTTCACTTGATTATAGAAGATTCTTCCTGCACCGCGGCGCCCTGGGAACATTTCTACTTGATCTGTAATACGCGCTCCAGCAGAGTCGACTAAATAAAATAACGGAACACGTAGTTTTTCAGCTGTTTCTTGAATACGTAAAATCTTTTCAACTGTGCGTGATCCCCATGATCCAGCTTTTACAGTAGAATCATTGGCCATTACACACGCAGTACGACCATGTATTTTACCCGTTGCCGTTACAACGCCGTCCGCAGGTAAGCCTGTTTGTTCACAGTTAGCAAATAATGCATCTTCTACATATTCGCCATTATCAAATAGAAGCGCTAAACGATCTCGAACGAATAATTTTCCTTTTGCTTTATTTTGCTCATGATATTTCGGTGCCCCGCCTTGTTTAATTGTTTCAACTCGTTCTTCAAATGAATTAGATTGTTGTTTTTGGTCTAACATATTTACTCCCCCTTATACATCGGTTTGCGTTTTTCTTTGAATGCCTGTAATCCTTCTATTCGATCTTTCGTATGGATTACACCTTCATACGCTTGTTTTTCCATTTGTAATCCGGTATGTAAATCAACTTGAATACCGTTTGAAATTGCCTCTTTTGCTAATCGAACAGCAATAGGTCCATTACTAGCAATTTTCTCTGCTATTTCAATCGCTTTCTCTTCAAGTAAATTAGCTGGTACAACGAATTCTACTAAACCATATTCTTTAGCTTCTTGCGCTGAAATACGTCTACCTGTATAAATTAATTCTTTCGCTCTACCAACACCAATTAATCTCGGTAAGCGCTGTGTACCACCTGCTCCTGGTATAATTGCAAGTGTCGTTTCAGTAAGACCAAAACTTGCAGTGTCTGAAGCAATTCTAAAATCACAAGCTAAACTTAATTCCGTACCACCACCAAGTGCGATTCCATTTATAGCAGCAATAATTGGCTGTGGTAATTGTTCAACCATTTCCATAGTAGTGCGAATCATACTAACAGCATGGCGAACTTGTTCTTCATTCATGCCAGCACGTTCTTTTAAATCAGCTCCGGCACAAAATGCTTTTTCACCAGCCCCTGTTAAAATAACTACACGAGTATTTGACTCTTCACTTATTTGAGTTAGTATGTTTTGCAACTCTTCTAATAACGCTAAAGATAATGAGTTTGCTTGTCTTTCACGATTTAATGAAATCTTTACAACGTGTGGTGTTACGTAATCAACTGAAATGTTTTGTAATTGTAGCATCTTCTCACCTACTTATCGTTTTATGTTGAAGCGCTCTATACACATGACTCGGTAATTGGATATTTAATTTACTTTGAATAAATTGACTCGCTCTCAATAACTTCTCTTCATCAATATTCGTTTGTACCCCTAACTTATGGAGCATATGAACTAAGTCATCAGTTGCAACATTGCCTGATGCTCCTGGTGCATATGGGCATCCACCAAGACCACCACAAGAACTATCAAATGTTGTAATACCATATTCTAATGACTTAACTACATTCGCTAGAGCCATTCCATACGTATTATGGAAGTGCATTGCAAACTGCGAAGCATCATATTTCTTTAATAAATGTTCTAATACTTGCTCTACTTGTAACGGATTTGCTACACCAATCGTATCACCAAGAGATGCTTCATAAATGCCGTATGAAAATAGCTGATTACATAATTCGTCAACTGCTGCGAGACTTATATCCCCTTCATAAGGACATCCAAATACAGTAGAAACATAACCTCTTACCTTTTTCCCTTCGAATAATGCCTGTTTTGTTATATCTTCAATTACAACTAATGCTTCTTTAATCGATTTATTAATATTACTTTTATTATGAGATTCACTTGCTGATAAAAAAACATTCACCTCATCTACATTTTGCAAAAAAGCTCGTTCCAAACCATTTTGGTTCGGAACAAGCGCAGCATATGTAACATTGGGATCCCTTTTCAGCTCAGAAAACACATCATTTGCATCCGCTAATGCTGGGACCCATTTTGGGTGAACGAATGAGGAAACTTCAACATACGACAATCCTGCTTCTGTAAGTAGTTGAATCCATTTTACTTTATCTTTTGTGCCAACAATCTTTTTTTCATTTTGTAAACCATCACGTGGTCCTACTTCTTTAATGACAGCAAAATTAGGTAGTTTCAATTCGCTTCCCCCTATATCTCCCTATTCAATTTCTAATAATACATCTCCTTCATTTACAAAATCGCCTTCTTGCACATTAATTTTCATAACTGTACCGGCTTCCTCTGAAATGATTGGAATTTCCATTTTCATAGATTCCAAAATGACGACATCCTGCTCTTCCTCTACTGTGTCCCCTACTCCTACAACAATCTTCCAAACGTTTCCTGCCATCGATGCGTATACTTTCGTCATCATTTTTCCCCCTTAATATTGTTAAATCTTATTTTTTAACGAGCTGTTTCGTTACAAAACCCGTTGTATAAATACCCTCTTTGAACACTTCGTCTTCCAAAACTTGCAGTAACATTGGAGTGTTCGTTTTAATACCTTCTACTTTTAATTCTTCTAGAGCATCATGTAATTTCGAAATTGCTTCTTCACGAGTCTCGCCATGTGCAATGACTTTCGCAATCATTGGATCATAGAAAGGTGTAATCGTTACATGATTTTCTAAGAAGTGATCAATCCGTACATTTGACGGTAATGTTAAATCTGTAATTTTCCCAGGTGATGGGAAGAATGTTTTCGGATCCTCTGCATAAATACGAGCTTCAATGGCATGACCACTACGTTTTACATCATCCTGAGTAAATGATAGTTTCTCTCCACTTGCGATAAGGAGTTGCTGTTCTACAAGGTCTAATCCCGTAATTTCTTCTGTCACTGGATGCTCTACTTGTAATCTCGTATTCATTTCTAAGAAATAGAAATTTTTCTGATCATCTACAAGAAACTCAACTGTACCTGCATTTGTATAGCCAAGTGCTTTGGCAGCTTGTACAGCAACTTCTCCCATCGCTCTTCGTGTACCTTCATCTAAAAATGGTGAGGGTGCTTCTTCGATTACTTTTTGATTTCGGCGCTGTACCGAACATTCACGCTCCCATAAATACACTGTGTTACCATGTGTATCTGCTAAAAGCTGAATTTCAATATGATGCGCATCTGCTATATATCGCTCTAAATACATTTCTCCGTTACCGAAGAAGTTTTGCGCTCTTGTTTTATTACTTTCAAACGCTTTGGTGAGCGTTTGCTCAGTTTCCATCAACTGCATACCAATGCCTCCGCCGCCTGCGGATGCCTTAAGCATTAATGGATAACCAATTTGTTTTGCAATTTCAATTGCTTCTTCAGCAGTTTCAATATTTGTAGTAATCCCTGGGACTACTGGGACATCTGCTGCTTGCATTGCGATACGTGATTCAATTTTACTTCCCATCTTCGTAATAATTTCTTCTGAAGGACCGATAAATACGATTCCTTCTTCTTTGCAGCGAACCGGAAAAGACGGATTCTCTGATAATAAACCATAACCCGGATGAATTGCTTCTGCATTTGTCTTCTTAGCTATTTCAATAATTTTTTCAAGGTTTAAATAGCTTTCTTGAACACGCGGTCCACCTACTAAGTAAGCTTCATTTGCCATTTTCACATGAAGGGCATTTTCATCTGCTTCAGAATAAATAGCAACAGTACGGATGCCTAGTTTTTGACAAGTTTTCATAATACGAACAGCGATTTCTCCACGATTCGCAATTAATATTTTTTGAAACATAGTGATTCCTCCCTTTTATCTACATCCTAAATGTCTAGCAATTACGAGACGTTGAATTTCAGAAGTTCCTTCACCAATTTCTAATAGTTTCGCATCACGAATATGTCGTTCAACTTCATATTCACGCATATACCCATATCCACCATGAATCTGTACTGCTTGATTCGCAATACGGCTTGCCGCTTCCGATGCAAATAGTTTTGCCATTGCCGCTTCTTTGCCGAAAGGTTTATCGTTATCTTTTAACCAAGCTGCTTTATGTACTAAATTACGAGCTAACTCTACTTCAGTCGCCATATCAGCCAATTTAAATTGAATCGCTTGGAAATTAGAAATTGACTTTCCAAATTGTTGACGTTCTTTCGCATATTGCAATGCACGTTCAAAGGCTGATTGCGCAATACCAACTGCCAATGCTGCGATTGAAATACGTCCTCCATCAAGTGTATATAAAAATTGTTTAAAACCTTTATTTACATCACCAAGAATATTTTCTTTCGGTACACGAACACCATCAAGTACGATTTCACAAGTATTAGAAGCGCGAACGCCCATTTTATCATAAGGACTAGAAATCGTTAATCCTTCACTAGTAGTAGGTACGATAAATGCTGAAATGCGTTTTCTACCATTCTCTTCAATACCATTGACAGCGGTTACAATAATGGTATTTGCATACTCTGCGTTTGTAATCCAACACTTCTCACCACTGATTACATACTCATCACCATCTAATACCGCTTTCGTTTGAGTACCACCTGCATCTGATCCAGCATTCGGCTCCGTTAATCCGAAGGCACCTAATGTTTTTCCTGACGCCATTGGAACTAAATACTTTTGTTTTTGTTCTTCTGTACCGAAATAATAAATTGGAGAAGCACCTAATGAAATTGTTGCAGCATAGCTTAAACCGGTGCCACCACAAGCGCGACCAATTTCTTCAACTGCTAACGCATACGATACCGTATCGCCACCTGAACCTCCATACTCTTCTGGGAATGGGATGCCTAGTAATCCTAGTTCGCCCATTTTTTGAAATGTTTCATATGGAAACTCTGCAGTTTTGTCATAATATACAGCTTTCGGTGCGATTTCCTTTTCAGCAAAGTCACGTACCATTTCTTTAATCATTTGTTTTTCGCGAGTTAGAGTAAATTCCATTCCGCTACACACCCCTTATCGAATATTGAGTTTCGACAGCGTGCGAGTTTCTACTACAAACATAACAACTTAAAAGACAAAAGTATTAGTTAGACAATTGCTATAATTCTGTCATAACTTAATTTTAAAACAGATTCTGTACTAATGCACAAAAAAATTCCTACATTGTTCTACAACAACATAGGAGATTTTGTGTCGAATTATGTAATTTATTGTTTAATAATCTCTACCTTTTCCTGAATCAGAAATTTCTACTAATGCTTCAGGATATGGTTCGAAATACGTCTGTCTTAATAAATACTTCCCATCAAATCGAATGGCCCATGATTTTAAAATTGTAAGTAAACTACTAAGTGGTATTTTCTTTTCTGCATACTTTTGTAACAGTTCTATAAAATGATCTTTTTCTTGTTTTTTTAGCTTTGTTTTAAAATATCCAAAAATGTGCTCGCATACATTTACATTCGATGTATAACGGGGTGTGCGCATAAATAATTCATATAAAGTCTTCTCATAGTTTTCAAATACCACTTCAATCTTTTCATTTTTGTGATTTGCAATTATACGCCCTAATTCCTTTTGTTTCACCTGATTATATGCCATAAATAAATATTTATTGTCCGACTGAAACGATACAAGGTCTTTCATATTTTTATTATGTTTAATCATTTTGTAATATGCGATTGTAAATAGCCTTGTAAAGAAATGCTCTCTAATAATAAAATTCGACAATCTGCCTTCCTCTTCAATAGGAAGATGCGAAAATTTTTTTATTACTGCTCCGCCAAATAAGCCTGATCCTTTTCCCTTTGCTGGTGCTTTTTCAAAACCAGAATAAATTTTCACATCGCGCGTACCACAACTTGGCGAACGATTCTTTAAAATAAAACCATCCACATCCGGTATCGTTTGTAAAAAGTCATTTGAAAACTGTTCCATTTTTTCAGTTACATCTTCTCGTGTCGACGGTTGCACAAGTCTATTCTCACCATTTTCTTCTACAATTCGTATCGTTTCTCGAGGAGTCCCCAATCCAATCTCGACTTCTGGACAAACAGGTATAAATGTAACAAATGGCTGCAAATTTCGTATTGTTACATCTGGAATCATCTCTCCATTATAACGACAAGCATCAAATTCTAAACATTTACTTACGACGATTGTAGGTTTTGCAAATTGTCGCATCTCATTACCTCCTTATTGCTAGTCCGTATAATATAAATTGTACTAAGATTAACATTTTAAGCAAAGTTTGATGCATTTATTTTTATGAGAAATATATATCCAATGAAATATTAACAATCATTCAACTCTATTTTCTATAAATGTGCGCTCTATTTAATGAGGGTTTAGATATTGTGAAATGAATAATACACACATGCTTCGGAGAACTTAATTATTAAGAAAGGAGGGATTGTTATGAAAAAGAAATTATCATCAATCTTAAGTGTTTTAGCACTATCTATTATGTTTTTAGGTACATCTGCGCAAGCTGAATACGATGGAAATAATATGAACAGAGTTAATAACACTGATATTTCAACTCGAGTAAATGACAATAATTTAGACAGAGTTAATAATGATGTGAGAACTCGAAATGTAAATACAACAAATGATTTAAATGATAATCGTGATAGAAATAATAATTGGGCTTGGCTTGGTTTATTAGGACTAGCAGGATTATTAGGTCTTAGAAGAAGAGACAAAGAAACACGCTGATTTAGAATGTTTTTATTAAACAAGTACTTATTTATCAAAAATATATAATGAAAATAAATCGCCTTTTTAAAGGCGATTTATTTTCACTTAAAAGTAATGTATGTAATTCACACTTCAACGATTAAATTCGTGGAGTTAATCCATACAATATAAATTGAATCGTATTTTCAATTTCTGCTTCATCATCCCATTTTTCTTCAGGCAATAATAAAAATCGTGTTAATAATAAACCTAATACAGCTGATAAAGTAAGACGTAATACGGAAGATGGTGGTATCTCAATTATTTCCCCTTCTTCTTGAAATTTCACAATCAACTTTTTGAAATGTGAAAACAGTTCTGTTTCTACTAATTGCTGTATTTCATTTTTCAGTTCTGGTTGAAATGGTACTTCTTGAATTAATATTTTTATCATAGGAAAGTGTTTTTGAGCAAATTTAAATCTATTATGAATTACAACCCTTAAAAGTCCTTCATACGATTCATACTCCGATTTAAATATTTCTTTTGCAAAGGTTTGTACGAAAAATGGTGCAGCGAACTTAGTTAAAGTTGGCATTACGACCGCTAGTAATAAATCTTTTTTCGTCTTATAGTAGCGGAAGATGGTTCCCTCCGCTACACCAGCACGCTTTGCAATTTCACTTGTTGAAGTTGAAGCGTATCCTTTTTCTCCAAACATATCAACAGCCGCCTCTAATATTCGCATTTGACGTTCATTTCGTTTATCCGTATTAGTTGCAGCTATTAATTCCTCCAGCCAATCTTTCTGCATTTATAAAGCTCCTTTTTGTCATTATTATATTTTGCGATGTTTCTTTAAAGCAAATACATTTCCTACTGCAAATAATAGTGAAAAAAGTAATAACACAGTAAGATCTAATGCAATCTCTGTAAACCCTTGATTCCGAATCATCACTTGTCTTATTGCGTCAGCGCCGTATGTGAGTGGAAATGCTTTCCCTAACATTTGTAGCCACTTGTTCATAGATTCCATTGGAAATAATCCAGAAAAGAAGATTTGTGGCACAATAACAAGCGGTATAAATTGAATCATTTGAAATTCATTATTTGCGTATGTCGATAAAAACGTACCTAATGTTAGTGCAGTTAAAGAGAGCATACATGTAATAAGTAGCGTTAGCCATATGGAGCCAGCTACGTATAAATCTAAAATATAAACGGAAAAGCTTACGATAATAATGGATTGTATAAAGGCAAAGAATCCAAAACCAATAATATAACCTGCGACTATTTCCCATCTTCTTACTGGGGTGAATAATAACCTTTCTAGCGTACCACTTAAACGTTCTCTTACGAAAGATACACCTGATAATATAAATACAAAGAAAAATGTAAAGAAACCAATTAATACAGGACCAAGCCCATCAAACATCGTAAAGTCTTTAGAGCCATGTAAATAATTTACTTCAGGTTTCATAATCGATACATCATTCTTCTCTGTGCTTTTTTGCAATACTTGAAGTACAGCACGATTTTTTGACGAATCACTACCTTCCAACAGAAGTTTCATTTTTCCATTCTCTATACGAAATACTGCATCTACCTTTTGTTTTTCCAACTCAGAAATCGCCTTTTCCTTACTGTATTCATAAATTGACGCTTCTTGATTTTTCATCACTTTTACTATTTGAGCGGGCATATCAACAACAGCAATTTGCGGTATATAGTCTTTCTGTGTAAACACTAGTGACAAAAGCCAAAGTAATAACATCGGTGCTCCAAACATCATTGCTAACGAACGCTTATCTCGAAAAAATTGACGAATAATACGTATAATTACACCAGTAACTCTCATGACGGAGCCACCTCTTCCAGCAAAAAGACATCTTCAATCCGTCCAGATGACACGCGTTTTTTCAATTCTTCAGTTGTTCCAACCGCAACTAGTTTCCCTTCTCTAATTAACCCTAGACGCTCACAAAATTCAGCTTCATCCATAATGTGCGTCGTTACAATAATCGTTGTGCCTTTCGTTTTAAGATCATAAAATTTTTCCCAAATCGTTTTTCTAAGAAGCGGATCTATCCCCACTGTAGGCTCATCTAAAATTAATATTTCTGGTTCGTGAAGGAGCGCTATTGCTAATGATAAGCGTTTTTTCATTCCACCTGAAAATTGTTGTACTTGCTTTTTCATATACTGTGACAATTGTACAAGTTCAAAAACCTGTGCAATTCTTGTCTTTTTACGTTTTCCCTTTAGTCCATACATCGTTGCTATAAAATCTGCATTTTCATATGCTGACAATTCTTCGTATAATGCATCCGCCTGGGCCATATAACCAATTCTTTTCATTTCATTTAAATTAGGCATATTAGTATTATTAACAAGCACTTCACCTTTCGTTGCCTCATTAATACCTGCAATCATTTTAATGAGCGTTGTTTTCCCCGATCCAGAAGGTCCAACAAAACCAAAAATTTCTGCTTTTTCAACTTGCAATGAAAGATTGTGTAACACTTCTTTTTTTCCAAAACTTTTTGATACAGTCCGTAAAATAATTGAAGGTTGTTGCACGTTTCATCCTCCTTTTCCAATGAAATGAGTGAGTACTCACTTTTATTTTACCCTTGCTTAATTATATGTCAAACTTCATTGATTAGTATGTATGTTCAATCAACGATATTAAACAATGAAACAGAGTCGACATTAGAATTTCATTTCCTAAAGCCGACTCTGTTTCATTTAAACTATAAATTTCACTTTACGTTTTTAAATTCATATACTTCCGAATTCTAGCAACATCTAAAGAATATTCAATAACTAATTGCTGTAACGGTAAAATAACTGTGTCAGGATATAAATGTGCATATTGTAATGTTTCTGCATATTTTTCTAATCTTTTTTCTAAATACTTTATTATTTGATCAGGATGACTTACTAATAAACATTTACAATAATAATGTATTTGTTCCTCAATCGCCGTGTATTCTTCAATTTCATATTCTTTATGCATGTGTACACCCCTTTAAGTTTTTTACATGAATTACTTATCACAATTTTCACTCGACAATTTTTAAGTTTTTTGATTATTTACACTATAACAAACAATCAGGGTCAAATTTTGTTACTTTATGTAACGTAGAAAATTTTTAACAAAATTGTAATGTTAACTCCTGCAAAATACATAAAATCTCTTTACTCACTTTTGTATAAAAAAATCGTACAGCTTAATTTAACTGCACGACTACAATCTCTGGCCTATTCAAAATTCTTTGCGGAATGATACTATTTCCTAATCCTCTACTCACTACCATTGATGTATTTTGTTCTACATATAAACCTGCTGTATATTTAGGTAAAACACCTTGATTTGGAGCAACTAATCCACCGATAAATGGCAATCTAACTTGCCCTCCATGAGCATGTCCCGATAAAACCAAATCCAACCTCTCATTCGTATATTCCTTTATAAATTCAGGCCTGTGGGATAATAACACATTATATCTATCTGGCTGCATTTCAATTTTTGCTTTTTTAATTTCATCTATTATAATATTTCCTTCATCACGGTTTCCAGTACCAAACTCTGGATCATCAATACCTAGCAAGTTTATCTCTTGCTCACCCTTTCGAATGCCTACATGTTCATTCCTTAAAACATTGACACCATATTTCTTCAACTCTTTTTCTAAACTGTTATACTTTCCAGACCATTGTTCATGGTTTCCTGTCACAAAATATACAGGATACTTCTTTACCATTTCTCGTATTAATTGCATACTAACTTCTGCATCGTATGATTTACTGTCAATTAAATCACCCGTAATCGCAATAATATCTGGGTCTATACTTTTTATTTTTTGAATTAACACATCTTGATTATCGCCAAATTTTTTATTGTGTAAGTCTGAAATTTGTAGAATTTTATACCCTTTAAAAGAGGATGGTATTTTACTAGAGGTTATTTTAACCTCAGTTATACTTATTAAATTGTTCTGTAAATATAAAAAGATTGTAAAACCTACTAATATACAAATAATCATTACAATTCTATTAATTTTCTTTTTCATATTTTCTCCTTTACATTCTCATCAAACACTTCTATATGCTAACTGAATTATATTATACTTTCTTGAAATTTATTTAAATTAATAAAATAATACAGTACATGAAATTTCGTATGAGATATGTCATATATATTCGTTATATTTTTACTTTTACCTTTTTAATAATAAGAATACAAAAACGACTCTTATCACAAGAAAAGAGTCGTTTTCTAACTTTATACTTTTAATACTTTCATGTTAAAAATGCGAAAACTAAAATACTATTACCTAAGAGCCTTAACTATAACTTTAGTTGCCTCTGCAATGAGTTGATTATCATAGGTTGCCTCTTTCTCATCTTTACTAGATAAAATTGCGATGATAATTGGTGCTCTATTTGGAGGCCAAACGATAGCAATATCATTTCTTGTCCCGTAACTACCAGCACCTGATTTATCTCCAACTACCCAGTCAGTTGGTACGCCTGCACGAATAAGTTTGTCCCCTGTAGCATTTCCTTTCATCCACTCTGTAAGAATTTTACGTTTTTCAGCTGGAAGTGCATTTCCGACCGTAAAAGCTTTAAGATTCGTAGCAATAGCTTTCGCTGTACTAGTGTCACGAATGTCTCCTGGAATAGCTTCGTTTAATTCTGTTTCAAAGCGATCAGACATAGTAATCCGATCCCCCATATGCCTAAGCGCTTTTTCATATCCTTTCGGTCCTCCTATTTTATTAAATAAAATGTTCCCTGCAGTATTATCGCTTGAACGAACAGCTGCCTCAGCAATTTCTCCTAGTTTCATTCCAGTATCTACATGTTTCTCTGTAACAGGTGAATAATCCACTAAGTCTTCTTTCGTATATGTGATTACTTCATTTAATGAATCAATTGAGTTTTGCTGTAGTAATACTCCCGCGGCTAAAGCCTTGTAAGTTGATGCGAAGGCAAATCTTTCGTTAGGTCGATAAGAGATTGTTTGATTTGTACCAGTATCAATCACATATACACCTAATCGAGCATTAAATTTTTTCTCAAGTTGAGAGAACTCTTTATGCGTTGCCTGATTTTTATGTTTCACTTGTCCAGTCTTTTCTTTCGCTTCAACTTGCAGTGACTCTCCTGTAAAAGCTTCTAGGCTTGTAATACTTAAACCTAATATACCAACGCATATTCCTATTTTTAGCATCCTCTTATTTTTCAAAATCATCATTCCTTCCAAATTTTTAGCACCTTTTTATACGTACACATAATAGACAATCACCGAACCAAATTTGTTCCATAAACTGAAAAAAATTTATAGCTAGTATAAGAGTTATTAACAAAATAAGAGATAGTAGCTATGATCGCCACTATCTCTTATTTCATATTTCATTTTTTTACTTATAAATGGCTTTATATAAACAGGTTCTCTTCCCTGAGAAAAGTATTCTAATTTTGCTTAGAACTACCTGTACTAGTAGATTCAGCATGTATACGTTGCTGTTTCAAATCAAAGTATACATCTAAAACTTCCTTTCCAATTATAGAATTAATTCCATTTTTATCATCATGAAGCCATGGAACTACTACGGAAAATGCTACTTCCGGATTATCATATGGAGCATATCCAACTAACGTTAAGTTGTAACATTCCATACGTTCTCCTTTTGCATTTCTGCCAATCGGGTCATCTCCACCATATACAGTTTGGGCTGTTCCTGTCTTTCCTGCTGGTTTATATGGCGCGTTTTTGAAATATTTCACGCCAGTTCCATCACCTTCTTGGAATACCCATCTAAACCCTTCTTTTATACGATCAATATGTTCTTTCTTCATATCAATTCGATTTAATACGACAGGCTCTATGGAACGTATAACTTTGCCAACCTCTTCTTTTATTGATTGTTCTCGTATTTCTTGTACAATTTGAGGTTGCATTCTATAACCACCATTCGCAATCGTTGAAATATATTGCGCTAATTGCAACGGCGTATACGTATCATACTGACCGATAGAAAAATCTAGTAAAAAACCAGGTTGACTATCTACTTTTCTCGTTTGTCCAATTATTTCATTCGGTAAATCAATACCTGTTGGGACACCTAAACCAAATTGCTTGAAATAATAGCGCATCGTATCAAATGCTCCTTGTTTAATATCTAATGAGCCATTTGGTACGTAATTGACTCCCGCAATTTTTAAAGCTGTCTGGAACATGTATACATTCGAAGATACTTGTAAAGCCCGTAAATCATTAATATTACCAAATCCGGATACATTCCACGATTTCTTAACTTGTGTACCTTTAAATTTCATCGGTGCGTCATAAAATTGATCTCCTGGATGTATTGCCCCTGTCTCATATCCAGTTAATAAAGTAGCACCTTTTACAGCTGACCCTAGCTCATACGAAGTTGTCATGTTTCCTAATGCCAAATCCTCAACCTCTATTTTCCCTTCTTTTTCTACAATCTTTTTGCCTGCCATTGATAAAATTTGTCCGTTATTTGGATTCGTCATGACAACAAAAGCTCGATCGAGCAGTGGCTCTGAACTCTTAAAAGCTCTCAAGTTTTTCTCTATACTTTCTTCAACTTTCTTTTGTAATTCCATATCAATCGTTAATGTTAAACTATTACCACTTTTTCCTTTAGAGATTATTTCTGTGTTAACAATGTTTCCTGATTTATCAGTAATATTTTTCACTTCTTCTTTTGTGCCGTGTAATACATCTTCATATCGTTGTTCAATATAACTTTTTCCAACACGATCATTACGGTTATATCCACGTACTAAATAAGAATCTAAATTTTCTTTCGGTAATCCTTCTTCACTACTCGTAATATTTCCTAATACAGAACGAAATAAATTACCGTTTACATAATTACGTTCCCAATCAACAGTTGCATCTACTCCTGGAAAATCCGCAAGATTTTCGCTTATCCGCGCATACTCTTCATCTGTTACATCTTTTTTAATGATTTGTGGTGTTAGTTGATAACCTGAACTCATTTTACTTTTAATAGCTAACACCTTTAAATCTTGTGCTGTTAATTCTGCTAATTCTACCTCTGTAACACGACCTCGTCTTAAGTCTTCTATTTTTTTATCTAACTCTTTTCCCTCTATACCCTTTTCTTTAAACTTTTCTATATCTTTCTTAGTAATCTTTGCCTCCGCACGTTTCGAATTCAACTGCATCCAAAAATCTTTTTTATCGATATCTGTTAATTTATTTATATCTTGTTCAGGCATTTCAAGTACTTTCGCCAAGTCTTTTGCTGTTTTTAAAGTATCTTCACTCGTAATTCCCTTCACCCTTGTATACGTAATTGTGCGAAGAGATTTATTATTAACAACTATTTTCCCTTCTCGATCTAAAATTTGTCCACGTGGAACTGGAATACTAGTTATTGCATTTTGACTACTTTCCACTTGGTTCTTATAAGCCTCTCCCTCAACGATTTGTACCTTTCCTAGCTGCATAATAATAGCTGAGAATAGTACAAATATGCAAAGGAACATTATATTTAATCGAATAGATATATATGTCTTCTGCTTCTTGCCTTTTTGTTCTTTCATAAATCCTCCATTTAATCCTTTCAGGAATTGCTACAAATACTAAAAACATTCCTTATATATTAGATACCGATAATCGGTTATAAATATCGCCTCAATTTTTTGCTTAATCCTTGTAAGCAACCATTCCTTTTCGTTTAGCTACGAAATTAATAACTCTCCCTTCTTGTTTTCTCTCTATTTTTTTGCCACTTGCATTAGAAGTGCTAAACTGTATAATGACTCTTATTAAACTTACATATAAACTTGCTAGTAAATTTTCATGCTAATTATTCCTTTCTTCATGCTGTAATACTTAATAGACAACCTAAACAATAAAGTTGTTCCACATTTACAAAAAAAATAATTAAATATAAGATGAAATAGGCTACATAAGGGAGGGTTATATGTTACATACAAGAAGATGGAGATTTTTTGCGGTTCTTTCTATTGTAGGTTTGATTTTACTGATTTTATTAAAAATCAACTTCATTTCAATTACTATCGCAACTTCTTCAGCTGAAAGAGGAAAGATTTTTGATAAAAATGGTGTAATGCTAGCTACAAATAAGAAAGTTAAGTCTCTATATTGCACTTCTAATGATGAAAAGCTATCGAAACAAGATACATCAAACACATTAGCTTTTTTCAATCAATTTTCAAGCGAGTTTCAACATGATATTTCTACAGAGAACATAAAATCTCAATTACAACAATCTTGTAAAAAGCAGACTATGAATGATATACCGTTATACTCTGATATAAATGAGAATGAACTTGCATTCATAAACAAAAACAAACCCAATAATGTAATAATTAAAGATGAATGGATTCGATATTACCCTAAACACGAAATTGGTTCACAAGTAATTGGGTATGTAGAAAATGACCTTAATTCAAAGCATATGGCTGTTGGAAAAAACGGGATTGAGCTGCAATATGAAAATGATTTAAAAGGAAAACAAGGCAAAACTCTTATTTTTAAATTGAATAATAAAAAGTTCTTATGGAACATTCAAAAAGTACAAAAAGGAAAAGACGTGCGGCTAGCTTTAGACTCTGAGTTGCAGCAAAAGGCAGAAGAAGCATTAAAATCTCAAATTAAGAAAACACCTGATGCTAAAGCTGGTTATGCTATAGTGAGCGATGCAAAAACTGGCGCAATTTTAACTATGGCCAACTCGGTAGTTTTTGATCCAAATATATTAAATACACATGTATCTTCTAGAAAAGAAAACATTAAATCTCTTTCGCAAAATAAAGCAATTCAAAAATTAAAGTATGGTGAATCTTATGTAAATATGGCTTCTACTATAAAACCACTTACTATTTTAATTGGATTAAACGAAAAGCTTTTTCAACCAGAAGATACTTATTTAGATAAAGGTACTTTTCAGTATGATAATCAAAATAACATTACGAATGCGCCTGGAACACCAACAGGGGAGATTACACCGAGGCAGGCTATCATTAATTCATCTAACACATTTATGACAGCAAAAGTAGCTCTGCCCTTATTCAACCAAAATAATGGAAATATAGAAAAAGTGGCACATATATGGACAGATTATTTAATGCAATTCGGCCTACGTTCTAAAACTGGGATTGATTTACCCTTTGAAGAAGACGGACAATATGAATTCCATCCATCTAATAAATTTGAAAATGGGATTTCAGCATTATTAAATGCCTCTTGGGGAGGAAATGAAGTGCATACTCCTCTTCAACTCGCTCAATATGCAGCAACTTTGGCAAGTAAAGGCGACAAATATAAACCTCAAATCATAAGTGCGATTATTGGTCAAGATGGTAAGGAAACCAAAAAGTTTAAACCCATTTTAGAAAGTTCAAATCGTTACCCGATGAACTTTTGGAGTGTCGTGCAAGGTGGGATGAGTCAAAATATAGAGGAAATTAAAAAGTTGCCCTTTGACGTCGCAGGTAAAACAGGTATTACAGGTTTTCCAAATGAGCAAGCAAGAATGATAAATCACTCTCTTTTCATTGCGTATGCTCCTACGGAAGATCCACAAATTGCCGTTTCTGTCGTTATCCTTGGTAGTAATTCAGAAAAAAACATTGCCGCTCTCGTTACATCAGAAATTTTAGAGTACTGGAATACTCTTCAAAAAGACAATAAAAACAAAGAGGAAGGTTCATTTAAGTGAACCTTCCTCTTTTACCATATAGAATTTATATTTATTATTTTCCATATACCTTCATTATTCTTTTCGAATGTAAATGAATATTTAATATCAGTTAAAACGTACTCTTTCTGTACATATCCAGTATTACCGTTAATTGTCGAAACTTTTATATATCCATTATTCTGTACTTTTTCTGGAATCCAAGCTTTTACCATTTCATTAGATACTTCATATAAAACTTGTGATTCTCGCTTTGGTTCAGCTAAAATTTTTGTTTTATTTCCAGTAACAGTCGCATATATAAAATGCGCTTGGTTTGGTTGATTACTTTCTGTCAATCCACTTGGTACTTTATATACTTGCTTTGTATCTTTGGCAAACTCTCCTCCCATTGTAAGGGCGACTTGCAACTCATGAAAGATATCTTCATCAAACTTCAGTTCATCCTTCTTATAACTCTTCCCTTTAAATAGAACTTCATCATTTAACGCTTTGTACAATTCATTTTCATTTTTTGAGTTCGTACTTTGATATAGTTCATTCATAAATTGTTTTAATGATGAATCTTGAGCAGACTCATCTTTTGTTTTAGGCTTAATTTGAGTACTACTTTGTACCGGTGATTTATTATCATCAAGCCAAGGTTGTTGAACAATGAAAAATAACATTGTACAAACCAAAACAACTACAATAGGTAATGCTTTTTTACGAAATGGTCTTTTATGTTTTACAAAATCCACTTCATTATTTTCGTATATAGACTGCTTTATTTTAGAAATAAATTCTTCTTCATCTTTACGATTCTCCATTGGGCCTTTTTTTATTTTTCTATACCAGTCAGGATTTTGTTTATTGTTCATCACTACTACCCTCCCCTATTAATTTTGAAACCTTACTTCTCGCTCTACTTAATCTCGATTTTACAGTTCCAATGGATACTCCTAATGTTTCAGCCATTTCTTCATAAGATAATTCATATTTTGCATCCAATATAATTATTTCACGGTGCTTTTTAGGTAGTTCTAATACCAGCTTCCACACATCATTCATTTCTTCTTGCTTAAAAAATTCTTGTTCTGCTGACAGGGATTGCTTATCGTCACTAAAAAATCCTATTAAAGATATCCTTTTAAAATAGGAGGATTTCAAATAGTTTATTGCCGTATTTCTTGTGATTTTTAATATCCACGTTTTAATAGATGACTCCTTTCGAAATGAATTCCAATTTTTAAACACCTTTATAAATACATCTTGCGTGATATCATCTGATAAGTGTGGATCTTTCGTAATAATAAATGAATAATTCCATACATCTTGCCAATAGTCTTTTATAACATAGTCCAGCTCATCATGATTACACTTTTCAATAAACGTCTGTTCCATTTCCACACCTCAAACTTATTTGAATAAACATAAAACTGCCCTCACTTTTATTATGGTTTCAATATATAGACAAGATACAAGTTTCATTTGTTCCATTGTTTATCTTTTTTCAGGCAGAATAATACTACTAAAAAACAAGTAAAGCATACAATGATAAAAATCCACTCACAATAATCTATTTTTTGAATTTAACGTAACACTCTACTTGTCCATTTCAATTTGCTATTCCCTTCTATTTACCATTAGCAATGCCAACTTTTCAGAAATGAAAATAAAGATAAGGTATCAATTTTCTATAGTCGCAGCAAAAAAGCATTCTCGATTAGAAAGAATGCTTTTTTGAAATTTAATTGTTCTATATTTTCCCCAACTTATATCTTTGAGTTAAGCAAACATATAATAAAGTGAAACTTTAATCCACCCTCAACAATCGGGCTTTTACGGGCAAATAGCGGGATAAATGTAGTGAAAAAAATTCACCTTATAATTAAGTTTTATTTCTGAAATACATGTTTTACTTTTTCACCTGGAACGTTACTTCCTCCTCTTCCTTTTACACCTTCAATCATCATGGTAACAATCATGTCTGGCGCATTTGCATCGAAAGCTGCGAACCATCCCAGTTCTTTTCCGTCTGCTTCTTTAGACTCTTTCAGTTCTGCCGTACCGGTTTTACCAGCAAGCGTAACACCATCAACCTTTGCAATTCTCCCCGCGCCATCAGGGTCATTAATGACTTTGATTAATGCACTCTTTAATATCTCTTGATTCTTTTTAGAAATCACATTTTCTTTCCAATTCCCCGCTACTTTTACTTCTTTTAAAAGGTGTGGCCACGGAATATTCCCTTCATTCACAATCGGTGCATATGTTAATGCTAAATGAAGTGGCGTCATTAATACTTGTCCTTGTCCATAGCCCGTGTCTGCTAGTTGAATATCGTTTTTTATCCCATCTTTTGCAATGATTGAAATAGGAAATTCGTATTCGATTGGTAATTTTTCATGAAATCCGTACTTTTTAAATTCATTTACATACTGATCTTTTCCCATTTTCAAAGCTTGTTGAGCAAAATAAATATTATCAGAGTACTTCATTGCCTTCTCAAAATCAATTGGACTTGCATCCTTTACACGCGTGACATAGTAATTTCCCCAAGATGAATCTTTTGTCCACTTCAATCCTTGAATTTTAAATTCTTCCTTTGGATTTATTGTGTTTGTTTCCAAACCAATTGCACCTGTAATCGTTTTAAATACGGAACCTGGTACAAATGCTTGCGTGAAGCGATTCATCATTGGTAGTTTCAAATCGTTACTCCATGCTTCTCGTTGGGCTTTCGATGCTCCTCTAACTATTATATTTGGATTATAAGCAGGGCTACTTACAAGTGCGATTGTTTCACCCGTTTTAGGGTTGACCGCTGCACTAGATCCTGCTTCAGTTTTCATCTCATTAAAGATTTTTTCTTGAATTGCAGCATCAATTGTTAACGTAACAGTTTCTCCTTCTTTTGCTTCTTTTTTTGCTACGTTTTTAATCTCTTTCCCCTTCTCATCCTCTATAAATACGCGTCCACCCTTTTCACCACGCAATTTATTTTCTAACACTTTCTCTAAACCGGTCTTACCTACTAAATCATCTGCTTGATAACCTTGTTTTTGAAGTGATTTTAACTCCTCCGCATTCACCTTTCCTATATATCCAGTTAAGTGTGCCGCTGCTTCACCTAATGGATACGTACGAATATTTACTGGGCGAGATGAAACTCCTTCTAATTCAATATAATCATTCTGTCTGGTTCCCTCTTTTAAAATTCCAATTGGTACAAAGGAGTCTGGTTTTATCCATTTCGCTGTGAGCTTTTGTTCGACCTCTTCTATAGACATATCAAGTAATTGTGCTACTATTTCTTTCGTTTGCGCTGCTGTTTTGCCTAGTTTCTCTGGAATAATTCCAACCTCAGTCGCTTTACCATTCGTTGCAAGCCCTTTTCCATTTCGATCATATATTTCTCCGCGTTTTCCTTGCTCTACTTGCATACGTACTTTGTAATCTTTTTTCATTCCTGGAAAAATGAAGTCCGGTGTCCAATCTATTTTCCAAGATTCTTTATCTTTCACAAGTTTTGCTTCATGGATGAATGAAACTGGTCCTACATCCGTATCCATCTTAACTTCAAAAAGAAAAAGCTCTTTATCTTTCGTATTCTCTCCTTTCATTTTAACTTTTAAATTCTTAGCTCCAATCCCCTCATAGATTTTTTGATATTTTTCTGTGAATTCTTTTTTAGAAATCGATTTTTGAGCATGATCTGATAATTGATCATATATATTTGCAAATTTTCTATCATTCCATAAATTAATATATTCTTCAAATGCTTGTTTTGGCGGTTCGTTTTTATTACATCCTACCAACATAACCGCGAAACAAACGAAAAGCAGCATCCATAATTTTTTCAATTCAATCTCTCCCTTAGTTAAAAATGATGATTCCTTTCTTAATTTATTTAATAAAAAATGTTTTAACGCTTAATAGACAGTGTAAGTAATGACATTGTTCCATATTTACAAAAAATAGACCTAATTGGAATTCATCAGTAATCAATAGATACAAAAAAACACTATACTTTCTGTCAGTTTCTACAGAAAGTATAGTGTTTTCTTATTTTATCTTTCTATATATGCTATACCGTGAGCTCCTTGATTTACAGAAGGATCTGCATTTCGATCTCCTGGATTAACTTTAATGGTATGAACATTCTTATAATCAACTAAATCTAATATACTTATTGTCCTTGATCTAAGGTTAGAAACGTATCTAACCGTTACGTCCGTAAAAGAACGCATTATAATTGGGAGTAAATCTCCTTCTATTGTACCTAACACATTTAACGATTCTCCATCAAGAACAGAAACATACCCTGGTGATGGAGAAAACATATTTCTTGTTCTCTCTCCATTCTTATTCTGGAAACATGTATGCCCTATCAATACTTTCCCATCATTCGTTACATGAACCGGGGTAATTAAATCTGAAAATAATTTTGTCTTTATAATCTTATCGGTTTCTGTATTAATGATGCTAAGTGTAGTTTTCCAATGCGTACTTCAAGTAAAATCAAGAGCATGAAACCAAGGAACAATCTAACTTTTATAAAGCCCTCACCCTATTAACATACAATCCAATAAAATAATTTGTTTCAGATATGTAGAAATATGGTTTAACCATCAATCAGTGATCAGGTCCTCTTACCCTAAGTAAACCTAAATCTATTTGTTTCCATACCGGAAGAGATAAATAGTTTTGTTCCCATCCATGTAATTAAGCGGATATGTATAATTACATATCCGCTTAATTGCTTTTAGTGCTATATTTTAATAGCGATGAATGCTATTATTTCATAAGTTGTCAACAAGCTTTATGTATGAGAAAAAGGAAGGAGCCAAATAGGCCCCTTCCTTTTTCTACTAGTTAAATAAATTACTCTCTGGTAAAAATTTATATAGTGATTCTCCTTTACAAGCGTCTGATTATGCATAAAAACCGCTAGCTTTGCTTGCTGTCGGAAAAATTAAAGATGCTAGAATTAAGTTATTAAGAGACAAAAATTTATCTAGCCAAGACAGATTTGTCTTAGCTAGATAAATTTGGTGATAAATACAGGAAGTAACTCTTACGATTCAATGATTCCTTTTCCTGCCTTCTACACTTGCCACTTCTGTTTCATGACTTGTAAATAGAGATCTTCAAACTCGTTAAAATGGACGCGAAAAGCACCTAATGTATCGATATAAGCAGAAATCACATCTTCTTTATTAAAATGGAGCCCTTTCTGTACTATATCATAGCTATCATCCAGACTGTATAAATTAAAATATTCCTCATCCCAATACAGGCCACTGTTTACTAGTAAACGAGTGGAGCAGGTAAGAGCTTGTTTTACATTCCATTTCTGAGCTACTAACTTTTCATTTAAGACTGAAAGAAGGATGTTTACCGAGTGTTTTTCATCAACTATGCGGCTATATGATAGTAAAGCCGATTCTATATATATCCGTTTTTCTTTAGACATTAAGGATATCTCTATAATTTCATATGGTGGGTAATCAGTTGCTTCGATCAACCTATCACACCATGAAATTACATCCTCTCTATTCCAAAGTCTCCAGCCTAGTCCTAATGCATACAAGTGAGATAACGTTTGATAAGATTTCAACATGAATGTCATAGTGTAGTAGTCTCTAGTATCTTTTCATAGTATTTTAACGGCTATGCAATAAGGAGGCATAAAAAAAGACCTCTTACGGAAAGATAAGAGGTCATCAAGAAGATAAAAATGTTGTATTTGAAACACGCGAGTTTCTAATTCACATTATATCACTATATATCTATATATTCAACATATACATTTAAATGAGGAATGTATGTATAAAAACACACGTAATATTAATTTAGAACCGTATGTGTTCTTCTGTTATCCTATTTCTTCTACAATGCCGTGATTGTATGTATACTAATGAGCAATTGTAGCAAGTTCTTCTAAATTCCCTTCCGTTACCTCATAAATAAACAGAACAAAATTACTGTCGGATTTGGAGCCTGTTGAAATGGAACCAATTATGATTTAATACCGCTTCTGTTACTATTTCTTCGTAGGACTTCTTCACTTCAAACTAATATTTTTCCAGACGAACAAACATATCTTTCCAGACTAGATCTGCAATTTCTGTTTAATGATACCAGATAATACTTTTATATCCGGCTATCATGCCAGAAGTTTATTGGAAGATGATTGTTCTCATCATAAGCTTCAAATTCATACCCTTTTTCTTTTAATCCTTTTATAATTGCTGGAACAGCCGCAACAGATTGTGGATGAATATCGTGCATTAAAACAATTTCCTTTGAAGACGTCGCACCTGCTAAGACATTTTGAACAATTTTTGCGGCTGCTACATCCACAGGTAATTTATTGTATTTCCAATCTAGAGAATCAATTGTCCAATCCCATACTTTTAAATTATTTCCGACCACCTCATTTCGAAGTGATTCATTTAATCCAGGCATTGATCCATATGGTGGGCGTGTTAATTTCGGGGAGTTTCCAATAACATTTCTAATTAAAGATTGATCCTCTTTCATTTCCTTCACATATTCCTGATTGGTATATAGCTTTTTAAAATTATGTGTCATACTATGCATGCCCACATAATGGTTCTCTACATGCTCTCGTTTCACTAAATCTGAGAACCTTTTCACATTATCGCCAATTAAAAAGAATGTTGCTTTCACATCATTTTTCTTTAATACATCTAATAGATTAGCTGTATATTTTCCTGGTCCATCATCAAAAGTTAAATATGCAACTTTTCTTTCTTTACCATCAAAACGATTAGGTATGGATTTTTTCAATTCATTTTTAGGTAGACTGCTCACTTGTTGAACACTACTTGCCTCTTCCGCGTTTACCAGCTTAGGATTCGTAATAGATTGAAACATGTAATATCCTATTGCTACTAATGTAATAGACAACAATACACTTATAATTCTCTTTTTCTTAAGCTTAATTTTCATATTATAATTCTCTTCCTATCTTATTATCCCACTTTATGTTGTTATTTTTATTATTCTATTTGCTTATAGATTCATTAGCTTAACCAAACTCACTTTTGGACTAATCGTTTTAATAATCTATTTAGGTGAAAGTTAGTGGCCTGCACTAGCGTTCATGCCATTTCCTATAATAGTTAGAACCACAGGATATAATACTGGTCCTAAGGTAAGGAAAATGTTTAAAAGTATAATAAATTTATATAGTAAGCTATAATTTTTATCATTTCGATTTACAAATACCAGGACGACCAATGTTATTACAGTAATTAAATGTAGTAATAAGATTATCAACCAATAATACATCATTATAGTAAGATTCCACTTTCCTAATAGTTGGTATGTTATCCCTATTATTATTCCTAATACTGTAACATTAAAGGAAATAAACAAAGTTCTTTTTAGTATTTTAGAAAATGTTTTATAATTCACAGTTTCATTATATAAATCTATTAAAATACTTAAAGATAGATATGCCAGCAATACCCCTACCCAATTCAAGACCCAATCTTGATTTCCCATTAAATTAAACAAAAACGCAATGATCCCTCCTACTGCAAGAATCAAGGAGATCATAATACTATTTAAAGCTGATTTCATAATATTTTCACTTCCTTAAAAATTTTATAATACAGCATTGATGTTTACTCTTAAGTTGTTCTTTACTTATTAGAATTCTTTTCATTCAGAATCTTGTATGGAAATACCATCAAATAATCCGGTCATCATACCTAATAGCATATACGAAGAATGGGGAATTACAGCAAAAAATACATGTACATGATCTTCATACAATAAACATCACCATATCCTACTCCACATAGTAGATATACAAATAGAGGATGAGATTCAGCAACTTTTATTTGCATATGTATTATTCAAACGAGAAGCAGCTGCTGACATATGTACATATGATGTTTTAAAATTAATCATACTTTATTATAATTAAGTATATATTAACAATATATTAAGTATAAGTAAATAAAATTAATTAAAATTTAATTTTATTACTTATTTAAAGGGGGTTACATATATGAACAATATTAATGTTGGTCAAAAAATTATGGCATTTAGAAAAGGTGCCGGATTAACCAGTAAACGTTTAGCAGAGTTAGCTGATATAACACCTTCCATGTTAAGTCAGATTGAGAAAGGAATCACAAATCCATCATTACAAACACTAAAATTAATTTCTGTAGCATTAAATATTCCATTGTTTAATTTTTTCTTAGAGGATACCAATACAGAAGAATTAGTTGTAAGAGCTAACCAAAGAAAAAAAATAACTTTTCCTGAAAGCGGCAATGTTTCGTATGAGCTATTATCTCCTAATCTAGATGGATCACTAGAATTGGCTCTAATGAATCTGTTACCTCAAACTGCTTCATCTATGCAGCCTGTGGCGCATAAAGGGGAAGAAATAGCATTTATTATGGAAGGACAAGTAAAACTACATCTAAATGATGAGGTTTTACTTCTCAATACAGGTGATAGCGTTAAAATCCCACCTTATGCAAAACATAAATGGGAAAACACTTCTTTAAACAAAGTCACTGTTATATTTGGAGTAACCCCACCATCTTTTTAATTTCAAATACTAGCAAAGAAAAGTTAGAGAAAATAATTCTCTAACTTTTCTTGTATAAATAACTTTATTGTAAGAAAGTAAAAAACTTGTCTCATAATTATATGAGATTAAAAGTAGTGAAATATATCTTTTTAATTACATACTTAATTTATTTTTTAATGTCCAGTATTTTTCTCCATTCGCTTCAAAAGAGAATTCTACCCATCCATTTGGATCTTCACGATAAATAAAGATGGTTGTTCCAGGAGTTACTGTACCAACTTTATTCTCCTCGACAGCTACATCTGGTCTACTTTTAATTTTTAAATTAAATGGATAAGGTACCTGATAGTAAGTAGCTGATGATACAACATTTGAGCTTGAACCGTTTGCATACATTTTATACGGAATTTCATTAGATAACGCGTCGACATCTAATGTTTCAGCATTCTTTGGTAATTTTTTTGCATATGTATAGTCTTCTGCACGAAACGGTTTAATACGTTCCATAATACCCGCAATTTTTTTAGCCCAGCCTTTATCTGATGCATATTTCACGTTCATGCCAGTTAATGTTGGCCCGTTATAATACATACCACTTTCTTCTAAATATCTTTCTCGTACATAATTAGCGTTATAAGCAATACTATCGCCGTAGCTTGGTAAATATTTCGCATATTTAAACGGATCTCCATCATATGCACGTAGACCGAATAAATTATGTTTTTGATATGCGATTTCTGATTTTCCGTATCCAGATTCTAAAATCGCATGCGCCGCTAAATAATGAGCACTCACGCCATATTGATTTTGCGCATTGATAAAATCTTGCCCATGTCCAACTAAGGGACTATCTGAATGATATTTTGCAATAAAACTATCAATCTCTTGAGCTGTAATTTTCGAAGCTACTGTTAAATTTAGATCTTCATATGACGTAGCAGTAATAACCTCTTTTTCATCGTTTAAATTTTGTTGTAACATATCTGTTTTTGCAGTAAGTTGAGCAGCTTCCGCACGTGTTATAAATCTATTTGGTTGCCAACCGTTCTCAGTACCATTAGAAATTTTCAAACCGATTAAAATATTAGCATATTTTTCTCCCCAATGCCCTTTTAAATCTTCAAATTTAACCTGCTCGTTATGATTTGGTGTGCTTTGTAGTTTATATGCATTTACTAGCATCGTAGCCATAGCAGCGCGAGTTACTTTTCCGGATGGATTGAAGATTCCATTACCTTCCCCTTTAACAATACCGGCTTTTTCAGCAGCAGCAATATAAGGAGTAGCCCAGTGGTTTTGTGAATCTGTAAAAGATGGTTTTGCATTAGGATCAATTTGTATCCCTAAAACTTTTGTCATAATTTTTGTAGCCGAAGCTCTGTCTAATGAGTCATTTGAACCAAAAGTTCCATCTGGATAACCATTCAATACCTGTTTATTAACTAAATAATTAACAGATTTATCAGCCCAGGCAGGAACATCAGGGAATTTATGAGTATCTGCTAAAATATTAGAAGAATAGGATAATATAGCTCCTGCAAGGATACCTGTTGCAATTAATTTGTGCTTCATTAAAATAAACACCTCTACCATTGTATTTATCAAATTGAGATTTTCTATTTTTATATTTACATGTTTGTAATAAAAATAAAATCGTATTATCACTCATTCAATTTGATGTAACGAGTATAGTTACTTATATACACAAGTGTCAATTAATTTATTTTACAAAAATGCATAATATTTGCATTGATTTATAATTGACTTATGTATAAATCAGAAAGTTTTATTGCCAAATCTTCATACTTTCCCTCTTATATGCTCTGTTATTTACTCAAGTTCCATTCCTTGGTTGATTTATTTTTATACTGCTCTCCAATAACTCTATTCTGATTTTGTGAATTGCTGCAACAGCAGAGTTAGGGGCTATTTCAAACTCTTTCATTAATTTTTGTATTTCCACAGCTCTACTATCCTTCTAGGCTACAAAATAATTCATTATAAAATGAATTATTTTGTATGAAAGCTAAAATTAGCCTAAATAAATCTAGTGATTTATTGGTATAATCAATATCGTATTCCATTTTATGGATAAACAAATTAATATAAGGCTATGTTTTAAAACATATGAAAATACTGCTAATTTAATATTAAATATAATAAAATACATAGCCCTTTCTTTTTACTATTAAAAAACATATTGAAGTAAGGAGTTATATTATAATGGCAATCTTTCAAAGTAATGTTCTAAAAGCTGAACAAATTGCTACTCAAATGAGATCAGCTTCTGACGCAATTCAAAATGCAACAGGTAAATCAATAACGCACGCAACGCGTACAACTTTAACCGTTAATTCCAAAGCACAGGAAGCAAACCAACAAGCCTTAGAATTAACTAGACAATTTCTTGCTGCCTTTCAGCAATCCATTGACAATATACAGTCTGTAGCAACAGAGTTTGAACGAATGGACAACGAATTACAGAAGAATTTTTAGCTTTTTTAAGAATTTTTCCTTTATCCCTTCTATTAACTTATATATAAGCAAAAAGGTAGGCGGAAAAAATGAATCAAGAAATAGAACAAAAAATGAAGGTCTTGAGTCGAAATCTAATGAATCTATCCGAGGAACAATACCAAAATCAACGCGCAATACAAATACAAGAACAAGCAGAAGCAGACTTTCAAGAATTAAAAATACGCAGCCATCGCTTTTTTCATCGTATTTTAGAAACATGGCATGGTGATAAAGAACTCTTTCGCTTTTTTACCAATATACAATTAGACACTCAACAAATTGAAAGAAGCCTTTCTTATAAATTAGAAGAACAAAAGGAAATATCCCACTGATTTAAAGTAGAAATGATTATACAAAATAATGAGATAATAACAGCATATCCTGTTTATACTAGGAGGTAAAAAATGAAATATACATACGAATTTTATCGTGATGGGCTTGGCGGATTAAGAATACGTTTGCCAAAAGAAATTTCTATAATTTCTCATTTCTTGGAAGATATTTTAGATGATGAAGTAGATGAGTATATACAAATTTTAGATAATGTAGTAGACAAAAAAGTTCCGCAATATGAAATAGAAGGGAACGTAGCAGCAGTCTACATTGAACCTAATTACACCAGTGCTATTAACTTATTTATGAGTGCTCCAAATAACCAATGTAAAATTGAGACCTCTGAATTTAGAAAACTACTTGTGTTGTGGCGAGATACAGTAGTAGCAGAAGGGAAAGATATAGAAGTATAAAAGAAAACTACCTTCTGTGATATTTAGATCATAGATGCTAAACTCAATAAAATCAAAGGTAGGGATATAAAAGATTTTACAATTAAGATGCTGCACTTAATATTGTTAACAATTATTTTTGCTTATCCCTCATTAAATGTAAACTACCACCCTTAACCTCCCATGTTTTTCCGGTACAAGAATAAAATGTTAAAAACAGTTTTAAAATGAGTTTCTTTTTCACCTTGTAAGCTGTAGAGCTTTCATATATTCCCCTTTTCTTTCAAGGGCCTTTTTTGCATCCTCAGCCGTTAATGCAAAATCTACTGCACTGTTCTGTAATAACTCCTTATTAGCTTACCTGAAGAAATCTCTTAGTTGTTGATTTGCTAACCTTTCTTGTTTACTATCAATCAATAAAAAAGATTTTTTTGTTCAAGGGCTACTTTAAAATCTTAAGTTGATGGATGTGTGAACGTACCCCTACTAATATTCTTGCTTTTAAACCATTATTACTGTATTATATTTACGTAGTAATATGAGGATTATGGTATATAAAAAAGGAATCAAATCTATCAGTAAGATTTAAATCCTTTTCCAAGGCAAAAAGATTTTGCCAAAATCTAATATAATTTATGCTTGTCTTTTCAATATGTATCTAGTAAAAACATATTTTTTATCAATAGAATTCTGTTTTCAATGATAGGAATTAGTGTTCTAAACAAGGAACCATACAAAGTGATCTGAAAAACCTAAGAGTTATTGTATGTAGTTTGCTCATCTCCCGGTACTACAATAAAAGAGCCTTACCTCTCTAGGCAAGACTCTACTAGTTTAGTTGTATAATATTTACATGATAACTAAGAAACAAAAAACATATAACACCAAATAGCAGCACCCTATTATTCCTCCTACAGCTAATACCTGTTTAACCCAACTCTTAAATTTTTGATTACTGTAAATCGCTTGCACTCTTTCCATATTTCCTCCTATTAAGGAGAACCTTTAAAGACTCTCACCTCGCTATAGTACCATTAAAAAATGAATAATAGAGATTTAATGTATAAATATGCAATATTGCATACGAAAATGTATTGTTTTAATTGTAAGCGCTTACTATAATAATGTTATAAAGATTTATCACATCTTAATACGAAAAAAGAGGAGAGAATAATATGGAAATCGCAATGGCAGTTTTAAAATTTATAGGTGGAGCTATCCCATTAATTCAAGAACTTCTAAAAGCATTTATGTAAATTCACTATTTAGCAATTATTTATAAAAATTATCATACAAATGATCTGTCTATCAAAAATAAATTGATTTACAGATCATTTGCGTGATCAAGGTCCCTTTAACATGACTAAGGGGATTTTTTAAAATTTTTAAATAATTAAGGTTACGTCACATCACCATCAAGTTAGCAAAATAAAATGAAACTTTAACTTGATGATGATGGGGTAACAGTTGTGATTTAGAGATAAGATCAGATTATACAAAGTTTTGCACGTCAGCGATACCGGAAATAGACTTCGCCTTTAGTAGCAAGAATCCCCACGAAAGATAGTCAAACTTGCCTCTTTAGGAATAAGAGTGTCAATTTAAATAATGCATTCTGAAACACTACTCTTCTTCTAAAATAGCGTAATAATATTCATCCCACCATTCATTCCCATGTGGTATACACTTCCTAAAATAACCTTCCCTTCTCATTCCAATCTTCTCCATCACTCGATATGATGGAATATTTTGTGGCTGACATGTAGCTATAATCCTATGTAATTTCATTTCCTTAAAGCCATATTTCAGTGTAGCTTGTGCTGCTTCAGAAGCATATCCTTTATTGAAGTATTTTGAATTGAACACCCAACCAATCTCATAAGTATGCTCACCAAAATATTTATGAAAAACTATATGATCAATCATAATATCCCTATCTATTAATACTACAGGAAAGTTTTTAGCGTTTTCACCAATGTTTTCATTCACAAAGTTTCTTGTATTTTCTTCAGTAAAAACCCCTTCAGGTATGTACTTCATAACATTGATATCTGATGTATACTCATGAACAGCTTGCCAATCTTTGAACTCAAATTTTCGTATCAATAACCTTTCTGTTTTTATAAACATTTACTTTCCCCCCTCAAAAAATTACAATTATATTTGAAACCCACATTTAACCCTTAAAACAAAAAGAACTTGTAGGAATCTCTACAAGTTCTTTTTAGTTTAAGGTGAATATAAGGGACAAACAAACTATCTTACAGATTGACCGTAGAAACTTCAGGGGTAATGCTTTGACAAATATATTATATAACAAATATTAACATCTACAGAATTTATTTTTGAAAATTATGTGAATTAATAAATAAAATAGTTTTTTCTTAGCTATTATTGTTAATAACTGACGGTATCATTATATTTCATTCTGCAACTTATTTAGAAGAGCTATGTACATTTTGAAGAAGTTCTTCAATAAGTTTTGTTTTTTCATTTACCTTTGTGGCATATTTGAAATCACCATAACAATATGGATACCTAAAATTATTTTTATTTCCACCACAAGTGTACATTGCTGGATTTTGATCAACTTTCATCTTAGAAAATTTTTTGGCCGAATCCTCCGAGTGTTGTTTAACTTCTTGACTAGCAATAAAATCAATATACCCTGGCCCCATATTATAGCTTTGAATAATTGTATCCATGCTAACATCTTTTTCCGTTCCATACTTGTACATCTTAGCAAAGTGCTTTACCCCTTGTTTAATGCTCAAGCTTGTCTCTTGAATTTCATTTGGCTTTAATCCAAGTGATTCGGATGACTGCATAGGGTCGTTTCCCTCACCTCTACTCTCTTGATACATAATTCCTAATAAAATTGGTGTTTTCTCTCCTAAATTATATTTTTCTAATTCTTTTTTTAAGGTAGACTCATATTGCAATACACGTTTTTCGGTGGCTAGCGCTTTATTTTGTTGAATATTGGTTTTATGATTAAAATATAGCATTCCAAGTATTGTTCCTAAACCTAAAATACTAATAAGGAACACTTTTATAATTTGGTTTTTACTTGTATCCTTCATATATTCCTCCTCGTATAAGAAATTCAATTTTTTCAAAGGTAATTGGTTATACATAAACTATGTAATGAACATCTATCTCCCGCCCTTTTAGACTTATACATCAATACTTTAAGGTTTCAAGTTTAATATAAAAATTTAAAGATAAGGTAAAGATAAGATAAAGATAAAATAAAGGGTATTTTTTAGCCTACTTTAAAAGATATTGCTACAAAGGGATATGTGGGACAATTTGTTGATATGAATGGATTTAGTGATAATTGAAAAGTTATTGTACAAGTTATTAATTATGGAGATATCATTCCAGAAGAATTAACCTATCTTTTCAATATGCTTTATATAAAAACTACAACGTAACATATAATAAAAAACGGTAAACCCTCCACCTAGGAGAATCCACCATCACAAATAACTGATTATTTTACACCTAGTTTTTCTTTTGCTTTCTTAGAGAGTTCGTCTTTCTGGAATTCTATATCCCAGACTTCCTTGTAACGTTTTTACCCATGTTCTCGATGGGTGATGATCACTTGATAACGACCTTGCATGAATAGCATCTTTATAAAGGAATGTATTTTCACCATCTAACTTTTCTAGTGCGACCACATCTTGAGTTTCAAATACGTCCATATTTTGTAGAACACGGTCATCACTTGTTACCCTTATCGTACCCCTATCGACCAAGGAACGTGCAATATTCGTGGATATTTTACAAGCTTTTTTTCACCTCTCTACTTCGCAAATGCATCTGCATCTCGGAAAAAATATAATTTCGTAATCATCTCATCACCGCAGTAATGATAGATTTCACGTGCTGCCTCTTTCCCCCCATGTAACACCTTCATATGAAACTCTGTAATCATTAATACTTTCTCAATAAACTCCCACTCGAAACCAAGTTCCATTAAAAAGTGGCAAGCTCAAAGGGTACTATTCATGACCGTAATACGAATAGTACCCTTTGAGCTTTTTAAATACACAGCAAACGGTTTACCTGTATCATGGAGTGCTGCAGCACTTTGCAGAAGAAATAAATCTTCCCCTACATAATTCTCTGTTAAATGAGCGTATACCATATATGTGTGCTGACATAATGGTAAGGAATGATAGGGGTTTCCTTGATCATATTGAAACATATCAGAAAAGAACGGGATGTTCTTCATGACAAATTGAACACCACACCCATGCGTCCCCTCCTGGTTCACCATTACAGTTTGCTGTAAGTCCCGCTTTACTTGTTCGTTCATGGTTTCTTGTAGTTCGAATAAGACGATACATAATCCGCTCTGGTTTTATGTAATCTATTGGCTTGAATCGTTACTTAAATATAAAGGGTGTCTCGTTAACACATCCTTTTTTTCCTAAGGTAGTGTAAATGGTAACCTCTGAATAATTCATGAATATCTTTATACCGATTATGAAATTTATAATTTTCTCCCCAAGCAGCAATCAACCTATTTTCCATTAAAGTTTTTCTTTCCAATATTTCATCTAACTTCGTACGATTAATTACTTCCTGTAGTAGTCTTTCTACTGTATCTGCTTTTATCTCATTTGGTTTTCTCAATATTTTTTACTTCTATTTTTTGATTGTTATGACTGGCACTTGCTCAGTTTCGGAAATTTCACTGTAACCATAATAAAGTAGAAAAAACAATAAAATAATTGTCCAAATAAATATAAACACTTTATAACTATACTTCATATGAAAAACCTCATTTTCCCTATATAAGTGAATGTACATACACCTTATAAATCCAATTACATAAATTATCGGATATTTTAGTTGTAGAGAATCATTAAGTATTAGAAATTGTTATTCATAAACATATCCAAGAAATCTTCAAAAAATATCATCTAGGCATTTTAACATTTCATAAAAATGCACAGATAATATTTTTACGTTTAGCTAAGTAATGCTTATTATGTAATAAATCCTTATCTCTATTTCACCTTAATGTTTATATGTACAAGAGTCTGTGTAGCAACTAGGCTGTACTTTAAATATGTACTAAATTGTGTGTGGGAAAGGAAGCACATTGTATTTAAAGTTGTTACTTTAACCCCCTTAATTAGTTGGTAGTCTTCTTCATTCAGACAGAAAGGAAATTTAAAGTGTGCACGTATTTTTACTCAGACTCTTTACTACACACACTCCTATACACATAAAAACATCTATAGTTTTTTGTAACAATACAAAAATTACAAGAAACAAAACAGAAATATTTTTAACACTGAGTAATAATTTTGTAACACAACTGTAACATACTGCATTTAATCGTACAATACTTTTTTAACTAATTATCAACAAATTTCTGTTAATATCGTTCAAATTTAATAATGTTCCCATATAGTATTACAATTAGAGTTGCTTGTGTTTTATTTGGATAGATACGAGAGTTATATGCTTTATTAATTATCATTCATTTCAGTTCCATTTCGGCATGTGTCTTTTATACAATAAACATATATTTGAAAGACAGTGGAGTAACATTTTATGTATGTCCAACAAATAAGATAGCTTCCTGGGGACGTCATACATTGTCATCAATCTAAAGCTTATGAAGTTATACGTGATGGAATGCTAATGTTTACCATAGGTGATATTGGCTATAAAAGTATAAAAACTATTAACAAAGCATCTTAATGTTTATGAAATACTTTGTTAATAGTTTCTCTTCTCCCTAATCTCCTGCGAGACTATATTTTTTTATTGAAATTTTCCATATCTTATTTGATTTATTTATTCTGTAACACCAGATTGGGTTACTGTTACATCAGCTGTTACACGAAAACGTAAATGTTTATAGGATTCTTCCCATTCTTGACTGTTCCATTTTCTTACGTGAGTTCTACCAAGCTTTCTAAGTCCTATAGGATCTGTGTCTTTTTTAATAAATCTCTTTATCAATGTAGTTGCCTTTTTTTCTATTTCTGTTTCCATAATTTTTTCTAATTTTTTTATTTCTTTAGGATTATCTAGATTTTTTGTTTTTGTAAATTCTTGAATTTCAGCTTTAACTTGAATATGAGCATTTACGAATGGATGCTTACTATTCCCCTCCATCTTATATTTTGTTCTAGCTTTTATATTCTCTATCGTGGCGTAAGTATTTGAAGAACCAGGTAATTTGAATTGGTATGTACCTTGTTTAAAATTATCTGTCAACAATTTAAATACAAATAAATCTTTAGGGTTCACTTTATCAACCATTTTACATCTTTTAAAAAGTGCTATTCCATTTAACTCCAACACGTTACCTTTTTTAGATATCATCGGTAAATATGAATCTCTCGCATCATCATTAAGTTGGTTTAAAAACATAAAAAAATTTGTTTTTGGCTGCGTTCCGTTGTCCATATTTTGCTCCAGTAAAGAGGATAGATAGGAAGAAATTTCTTTTTCTTTAGAATAGTTCCCCTTTAATAGTGATTCCCCTTTTACATTTGTAATTGCTAAATAAATTGCATTTCCTACACTAGGATTTCGGTTCAAAGTCTCTAAAATTTCCTGCATTCCCTTTTCAATTATTTTTTCATTAAATATAATCACACGCAATTGACCCAACTCTAGAGGTCCAGAAGATTTTTCGGATGCTCTTGCAAGAACTTCTCTACCAGTCTGGCCTGATGCTGAATAGATTTTCGTTTCACCTTCCCCCCCTCCTTTATAAGCTGAAATCGCAAAGGTTCCTTTTAGCTTACCTTCTGCTTCAGTATCATATGCCGCAACTTGAACTAAATCAATGTCATCCACAATTTTCGTTTTAGCACAACCTATTAAGAAGACACTTACTATAATGAAAAGTATCCATCGCTTCATGTTTATCTCCTTAACTTTATTTTGGCGGTTTGAATTAGCCATAGTACAGGTAAGTATACATATATATATATAAAGCCAATTTGACCTGTCCAAGTATTTAATAAGTTAATTTTATTACGGTTATTCAAGAAAAATGATAAAACGAAGATGAATACGATGATAACTGGCAAAACATATTTTTGCTTTATCCCCAGCGCCTCTTTTATACCACGACTTACTCCCCACAATGTAAAGGAAACGTTAGGTAATATAAAAAAAGCCCAAACAGAAACAATAATGTATTCAAACCGCTCTATAAAGGGAAATTGTATAATTTTAATCATACTTAAATATGCCCATATCGCGCTCGCGAGTTGTTTTTCACTAAAAAACGCAAGAGTTAAAATCATAAGGTATGTGTAGACAATAGTCGTTACTAAATTTGCATAGTGCGCATATTTTTGAGACTTTCTTGCCTTTTTAATAAATGGGTAGTACAACAATAACATTTCAAATCCAAAAAAACTAAACATATTTCCTTTCATTCCTTTCATAATTTCTAGGAATGAATGCTGTGCAATTGGAAATAAATTTCGAAAATCTGCATACTGCAAAGGATAAAAAAATGTGAAGATTAGAATGCTTGGGATAACGATTCCAAAGAAGCCAATTCCGGCAACTACACGAAATCCTCCAGTCACAATGTAATAACATAAGCCTAAAAAAGCCCCAGCTATAACCCAAGATGAAATGGAAGGAAACATCCAAACATGTACTACTTCGATATAAGTATGTAGTGTTGTTGCACCTAACAATACAATATAGGATAAAAAAATGAAGTTGAACAATCCACCAATCCATTTTCCAAGTACGTCTTGATTGATTGCAATGATGTCTCCATTACCCTGATTTAAAATCTGATATATGATCCAAATCATAAGATTAACAGATATTCCAAAAAGTAGCGTACTAATCCACGCATCATTTCCAACTAATTTTGCACTAATCCTTTCAAAACCAAGCATACCAACCCCCATCTGTATAGTAATAATTAAAAAAAACACCATATATGGAGAGACTTGATACTCAATTGGGACCTGTTTCATAATGCTCCTCCCTGTTAATTTCAATCATCAAAATCATTTCGTGATTTGATTTTATTTTTCTCTACCTCTTCTGGATTAAAACGAAAACGCTGTTTAGATCTTGAAAAAATTGGGCGTCGGAACATCGCTGAGATTGGCAAACGGATAATGCTGTCTTTCCAATCTGTAGGGCGTGTAGGATAAAAAGGAAACAAATAAGGACGTCTTAATGATTCTGTACGTAATAAGCGTGCTAAAAGTAAAGAACTTGTTAAAACAATTCCTAATAAGCCCAACAGGTGTGCAGCTATTATAAAAGGAAAACGAATTACTCGAATTGTATTACCAATTCGATATATTGGTGCTGTAAATGAACTAAGAGCTGAAAGTGCAACAATGATAATAAGTACGTTACTTGTAAGACTTGCCTCTACCGATGCTTGTCCAATAACAATACCCCCTACTATACCGACAGTTAGACCCACTTTAGTTGGTAAACGTGTCCCCGCTTCTCTCAGTAATTCAATCGTTATTTCTAAAAAAAGTGCTTCAATGACTGGAGGAAAAGGTACTTTACTTCTCGATATAATCAACGTTTCAAGAAGTTCTTTTGGAATTAGCTCATAATGATATGTTAAGATCGAAACATATAATGGAGTCGTTAAAACAGAAAAGATAAAAGCAAAAATCCTTAACAGTCGAAAAAATGAGGCCATAATCCAAGGCATGGTGTAATCTTCTGTCGTAGAAAAAAAGTCAATTAATGTTGTTGGAAGAGTGATAGCATAAGGCGAGCCATCTACAAAAAGTGCAATTTTCCCTTCTGCTAATACAGCTGCCACACAGTCCGGACGTTCTGTATTCAAAAATTGAGGGAATATAGAATTCGGGTTGTCTGCAATTAACTGAATCAAATACGTGCTATCCAAAACGTGGTCTGTTTTTATTAGACTCACCCGTTTTATAATTTCTTGTAGATTTTGATCATTTACAATTCCCTCAATATATACAATCGCAACGGTTGTGTTAGATAGCGCGCCTACTTTCAATTCCTTCATTTGTAAATAAGGTGTTGGAAGCTTTCTACGTACTAAATTTAAGTTTACATCTAAATCTTCAACAAACGCGATTTGTGGACCCACAATATTGTATTCAATTTCAGCTTTTGTAATATCTCTTTTTTCTTTCTTTGCCACATTAATTAACAAGCCATTTAATTTATCTGTATCGAACTGAATAAGTATATAGCCGTTTAAAATACTATCCTGAATATCTTCCATTTGATTTGTTATTTTTGAATTTTCAAAGGGTAAGACAGACCGAATATCTTGTAATGAATCGAAGCTCTTCTCTTTTATATAAGTTAAAACCTCTTCATGAAATATATTTACATCGATTAAGGTTCTAAAATATGAAATGACTATAGAGGATTTGTTTGAAGCGATCTCCAACGTTATAAAATCTTTAGATTTTTTTAGTAATTGCATTAATTCCTGCAAAGATTTTATAGAGTGAACAGGTACTTTTTCATGTGGTTTCAATTGATAATACCCTTCCTTTCAAAAAGAACCTATATATAGTTTTTAGAAATTTCTATTTTAAAAATGAGGGATATTTATATGTCAATATGCTCATTAAAAATAATACCTTTTTAACTAACTTAACCAAAATTAGTTAAAAAATGTATTACGAGTAAAAATTTGAAATGTCCCCAAGAAAAATTACAATATTAAAAACATCCTTTCTTTTGGTTCTAAAGAAAGGATGTTTTTATAACAGGCTTTTTCAAGTGTCTATTCTATAGGGTACATTTACCAGTGGTTCTTCTCTTTATTATTTCATTAAGTAACATTAGCATTACATTCTGTATGGTTTCTTAAAAAATTTCAGTAAGAGAATATCTTAATTTTGAAGTGTACAAATAGGGAGAGTGACTTCAACTATAGTCCCCTTATTCATTTCACTCTCAATAAATATCTTTCCCTGATGTGTTTCAATGATTTTATAACAGATCATTAACCCTAAGCCAATCCCCTCTTCTTTAATACTATAAAAAGGTTCTCCGAGGTATGGTATACGTTCTTTTGGAATCCCACACCCTTCGTCGATAAAACGAATGCTTACTTGATTATTATCAAGTATATTTAATTGAATGAGAATTTCTCCTCCCATCGGCATAGATTCAATTGCATTTTTTAATATATTAACAAATACTTGTTTTAATTGATTTCCTTCACATGAAATCAATGGAATACCAGGGTTAAGATCGATTCTAAATTTTATATTATGCATCATTGCTTGAGGTTGTAGTAGCATTAAAACTTGATCCATTAGCACACTAATGTCATTATGTTGTATTTTTACCACCTGTGGTTTGGCTACCGCCATAAATTCAGTTGTAATGCTCTCTATACGCTCAATCTCTGATGATACTATATTAATATAACCCTGATTATTCTCATTTTCTGTTGATTTTAGTAATTGCATGAACCCTTTCATTGCAGTTAATGGATTATTAATCTCATGAGCCATTGCAGTCGCTAATTGTCCTACAACAGCAAGTTTTTCAGATTTTCGTAATAATTCTTCTGTTTTTAGCCGTTCAGTGATATCACGAGAAATACTTAGGAAAACCTTTTTACCATTTAAGTTAAAAACACGAACACTAAACTCAGTTGTTATTACTTTTCCTGTTGGAAAAACATATCCATCTTGCAAAGTGAAGGAAGTTTGTCCCTTTTTAATTTTTTCTAATAGCCTTACGATCATTTGAGAATCTTGTGGTACTATATTTGAAAATGATAATGAGAGCAACTCTTCTCTACTATATCCAAATCTTCTACACCCAACAGGGTTCACCTCAATAAATCGACTTGGAGCATTATCTTCATTCAGCTCTACTACATATACCGCATCAGTTGCTTGTTCGATTAGTGCACGGTACTTCATTTCACTATCTCTTAATTGCCGGTGTAATCGATGCCGTTCTCTTTCTGCTTGTTTTCTTTCAGAGATGTCTCTACATATTGCTGATAAAGCTATCACATTTCCTCTTACATCTAGTATAGGAGAAACTGTCAGACTAACATCAAGAAGACTCCCATCGCTCCTTTGTCTAACAGTTTCTAATTTAGTAAACACAGATTCACCTGTTAGAATTTCCTGAATATTTTTGAGCGATTCTTCCATTAAAAAATCTGGTACACAAGGTAATCTCTTACCTATGATTTCTTGTGATGACCACCCAAATATCTTTTCATAAGCTTTATTGGCTTGTAAAATATGCCCTTCTCGATCAGAAATGGTAATAGCATCTAGATTGTGCTTTATAAATGATTCCAATAATTCTTTGGTAGCGCTTAATTCTGATTCTACCTTTTTCCTTTCGGTTATATCAACTGTAGAACCAACAACTTCAATAACTTGTCCATTTCGTTTAATTGGCCTAAGCGCAATAAGAATAATAGTTTTATCATTTGGCCAAGGTAATTCAAATATAATTTCTTTTCCTTCCCATGCCTGAAGATAGTACTTCATCAATTGTGGAACTAAATATGGAGGAACAATAGAAGCATCAATAGTACGTAAGCTTTTTCCTACCACCTGTTCAGAATAAAATCCGTTTTGATAATAAAACTGTCCATCACATAAAGTGTGTATAAAGTGCTTATCCACTTTTTTAAATTTAAAAATTCCTCCTTGAAGCTCATGTACGGTATCTGCAAGTTCTTGCTTCGATTTTTTTAATTCTCGATTCATTTTAGATAAGTCCTGTGTTAAATAATACAATCTCTGGTAGGCTTCCATAAGGAATAGCCCAATTAAAAGTCCTAACGCTATATATAATAGGCCTCCTGTGTAAAGTAATGTAGTATTAAATAATACGCCAACTAACCACTTTATTCCAATAAAAACAGAAAAATATAACGATGCACTTTTAAAAGGACGTAGTTTTTTAAAATAAGTTTTAAAGGTAGAAAATAGAATCCCCATACCTAAATAAGCAATCACAGGAGGTTCCCAATACCCTCCAGTGTAAAAGATACGCATTACAATTATGCTAATTAACGTAATCCAACCAGCAATACGACCAAAGTAAATAAAAGATAGAATAAGAGGAACAACTCGAAGATCGTAGGAAAATCCCATGTATGGAAAAGAAAAGAACATTAACGTAACTGCAATAATCCCTCCATAGAGCTTTTCGAAATATCGACTAGAATTAATTGTAAACACTTGAATAAATATTGCTGCGCTAACTAATAAAGAAAAAATAGAAAGGTTGATGAAATAATCTTTAATAATCATGTAATGTCCCTCCTTGAATTAAGTGTATTCGACAAAAAAGCTAAAAATCCTACAAATTGTATAAACAGTTCAAATGCATAAATTTTAAACTAGGATAAAATCTGGAAAAGTAAATAAGGAGCACAGCAGATGAGATATTTTAATGAAAAATAGTTCAAAAAAGATAATAGTAACCGTTGACTACTATTATCTTTTTTCTTTAAGTTATCGTAATACGTATGAAACTCTAAGGGACGTGGTATGTCATTTCATCAAACAATGATTATATGCTGAGTCATGAATATAGAAACTTCAACAGTAATTTTTGAAAAATAACATAAAAAACAAAACTATCTTTGAAAATGGAAAAAATCTATATAAATGTCAACTAATCTATGTACAAAAACGTTCACTTAATTTTGCATAAAGTCACTCCACTTAGGAAGCTAAGTAGTTCTTCAAGGTCGATAAGAACACCTGTAGATGCTTCAGGATAACTACATAATTGTATGAGTAATGTACTTGAAACATTTCGGTAAAACCATACACATAATACAACTAACTCCTTGGTTCAATATTTACTTTTTCGCTGAACAAATTCTTTTTCTTGAGCAAAATATTCTAGGATATAAGGAGATTTTTCAATTAACTTGGTGTCTAGTTTATTCTCCAGCTCCAATTACTTCCTTACTTTCAGATTCAGTTCATTATATTTTGTACTTTGTCTTTATACACAACATATTCCTTACCATCCACTACTGCTACTACCGCAAATTCATCATTTGGATTGAATGAAAGCCAATCAGCCCACATGTTAGTATTAGCCCCTCCACTCCACATATTATGAACAGTGTTTTTAGTTAAATTCATAACTTTATAAGACGCATTTGGCGCATTTGTTCCAGTCTTTATTTCAAAAGTGTATGCGTTATGAATTTTTTTATAAAAGTAGAAAACGTTTGATGGACGAAGCTGATTCAAAAAATCCTGTTCTTTTTTCTCTGCAATTTTTATCCCTTCTTGCAAAGTGACAACATCTGTTTTTAATGTTTTCCAACTGTTTTTCGCTGCATTCAAGCTATGGGTTAAGAATTTATATTTATTTTGATCAGCTTTTTGATCAGCTTTACTAATATGTCCCAGTACACCCGAATATTGAGAATCTAAATCCTCCCATTGCGTAGACATATAAGTAAGAGCAGTGATAGCACTATCAAGCATACTATGCATATCACTAATATTATGAAACGCAACTCCAACTACACGATTCAATGTTATTTTATAATCTACAGTCTGACGCAATTTTGCTAATTCAGGTTCTAGCCAACCTAACTTACCTCTTGCATCACCTATCATTATGCCACCAGCAATCAAGGTTGGAATAAAGGGGATTTTCACCATGTCTAATCCCTTAGATTCTATGTCTTTCTGATATTTTACTTGTCCTAAAAGGTCCTCTAGACGCTTTTGGTCAGCCTCCACATCAGCACCTTGGTTTTTTAAAATCGATTGCAATGTCTCTTTATGACTTCCAAATGTTCTAACATCTTCTCCAATAGCATTTTTTAATTGAATTAATTCTTCTATTAATGCTTTTGCAGACTTTTGATTTTGTTGAATTCCTCCTTGTAAATCTGTAATCCCTTTTTTTAAAGTATCTCCATTTCCAGTATTGATCGCCTCTACTAATGTTTCATAATGATTTTCAAATTTTGTATCGTATTCTATAATGCCTGTCAATGTATCAAAAAGATGTTTTTTTACTTGTGTATTCCATGTCACAGCATGTGCTCTTGCATTCTTTTGATCTTGTACAATTTTACTAGGTAAATCTGCATTTCCATTAATAGTTATTCCTTCAAAACTCACATCTGGATTATTAATTAGCAAATAAGAATATTCATTCATAGCTTTTGCAAATAAACCAGCATCTTGCAAAGCTTTTTTCATCTGTTCTTCATTTGCTGAAAGAGACATATTTTCAGTGTTCGTTTGTTCAATTTCAATTGCAAAAGTTTCTAGTGGTATGACTGCATAAGTAGTTGTTATAGTTAAAAACGCTGATACAGCGAGTAGTTTATTAGGGATTTTTTTCATCATTTCGTATTCCTCCTATATAGGGTATGGTTTCAAGTTCTAATCTTATTAAAAAGCGATGTCTTTCAAAATAAGTTCTACCTCTTTTATCAGTATCGTTTGAACTTTCTTTAGCAGTCTTCAAATCATTAAGTATTAAAGAAAATGTATATAATCAGCTTCAAATTAACCGATTCTGTTGCAAATTTAAAAAAAGCAATTAAACTACAAGGTTATTCTTTTATTAGAATCATACTTATATATAATTGAAAGGCGAAGTCTTTAATGAGACTCCGCCTTTCTGTTATATAAGGATTTATCAATTATTACTTTTCTGTTTAACAGTGTAATCATAGACTTTCTATGTTTTAGTTCACTTTACAACAGAATTAATATTTCCCTATTTTTGTGGAGTAACAGTTTCCACTTTTAATTCCTTTATTCCTTCTTTTAATGTAACTGCATCTGTTCGTAATGTTTTCCAACTGTCTTTCGCTGCATTTAAATTAGGTTTTAAGAATTTAAATTTATTTTGATCGGCTTTTTGAGCTGCATTCTCAATATGCCCTAGAACGCCCGAATATTGAGAATCTAAATCATGCCACTGCGTGGACATATAAGTAAGAGCGTTAATAGCATCATCAAGCGCCTTGTGCATTTCATTAATATTACTGTAAGCAACTCCAACTACACGATTTAAGGTTACTTTATAATCCACGGTCTGACGTAATTCTGCTAATAAAGGCTCTAACTTACCTAAATTATCCCTTGCTACTCCCACTATAATACCGCCAATTATTGGTAGACCCAAAATAGCACCCTTCATTACATTAAACCCATCAGATTCTAATTGTTTATAATAGTTTACTGATCCTAATACTTCTTCTAGACGCTTTTGATCGGCATCAACATCTGCACCTTGATTTTTTAAAATTGACTGCAAGAGCTCTTTATTACTTCCAAATGCTCTAACATCGTGTCCAATAGAGTCTCTTAATTTAGTTAATTCTTCTATTAGTTGTTGTGCATACTTTTGATTTTGTTGAATTTCACCTCGCAAATCTGTAATCCCTTCTTTTAAAGTTTCTCCATCCCCTGTATTAATCGCCTCTACCATTGTTTCATAATAATTGTCAAATGTTGTATCGTATTCAACAATACCATTCAATGTATCTAAAAGCTGTTTTTTTACTTTCGTATCCCAAGTAACAGCATGTGCCCTTGCATTCTTTTGATCTTGCACGATTCTACCAGGTAAATCTACATATCCATTAATGGTAATTCCCTCAAAATTCACATCCGGATTTTTAATTAACATATAAGAATAGGCATTCATAGATTTTGCAAATAATCCAGCCTTTTGCAAGGTCTCTTTCATTCTCGCTTCATTTGCAGAAAGAGCCGTATCTTCATTGTTCGTTTGTTCAATTTCACTTGCAAAAGTTGTTACTGGTGAAACTACATTTGCGGTTGTAATAGTTAATAGCGTCGATACAGCGAGTAATTTGTAAGGGATTTTTTTTATCATTTCATTTTCCTCCAATTTAGGTTTTAAATTTCAGTTCTACTCCTGTTTAAAAGCAATATCTTTTGAAATGAATTCTGCATCTTTATGAATATCATTCCAACTTTCTTTAGCGGCTTTTAAATCATCTGGTATTAAAGAGAATTTGTGGTCTTGCATAGAATCGATATTATCCAGTAAATCTGTATAATTTGCGCCCATTGTATTCCATTGCTTTTGAATATTTGTTAGAGACAATATCGCTTGATCTACAGTCTGATATAGATATGCCAATGTTTCTTTCGCGTTAGTAAGCGAAAGAACTGCTTGATTAGCACGATCTGCTTTCATACTTAATTCTCCGATTTTGTTAGAAATTTCATTATAGGAGTCCATATGCTTAGATGCTGTGACACCAGCCGCAGTTCCTAGACCGATACCAGCTGCACCAAGAGCCGAGAGTCCACCAACAACAGCCGGTGTTGCTGTACCGCCAGTTACAACAATAACTACCGCTCCTCCAATAGCTGCAATAACTAAAATAGCTGCTCCCAATCCACCACCAATTGACCATGCTAATACATCATCAAAATGTTTTTTCTGAGTAGAACGAAGTTGCTCAATTTCAGCTTGAAGTTGTGGAATCGTTGCCTGTTGACCTGCTAATATTGCAGTTAATCCACCTTTCCCATCTGGACCACCAACATTATTTTTAAAATCTGTAGAATTTTGATATAGTTTCCCTTTGAAGTCTTGTAGCATCTTAATCACATCTGTAACTTCTTTTGAATTTGTATTGATTGTAGTAATTAAATCATTTATACCCTCTTTTAGACCTGCCTTATCTTTCTTTTGTACAGTTTCTACTAATGTGTCGTAATAATTTTGAAATTGTTCATCGTAATTTACAATATTACGAGCAGTTTTTTGAATCTGTGGCTTCGCTGTATCTAACCAGTAATTTGCATTGATTCGTGACAGCTCTTGATTAAGGTGAATATTTTTGAGCAACTCTCCCCCCTCTGAGCCTAAATCGATATTAGATAAATTTACATTTGGTTGCTTAATCATTGTTTTTGCGTATAAATCCATTACTAGAATATGAGACCCTGTTTCAGCTAATGCTTTCTTCAGTCCTTCGGGGCCTAATGCATAATTGCCTACTTTTTGTTCTTGAGCGGTCGTTTCTTGTGCAAATGCATGAATAGTGTTACCGGTAGTAGCAGTTATAACAGTTGCTAATGTAGCTAAAGTTAGTACTTTGAATGGAAATTTTTTCATGACTATTCTCCTTCTTTCGCTAAATACTTATACTCTTTATAGATTTCCAAAAACGTAATATCAAAATTTATATACTTGCTCTTCAAGGTAACTTATTACATTTTTTAATTGTCTTAATGTATCTTTTTGAGACTGCTCGTTAGTTGTATCAACATTAGTAGATAATTTTGTAATGCTATTTTTTATTAGATTTAAATCTTCTTTATAGCGCTTTAGTAGATCAAGTTCTAAATCTACTTGATTTGCAAACGTATGCAAATCATTTTGTGTAAGAAGAAGCATTGATTTTTGTAAATCAGCTATTGATAATTTCGTTGTTAAATCATATATTTTTTGATTTTGTTTCTCTAAATCATCTAAATATGCTCGCTGTTCTGCTGTTAATTTATTTACTTCAGCAAAAACGCCAAATGTTTTCTTAATCTTTTCGGTATCAATGACCTTCATCAGGTCATACTCTTGTGTTTTTGCTGCGGCTGCGGCTGTTATTTCACCTTGTTTGCTTTTCTCAATTGCTTCACGAGCTGCTCTTTTTGCTGATTCAATCTCTAGAGCAGTTTTACCTTGCTCTGTTGCTTCTTGCACTGCTTTTTTCTCAGCTTCTAGAATAGAGTTTTTAATTTCTTTTCCTTTGTTATACGCTGCCACCCCTGCTTGCGCAGCTGGTTCAATAATTTCTTTTGAAAGACTATAAACTTCTTTGAATATAGCAAATCCCTGTTCATTTAAAGCCCCTGGTATTAATGCAATTTGCTGTAAATCATTTTGAATTGCTTTTTTGGTATTTAATATTTCATTTTTTAACTGATCTATTTTTCCTGTTCCATCTGTACTTAGTATGCCTTGCGCAGTTGCCACATTAGTATCAAAATCTTTTAATTTTTTATCAAGCTGTAATTTAAGATCTGTTAATTCATTGATTTGTCGTTGCGCATTTTCTTGATTCGTCATAGCCATTTCTTGAAGTACTTCAAGTCTATCCGAAAACCCTTCTCTATCTTCTTTATTGTCTACAAACGATTTTAATGCCGGGTAATAACTATTAAATTTTGTTACAAACCCTTTACTTTTTGAATTTAATAGAATTAACTGTGGATAGAGTTCCGATGACCATTCCTTCATATCTTGTTTGATTAGGAATTGATTGGTATTTAAAGCTGGGACTTCCTCTAGCTGTACATTAGGACTCATTAAAGATTGATCAATATACGTTTGGATTAATTTAGATTGCGCACCTAATTTTCGTAATGAAGAGGAAATATCCATGCCTTCCTGTTGAGTTTCCGCTTGAACGATTGGTGTTGCGAGAGTATTGATAGGAATAGTTGCTCCAGTTACAATGGATGTGACTAATAATCCTGTCATTATTTTAGTTTTCATTCCGTACACTCCTTTACCATTGTTTTTATAACTTAATTCATATAACTTGTACGACCGCTCTCTTTGTAAACTGGATAAGAAGGAGAAATCTTTCAGATACGTTAATATCGTTGTTTTTTACTTCTAATAGGATGTAAGGATTTTATTTATCTCTCATTTCGATACTCTATTTTTTTAAATATAAATAACAAAAATTTATTAACTATATTTGAATCAGGCACCTTATGAGTAGTAAATTATTAATTCTTTCCTAAAGTTGCGGTTTAACTTACAGAATCGTGAGGATCAATAAACCAATGCTTACAGTTAATCTTGTCATAACATTGTTTAATTTTAATTTGATAATATCCCTCTTAGTTTTGTCAGCAAACTCCTTACTAGACAACAAAAGGTGAAATTATACTGTACATTGCTTATACTTTTATTGCGGAATAACTTCACTTTTGTTATGCAGAAACTTAGAACACGTTTATTACCAATTTGATTCTTGACCTCTTGTAAATAAATTTACTATTCAGAAAATTATCAAAGACATAATGTTACTTATAACTTCACTATAATTCCTATTAGCGTAACCTTCTCCTTTCTGTCTGGTCATACCAGTTATGTTGTTCATTAAAACATTAAATTTTCAATGCGTAAATAGAAAAATTTTGTCGATTATGCTCGATAATTTACTGTTAAATAAAAATATGAACCAAAAAAAATTATATAAATATAGTTATTCGTAAATTTCATTTCTGTAATTGTAATGATTACAAATTAATGTGTATACGGTTAAAAATAACTATTTTAGCTCAACCAAGAAATTTTATTTTAGAAAAAATACTTATAGAATAATATAATAGGTTTTTTTATACTTTTTTTCCTTTATTTAGTTATGTATAATTGCATAAAATGTAGATATATTTAGTAATATATGTTATATTGTTGATTTTTTTAAAAAACATCCTGATATCATCATTATTAAATATCTAATATGAAGATATTAATCTATAAACTTATCTTCGTTATAAACGTAGGTTCTAAATTACAAAAAAGCTGCAAAGCCTCCTTGAAACACTTTGCAGCCTTCTATCTTTTTGTTTCCTTTAGCAAAATAATGGTTAGTGAATTTTTATTTTTTAGGATACTTATACCCATGTTTAAGTCTTTACATTGGAGACAGCAGATAACAAGCTTATATTACTGTATATTTTTCACGGTACTGCCTAGGAGTCATACTAGTATTTTTTTTGAAAACTCTTATAAAATAACTTTGGTCATTAAAATTAAGCCAAGCACAGATATCTGATAAAGAATAAGTAGTAAGTGTTAATAATTTTTTTGCTTCTTCCACTCGTTCCCTTTGAATATATTCGCTGAAAGTGATTCCCATTTCTTTTTTAAATAGTTTAGACAGATAAGTAGGCGTAATTTCTAATTGATTAGCAAGTTCATTCAGAGATATTCCATCGTAAACATTTTTATTAATATGTTTTATACATGTAGTAACCGCGTAAGAATACTTTTTTGCATTGTATTCTTTCACACGATCTGCAAAGGTACGTAAAGCGTCCCCTGACAATCGCTTTACAGATTCTACATTATCTAATTGTTCTAGGGTTTGTATATATAAAATACTATGAGCAAAAGCAATATCTGGTGGCAGGTTTCCTTCTATTGCATATCGAGTGGCTAAGGTAATCGCAATAATTCCAAGGTTTTTTTGATTCCTGAGCGGATCCTCTATTAGCATAAGTTCAACATCTTCTTGCGAAACCGCATACATATACTGTATTAACTTTTTTTTATTTCCTTCTTTAATAGTCGAAAAGAAATCATTTACTAATGCCATATTGTGCGTTTTAGGTTTGTTTTGTCGGCGTTTTAAAATATATAAATCAGGTTTCACATTTTTATTAGGAATTTCCTCTAGTACTCTATTTTTTTCCAAGACAATATCTACATCTAACTTTTCATTGAAAATCATGTAATGTAATAAAATTCCCATATCAATTAATGTAGTTTTTTTAATCTCAGATAAACACTGATAATAGGCAAGTCTTTCTTGAATGTTATCATTTGATTTAAATTCTTTCTGAAATTTTATGATCATATCATCTGAATCTTTTGGATGTATAGTAGGACCGATTATAATAGTCCCTTTAATATCATCATGATTTTCTATATGAATTAGAACAAAATTTTCAAGATAGTTGTTACTTCGGAAAAGTGGCAAGTTAAAGGGATCGTTTTCTTGATAAATATCACTAAGATGTTCTTCTTTTGAAGAATAAAAAGGACTACAAACATTATCAGATGTAGAATGATATAAAATTTTTCTGTCTGCAGATAAAATATGTACAGGGGCATTAAATGCTTTATGTGCAAGATCACACAAGTGTTGTATATCGATAGAAGTATTCATTACATTCTCCTTTATAGATCCATAAAATATATTCTGTTAGATATAATTCATGACAAATAATACTATAAAATATCAAATTAGTACAATTCACAACAAAATATTACTATATCTTTTTTATAAAAATCATATATTATTTAATTGTAGTTAGCATCTAAATATCAGAGTAGATAAGTAAATGAAATACACTAAGTTCTTTTCTTAATTCTACAAGATATAATTATTGAACTTGAGAAAACAGTGAAGTACTACAAAATACAGTGGTAGTCAATGCGAGGACCAAGCTGGAAAAAGGTTTAAAATGCAGCGAAAGTTACAGGAGATACTGTACCACCGCAAGAAATAACAGTCAAAGTTCCAATTCAATCATTTATACAAATTGAATTCAAAAAATAAATACTGCTAATTTAAATGTGAAACTGAAAAACTATTTTGCTCCAAATTTTAGAAAAAGATAATAAAGAAGTTGTGAAATTGGAAACAGATGAAAGCGATACGGCTATTTTTGAAGCACTATGCTTTGAAAAATACAAGGTAGAGGAAATTCAAGTACTCAATTAAACATTTAATTGAGAGAAAGGTCTTTTCATCAACTAAAAATAAAAAACGAATGGAATATTCAAAAAATGACACTATATTACTGGTCGTAACATTAGTTTTACTTTCCACAAAAGAGGAAAAAATATATAGACTTTACAAATACTAAGAATAGCAAACTAGCTAGTTTTATTACCGTATCACATAAAGTGAAACTTTAATCAGTGGGGGTTTTGTTCATCCCCCACTGATTATTAGCCCATACCAATCGGGGTCTTACTGCCCGGCAAATAGCGGGATAAACTTATTATTAATTTCCAAATACAATAGTTGTTAATCAACAAAAAACTTCAATAATTAAGGTACACAGTAAATTGATCTCAAAACAGTAATTACTACAGTATCAGTTTTTACTTATTCTATAAAAAAAGAAATATCACTTAATAATTATTATTTTATATCGATTTAGACATAAAACATTTTATTATATCAGCTTAAGTATTATAGAATTAAAATTGCAAATAACACCAAAATACTTTTAAGGGCTCATACATCGTTCATACCGAATTTATCACCTTTAGATACCTATGTCATTAACATAACTAAAAAAGATTGTTACAAAGGAATCTGAGAGGTCTTTTCAATTTCGAAATTTGTTTTTTGTAAATTAAAGGAAAATAATCCGTATATATACGGATTATTTTCTTAGTGTAATCTATATTGACCTGTTAACTATTTTTCAGCCATTCGAACTAAGCGTTTTGTAATCTCTCCACCGATCCGAACCATTTGCAGATGATGTGATGTATCAGGTCCCAGTGTGACTCCTAGTTCAAAAGCAATTTCATACTTCATTTGCTCAATAGTACTTGTAGTAGCAGAAATAAGAATTTCATTTGTATTACTTTCGTATCTTTGAATATTTATAAATAACATGTGCCTAATTATGCTATTTACGCATGAGTAACCTAATTTCTTCTAGTACTTTTATGGGAACCCTTTCCCTCCCCTTATTCTACCAATTGAATTTGAAACACAAATGTACATTGCATTTCAATATAACAATAAAAGCTACAAAAGCAACGAATTTACTACTTTAAAGTTAAGTGTTTAACCTTGAAGTACTTAAATTCTTTTTTCCAGATAAAGCATACATTATATCTTGATGCTTTATTGTCCTCTTATAATTATGTGGTATCGGAAATTTGTTTCGGTGTTCTTTCATTATAATTAAAGTTTGAAGTTCTATGCTCAATACTTTTGCGAGAACATGATAGTTATATCCATTGTTTAACAGAGAAATTATGTCATAAAACATAGTTTTTCCGCCTACTAATTTTACTAATCTATTCTTTAACTCATTCCTTTTTTCTTTAGCTTCATCCATTTCTAACAACATGGATTTTTTATTTGTTTGCTTAATGTATTGAGTATATAACTCTGGGAATTCTTTTTGGACTTCTTTGTTTAATACTGGTTTATATTTAATCATATAAGTAACTTGTAACAATGAGCGTTTTAACAAACTATCTTCAATAAGATACGCTACTTTATTAAATAAATGTACATATTCCTTAATATTGGAATAACTATTAAAATGAGCTAATACTCTACTTTTTATACTAAAAGCCTTACCTATATAAATAATATTGTCATTATAATCTCTAATAAAATAAATACCACTGTCATCTTTTTCTAATTCATTATCCAGTTCTTCTAGACTCATAAAATGCAATTCACTCATACTTTCCTCTCCTTATTAGTTTTAAATCATGAAAAACAGGCAAGGTTTCTAAAAAAGGCACTCAGCTGTCCTAGGATTTTTCATTTTATTTCTTGCTAAATATCAAAAAACTGCTTCTATGTTACTCAACTATCAATATGATTATTAATACAATTTTCTCTCGTTATTATCTCGCAATTTTATCATGTAATTTCGAGATCGTTTCCTCATTTAAATTACTGTGTTTTATCGAATAAAAGAAATATATGACTGCCCCAATAGTAATCCAAATACTAAAGTACATCCATGTTCTTAACGGTAAATTTAGCATTAAAAACACACAACAAACAATTGAAACGCTTGGTAATACAGGTACAAAAGGTACCATAAATCCACGTTTTAAATTTGGGTGTGATTTACGGAGAATAATAACTGATAGACAAACTAACGCAAACGTCACCAAACTACCGATATTAACTAAATTAACCAATTCTTTCAAATCAATAAACCCAGCTATTATAGAACTCCCTATTCCTGACAATCCAGTTATAAAAGTGGGTGCTCCAGTTTTCTTATTAACTTTCGCAAATGATTTCGGTAACAATCCATCACGACTCATTGCAAAGAAAACTCGTGTTGCCGCATACATATTTGAAAAAATAACAGCCATAAGGCCAATTACAGCACCTGCAGCAATTGCACCAGCGACTTTTCCTTGTCCTACCACTTCCATTACATAAGCCATTGCCTCAGGAACATTTAATTCTTTATAGGAAACCATTCCTGTCATAACAATGCATACCATAACATAAATAATTGTACATATGATTAATGATGCAATAATACCGATGGGAAGATTACGTTTCGGATCTTTTACTTCTTCTGCTGAAGTTGCTAATATATCAAAACCCGTGAAAGCGAATAAAATAGCTGCTCCACCCGTAAAAACCCCACTTAAACCGTATGGTGCAATTGGTACCCAGTTCATTGGTTTTACATAGAATATACCAACTGTAATAAACAATAAAATCATACCAATTTTAATCAATACCATTATATTATTGATTCGTTTACTTTCCCTCGTACCACGGGATAACATCCATGCTAATATCAATGTAATGATTACTGCTGGTAGATTTACAATACCACCATGTGAAGGGATCGTTACTAGAGCTTTAGGTATCTCTAATCCAAATCCTTTTATTAAATTGTGGAAATAGCCTGTCCATCCAGCAGCGACAGCCGCTGTTGCCACGATATATATTAACAGTAAAGACCAACCTACTAGATGAGCAACAAACTCACCAATTGTTGCATATGAGTACGTATATACACTACCAGATGCCGGGAGTGTGGAAGCAATTTCTGCGTAACATAATGCTATAAATCCGCATATAATTGCTGCAAGTACAAATGAAAAAATAACTGCTGGACCAGCATCTCTTGCTGCTACTAATCCAGTTAACACAAGAACGCCCGTTCCAATTATTGAGCCTACCCCTAACATAATTAAATCAAATGCTCCTAATGTTTTCGTTAAGGTCTTGCTTTGATTATGCTCTAACAATTGTGTAACGGATTTCTTTTTTAATAACTTACTCATATTCTCTGTATCCCCTTTAAAATAAGGTTTGCTCTTCTCATTATTGTTGTATATAAATTTACTTAGTTATTACATAGTCTTATAATATTTCTTTTACGTTAAATAAATTTGTAACATTCTATTTTTTCTCTTTCCTCCACTGTTCAACAAACATCAGCTATAATGTGTTATAACTCATTCAATTTACCTCCAAAGATATAAATAAAAGATTTTGTCATTCCAAAGAGATAATTAGTTTTGTATGTTCGATAATGGTATGATAAACAAAAATAATTTATTTATTTAATTGAGTTTCACTAGAACTTAAGTTATTTTTCTTCCGTAATACACTAACAATATACCCACATACACCGCCTATAATAGCCGGAACCCCCCACCCTAAACCTACACTATATAAAGGAAGAAAATGTTCAAGAAAATTATGTATTATTTCACTTTCTATTCCAGCAGCTTTTAATCCATCTAACGAACTAAAAATAAATGTCAATATCAAACTCCCTTGATATACTTCAAATCTACCATTGAATACAGAGTGTAAAAATATTAGGAATATTAAGGTAATAGCAATTGGATACATAGTTATTAATACAGGGATTGAAATCTTAATTAATTGTGTTAACCCTATATTCGCAACTAGTGTACTGAAAACAGACAAAATAATAGCAAGTTTTTTGTAAGAAATTTTTGGAAATAATTTATGAAAAAAAGAAGAACAAGCAGTGATAAGTCCTACGCTTGTAATTAAACATGCTACTATAATCATTACACCTAAGAAAATTGCACCATACGAACCAAAGTAATAGTCCGAAACTTTTTCTAAAACTTCAGCCCCATTATTTAAACGACCTAGTTTTTCTACACTAGAAGCGCCCATATAGGAAAGGGCAGTATAAATAAGAGCTAAGAGTGTAGCAGCAATAGCCGTTGCTTTTACACAAACAATCATAAGCTGCTTTTTAGTCGTAGCCCCTTTTTCTCTAATTGCATTCACGATAATGATTCCGAAAACAAAAGCTCCAAGGGCATCTAATGTTAAATATCCTTCTTGAAAACCTTTAAAAAATGAATCTGATGCATACAATTCAATAGGCGCTTAAATTCTTCCAATTGGATGAATAAAAGTCACAACTACGAGCATCCCAATAACAGTCAATTTGATAGGAGTCAAAATTTTCCCAACTATGTCAATAATCTTTGTAGGATTAAGGGATAACAAGCATGTAACTGTAAAAAATAAGATTGTAAATACAGTTAAGGCAACAGGACCTGCATCATGTGATAAAAAAGGTTTAATTCCAATTTCAAACGATACATTACCAGATCTAGGGATGGCGTAAAAGGGGCCAATCGCTAGATAGAGAACGGTCGTAAATACAATACCAAACACCGGATGCACACGACTAGCTAAAGATTGCAAATCATTTTCACCTGAAAAAACAAATGCTGTTATTGCTAACAATGGTAAACCAACTCCAGTAACTAAAAAGCCTGCATTGGCTATCCATACATTATTTCCAGCCATTTGACCAAGCATAGGTGGAAAAATTAAATTTCCTGCCCCAAAAAACAATGCAAACACCATCAATCCTATAATAATGATAAAGGAAGTAGGAACTTTATTTGACATAACAACTCCTCCGATTATACATTTGTATACACTTTTTATTTTCCCTATAATTTATATATTAATCTATTTAATTCCATCCTAGAGCACCGTTGCGGAAGGCAATGTATGCCCCCGCTCCCTATAAGAGAATAGCAACAAATTTTCAATTTAAATAACTACTTACATTAATGGATGTGAAGTTACGCCTAAACAAAGCCTCTCACTTACTAGTTAAACGAGACATTTCCATAGATTTTTTCGTACAACGTTTCATAGCTGAAATGATAGCTGTTCTTAAACCTTTTTCTTCTAGTGTTGCTACAGCTTCTATCGTCGTTCCACCTGGAGAACAAACCATATCCTTCAATTCACCTGGATGTATTCCCGTTGCCAATACCATTTTTGCAGAACCTAATACAGCCTGAGCCGCAAATTTATAAGCTTGTTTTCTCGGCATACCGTCAAGTACAGCAGCATCTGCCATGGCTTCTATAAACATATACACATATGCTGGAGAAGAACCACTAATAGATGTAACAACATCCATTAGTTTTTCATTTACGACCTCCGTCTGGCCGAAAATATTAAATATATTTAGTACCTCTTTTATATCTTTTTCTGTAACCATTTCATTAAAAGATAATGCAGACATTCCTTCCCCAACAAGTACCGGTGTATTAGGCATTACCCTAATAACCTTTAACTTTCTATCAAATTCATTCTCAGTGCTCTTAATACTTTTTCCTGCAGCAATAGTTACAACAATTACATCATCTTTTATTTGGTCTTTTATTTGGTTAATTACCGATGTGTATAGGTCTGGTTTAATTGATAAAATTAAAATGTCAGCACTGTTAGCGACTTCATTATTGTTAGTAGTTATAGTTATGCCATATTTATCACTAGCATTTTTTAAATTGCTGACGTTTAAATCTGAACAAATCATTTGATTTGGAGACACTATATTTTTATTAATCATCCCACCTATCATAGCAATACCCATGTTTCCACATCCGATAAATCCTATTTGTTTATTCATAATAATTTGATCTTGCTCCTTTTATTCTAAACTTTATTGATTTTGAAATTATTATTCTAAGTTAGGGCTATTACAATTACTGGGTTTATCAATAGAATTTAAAAATTCTCCTTCCTATAATGAGCTACACTTTTGTATGTACTTTACAAGCATGCATTTAAAAAATGTAGAGACTTTCTATTCATAGAACTATTAAAAACAAGAGTAAAATGGTGATGATTTTTCGGAATTAATATTCTTTAACTATTCACCATTTTAAATAGAGCTTACATATTCCTCTAATAATTACTTATTTTCAAAATTTATAGTTACGCTTAAGAAAATGTATTTAAGTTCCAAATAATTATCGCCGTAGATAGTATGAAACAAAGTAATGCAGGAATTATCATTAAAATAGATTGTTTTGCTCGAAAAATATGAGCATGAATGGCTCCGACCATGAGAACTGCTAATAATATATTTGCTCCTAGCGCTAAGTATTGATTCCAAATACCACCGATTATACCTATTGCTCCAATAATTTCAATAAAACCAATTATAGACATAAACCATAATGGATATTGATATTGTTGCCAATGTTCCACCTGAAAAGATATACGAAAAATTTTTATGAATCCCCCTACTACAATAAAAATTGCTAAAACTACCTGAAGAACAATCATCATTTAAACTCTCTCCTTTTAAGACTTTGTTAATTTCTATTTTAAAATTGTTTCAATTAAATATTTTGTAACCCTTTTAGATAGCTCTCTATTGCTATCTTCTTTCCATGTATTCGGTGGAAACCTACTTCTTTTACCGTCTAATATTTCTTGATAGATTTCTTTTATTTGCACTGCTTTCGCTTGCACTTCAAACTCCCTCCTATTCAAGACATATAACGATTCCTCTTTCCTAACGTTAAATAAAACGCCAATAGTAACTATTGTGATCTACTTTTATAACGTAAAAGAAATGTATAGGGTAAAATCATTTCTTTAATCTATAATAAGAAGGACATAAAAAAACAAAAAGTTACAAAAATTTTCAAATTAAAATTTTTGTAACTTTTTGTTTTTGTGTAAATATAAGGTCAATTAAGACGTCTCACCGTTTTAAACTTGACGCTCCATAATCTTGTATAGTTACATTTATATGATATTTAATCGGTACCTTACTAAATGTTCGATCCCAATCTTTTTTGACTTCCTCCCATGTTCTCGGGTGTTTAATTCTTAATTGGTTGCCAAAACCCGCAATATCGACTTGATATTCTTTTTGTATTTTTTTTGTAACATGATGTACTAAGTGCTTTACTTCATTTTCAATAGCTTTTTCTTCCCTTTTTAAAAATTCATTTTCAAAATCTTTTCCTGGTTGCACCCAATTTTCAGACAAACGTCCTTCTGATTCAATGTTTACATCAAAGGAAATATTATTTCCGTTAACATGTGGTATGATTTTGCTTTTTATTGACTTTATTTCGTATATAATGAGTTTCTTTGATTCTTTATCAAAAGTTTTTATCACACCACCATTCCTTTTTCCGTTTATCCATACTACTCCTTCCAATTCCTGTTCATTTAAAAAGCCCATCAATTTTTTTGTCTTCCCTTTAATTACAGCAGCTCCTGCAAATTTTGTTTCCCCATTCATCGAGATTACATTTTGCAAAAGAAAACTGGACCCTGACCGCATCTTTCCTTCTAATTTAGCGAGCGATACAGGAGCCAAAATCCTTGTTGTTCTATTTCTATTATCTGCAATTCCAGACAAACGAAATGCTGGGATTTCTCCTTTTTTGTTTGATTCCAGTACCTCCTTCGCTAGCCCCTTGCTAATTAAGATCATAGAGCTCAGCCGAACTTCATTGTCACGGAGATACTGTTCAAGTAATTGTTCTAAACTGTATGTACGTACAAGACTATCACTAATAACAATGTTTTTTAAATGCGGGCTGAACATTTCGCTCTCTCTTTTCAATGAAAGCTCCCGAACAATTTGATGAATGGAATCACCGGTCTCAGAAACATTTATATACCGTTTTTGTTGTCCGTTTCCTTTACTTTGTGCTTGCGAACTAACAATTTGATAAGTAGCTGTTATAAGATTTCTTTTAGGATATCCTCCTTCCTCATCCTCTTTCTCAATTGTTGAATCCTTCCCTTTATCTAGTGCTATACCTGCAGTTAAACTCAACTCTTCTACTTCTTTACTGCTCCAACATCCTGTTAAAAATAGGAGCACAAGCATCGATAACAAAGCCAAATAGAACCGCATATAATTAAATTTCGTTTTCACACTATTCCTCCTTTTAATCGCTTAATAATAAGAAGGAGCAGTGGCAGTAAACCAAATAAAAATATAGCAGCATTACCGAGCATATCCCCCAATTTAAGCAAATGATTTATATTTTTCGAAGTCATAGCAATGATGTAAATGATTGGAATCAAAGCAAAAATAAATGGATGAATACTCTTTTTAAAGAGTTGGGCTAATCCTAATGCAGCTGCATAGTAACTAATCGTATAGGTAGCAAATATTTGCATAATCCATATTACAAGTAGTAAAGATTCAAAACGTTCAAATATCAAACCAGAAATTTCAAAACTGCGCATAAGGTCAATTGTCGGCCATGTTCTTGTTACAACCCCATCAATTGATAATGCACCGATGACCATTACAACAGTTATTACATAAAAGATTAACGGAATAGAAATTCCAACTAAAATAGCTTTTACTGCTTTATTTCGTTGTTCCATAAACACCAAAAGAATTAACATAATTTCAGGACCTGTATATGCGAGAGACGTTGTTTTTATCCCATCTAACACTGGTTTAATCCCAAAACCCAATACGGGACGGAGATTATCTATCTCAAATATTCCGATACTCATAAAGGAAATGACTAAAAAAATAAAAACAGTAATAGGGAATATTATTTCAAACATCCGTGCAATTGAGTTAATACCACTCATAATCAAATAAAGACCTATCCACATAAAAGGCATAATAATAGCCCATGTAGGAGTTCCTTCGAGCAAAAAAAAGCTTATTACTTCTGCCATTGAACGAATTTGAAAAGCTGAGGTTGTAAGAAAATAACCTATAATAAGAAAACTAAGCAACCTGCCTATCCATTTCCCTACAATTTCTTGACTGTATTGATAAAAGGTTTTTTCTGGGAATCCTTGACTTAATTTGACCATGATTACTCCTGAAACCATTGCGAGTATTCCACCTAATATCACACTTAGCCATACATCTGGTGTTTTCACTTTTTCCACAGATGCTCTGGGCAGAGTGAGGATTCCTGTTCCGAGTATGTAATTTACAATAATAACAACTGCTTGCGAAGTTGTTATTCGGTCTTGGGATTTAGTAATCACTGAAGGCCACTTCCTTTCGTCATCAGCTACTTTTTGCGGATAGTTTTTTTAGTATGCATTATTTTTGGTCTACGTCTCATTATTTTTAATGGCATGCGAACCATAAAATCTTTCCAGTCACTAAATCGATACGGAACAGCAGGGCTAGTATAAGGAACGCCAAAACTTTTCAGTTTCACTAAATGACTGCAAAGTAAAAGAAAGAAGAGAATAACTCCATACAATCCAAATATCGCAGCACAAAACATAGCTACAAAACGAAGAATGCGTAACGTAATTCCCACACTATATTGTGGGATAGTAAAAGAAGAAATAGCTGTTACCGCAACAACGATAACCATTATTGGGCTAACGATTCCTGCTTCTACGGCAGCCTGACCAATTATTAAACCGCCCACAATTCCCATTGCAGGTCCAATCGGTTTAGGCAGACGTAAACCTGCTTCTCGTAAAACTTCGATGGCTACTTCCATAATCAACGCTTCGATTAAAGCGGGAAAAGGAACTCCTTCTCGCGATCCGATAATAGAAATAGCTAGCTTGGTGGGAATTAATCCTGGATGAAATGAAATAAAAGAAATATACAGTGCTGGAGCAAATAATGAAACAAACGCTGTCATGAAGCGTAATAAGCGGAGAAGCGTACCAGGAAGCCACCTTTCATAATAATCTTCTGGTGATTGCAGCAGCATACTAAATGTAACTGGAGCAATTAAAACAAATGGTGTTCCATCTAACAAAATAGCTACTCGGCCTTCCATCAAAGCACTAATAACACGATCAGGTCGTTCTGTATTTTGAATCTGCGGGAAAGGACTGAGATAATTATCTTCAATGAGTTGCTCTATATAACCAGATTCGAGTACACTGTCTATGTCAATTTTCTGAATTCTGTTTTTTATTTCTTCCACCAATTCTGTACTAGCAAGATCTTTAATAAATGCGACAACTAATTCTTTCTTTGCACGTTCTCCTACTGGTAGCTTTACTAATGATAAGTTCTCATCTGCACAATGCCGTCGCAAAAGTGAGGTATTATCACTTAATACTTCAGTAAAACCAACCCGTGGCCCTCTGACTAATGCCTCTGATACTGGTTCTTCCATGTTTCGTTTATTTGCTTTTGTTGTACCAAGAATAAACACATCTGCTAAACCATCAATTAAAAGAGCTGTTGAACCTATCAATACTTTGGATATCACATCTTTTATGTAATGGACTTCTGCTACTTCACTAATTGTAAGAACTTTATTTTTAATATATTCTTTTGAAACAGTCCCCTCCACATAAGAAGATTCATTTTTATATTCGTCAGAAAAATCATCCATTAGTAATTTCATAATATGTTTGTCAATGATCTCTTTATCTGATAGACCATCAACAAAAATGATCCCAGCTTGAATATCTGTGCGTCCAATATTAAACTTCCGAAAGCGAACATCAGAATTATGTCCGATCTGTTGCTTTATAAGTTCTAAGTTAGAGGCAAAATCGTTTGTGAAATGAACGGTTGCATTTTGAGAAGGTTTATACTCTTGTTTCGTTTTACTTTGAATATTATTTTTCTTCACTTGTTTGTCTCTGGACTTCCACCAACTCATTCTTCCCACTCTTTCTCTGTCATACGAACCCAATGAAAAAATCTTGAGATAGTATACGGAATTAAAAACAAAATAAAAGCTTGTACAAAGACTTTCCAATCTGGAAAATAAGAAGTAATTATGTTCCACATGTTTATCACCCAATTTATATACTCTGTTAGGATTGAAATTTCTAAAGAACGATATGTACTTAATAAAAAATAACGATAAGATTAAAGAGCAGAAAAGCGAGACATTATACTTATTTAGTACCAATAACCTAGTTAGTATAAAAACATTTCTGACCTAAAATACCATTTTTAATTATAATTTGTTAAATATTATCTCCTATTCCTTAATTTGTATGCCTGCATTTGAATTTCAAATAATATAAGTATGAATGATATTTTCTCTAAAAGAAAAAAAGATGCTAGAAGATAGCATCTTTTTTTAAATTCAACTTACTATGTAGTTATATTTTATTTTGGAAATACTCGTTTTTAAATGAATATTAATGTGTAAGAAATACATATTCTTTTGTTCCAAGTTAGTACATTTCTACCAAATCGATACGGAATTTTCTGATTTTAAAAATGATATGAAAGAAAGGAAAATACTCTCTTAGAAAAACTATATAAAACAAATAACATGAAAACAACTATCAATCTATTAATTGAAAATGATAATGAGCAAGAGTTTATCATCTTAATTCCAAGTGTATTCGTTTTGCTTCAAAATAAAGAACTTGAATGAATTTTTTCGTATCAATACGAGCAGGTACTGTTGGTTCATTATTCAATTCTGTCATCTTTCTCCTTACGGTAGTAAAATCAAAAAATCTAGAAGCATAATTTTCGAACTTCGGGTTTAAAAAATCAGTAAGTCCAAGAGATGCTAAATGGTTTAATGATTGATAAATTGCTCTCCGAATCCGTTGTTTGGAAGCTTCTATGAACCTTTTTAATTCGGTATCTTCAGCTGAATCCCCAAGTTTTTTTTGAGCTAAATTCATAAAAATCTCTTTTAGTGAGGGAAAACCTTGTTCCAACGTGTTATCTTGTTCATATTTATATAAATAATCTAGCATATCCATTAAATCTTTACTTCCATTTTCACTGGCTATTCCTAATTCCGACAAAAGAAAATGAATGGAATTTTGAAAATGATTAAAAGTATTTAAATGTTTTTCATTACGGTATTTTTCTTGCGCACTTGAATTACTATCCAATTTTAGTACCGTATTAAGCGATTCTTGAATGTTTTTTATCGATTTTTCCAAACGAATTCTTTCAATGACTTTCCGGACAACTGTTAATACTTCAATCCGGTTAATTGGCTTAATAATATAGTATTCAACGCCAAGCGAATAAGCTTCAGCAATTAATTCTTTTGATTCTACTTGAGAGACCATGATGATTTTCCCTTTAAACGAAGGCTTTATTTGACGAATTGTTTTTATTCCATCTTGAATGGGCATTAACAAATCAATAAATAAAATGTCTATATTTTTAAGGATCGGCATGTATTGCTCTAAAGATAAACCATCCTCAGCTTCTCCTATAACCTCTCCAAGATCTTCATCCTCGATAATTTGAGCCAACATTGAACGAACCGCTTTTTCATCATCTACTATATAAAAATACATAGAATCACCCTTTCGAAATTATATGATCAATCCCTAATCTAATTATAAAAATTGATCCTCTTCCTTCGGTTCTGTCCTCAAGCGTAACATCACCTTCAAGTTGTTCGACCATTTCTTTAACATACGATAGTCCGATGCCTGTCGATGGATTGCCTAAACCATCATATTTAGAAGTAAAACCAGGCTCAAAAATTGAATCTTTATATTTTGAAGAAATACCTGGACCGTTATCTCCTATTCGAAATTCAACGAAATGATGGTCTTTATTAATGTCAATTATAATAGTTCCCATACTTTGGATAGCCTCTACAGCGTTTGTCACGATATTATTTACAATAGATAGGATTGTATAAATATGATAATGAGGATGCACACCATCAATTTTATATACAAATTGGATGTCTTTCTCTAGCAACCGTGCATATTTCGTATTTGCCCGTATAATGATGTTTACTAGTTCATGTACAGACATATAATCTGTAAAACTTTCATCAGAAATTAGTTTTGAAAGTCCCGCAAAAATACGTTGATTATCCTTTTTAACGTCATGCACCTCACCAGCAATTTGTAATGCCTGTTGCCTTAAATCCTGAAACTGAAAATCCATCTGTTTATGCTCAAAAGAGTCTAAGGTTTTATATAAATCATAGGATTTTTTTGTTATATTCTCAGTATCTTGTAATGTTTTTTTTAAATGAACAGCATCTTCATATAAATTAGAAATGAGCATAAGCATATGTTCATTTTGTTTCTTTATGTGTCTCTCCCTTGATTGCGCTTCATACAATTTCATCATATTGAAAAAGCTTAGAACTATAAAACTATGGGAACATGCGATAACAACGATCTCATTTATTGCCTCGGATGTGATCGATGTTTTTAATACGAAATATTGAATCATTAATTCCACACAGTCTGACAATATTTCAATAACGCAACCAATCAAACCAATCATTAGTGGTTGATGATAAAAACGTTTAATTTTTGCTAAATGAAAGAGATACGAATACGTAAAATAAAAGAAAAAACTAGGATAGTGAGTATGAAAAGCGGCTAACCAATCCATATTTCCCTTTATTATTACATCCATTGACATACGAAATACTACAACGACTATTGCTGTTAAAAAACCCGGTAAAAATGCTGGAACTCGTCGAAACAATAACAAAAAAAAGAAAAATGTCGGTGCACCAAAGCTCATTCTAAATGTTTCGTTTAAGGGAAATGACTTTATTTCACCTACTAAGGGTACTGTAAGTATCATTAAAACAAGAATATAGATGTCTTTTTTTACTAAATTACTAAGATTCAAAATAATCACTTCCCACTTTCGCCTAACAGTCAGTATACAAACCTATTTGTATTAATACAACACTTACTCTATTTTTTTCAAAAACTAATAAATAAGATATAAACGAAAGTATTACAGATTGTGAGTATTCATTACAGTCTTCTACTTTAGAAAGATACTTTATAACTCAAAAATGTTCAGACACAATATATGGCCTGAACACTTTTGGACTCGCTCTAACACCAAAATATTTGTGCTCCTTTTTAAAATATACTCAAATCCCATTCTTTTGCAATATGTTCTAACAACATAACTCCTGGTAAACTATTCCCATATTCATCAATGGCTGGTCCGTAAATACCAATACCACATCCATCTTGAAACGATAAATCCTTCCTAGATTTTGAGGGAACAAGTGTCATAATTCCGCCGGATACCCCACTCTTAGCTGGTAATCCAATAAAAGCAGCAAATTTCCCGGAAGCATTGTACATTCCACAAGTAAGCATTAAAGCTTTTGTTAACCTAGCTACTTCTTTAGGGAGCACTTGTTCTTTGCGAATAGGATGATATCCATCATGTGCTAGTATAAGCCCTATTAAGGCAATATCTTCTGTATTTATTTCAATTGAACATTGTTTTAGGTAAACCTCTAGTGTCTCCTCCACATCTGATTCTAGAAAACCATTCTCCTTTAAATAGTATGCTAAAGCTCTATTACGATGAGCCGTTTCCCATTCTGATTGAAATACTATTTCATTAATAGCAGGACGCTTCTCTATCATTTTTTCAATTAATACGTATAGAGATTCTAATTTTTCTTTCACCGATATCCCTGGCAAAAGTGAAGCTATCGTAATCGCTCCAGCATTAATCATAGGATTAAAAGGTTTTCCTGGTTTATGTATCTCTAAACGAATAATCGAATTGAAGGCATCTCCAGTTGGCTCTACGTCAACTCGTTCTAATACATAAGAAATACCACGACTTAAACAAACGGCTATAAACCCGATTACTTTTGATATACTTTGTAATGTGAAAGGTACCTCCCAATCTCCTGACTTTATCATTGTTCCATCTGGCTTTACTATACAAATCCCTAACTGCGATACATTTATTTCCCCCAGAGCGGGAATATAACTGGCGCTTCGTCCCTTAGCTGCATACGTTCGATAATGAGCTACCCATTGATCTAAGCAAACTTTTTCTTGACCCTCAATTTGAACGATAGAATCCTTTATCATTTAACAATATTCCCCCGTACTATTAACTTTATATAGAATAATTTTTTCTTTAATATCATCAATAATATTTGCACTAGAACCAAGAAAGATATTCAGACACATTGCAGTCTGAATATCTTTCTTATTACACACTTTTCTTTTTTGAAGTTTCCTCATAACTATCCCAACATTCAACATTTTCAAGTCCTTTAATGCTTTCTTTATAAAAAACAGGATCTTTACCAGTTTTTTTCTGGTTTATATAATCTTGTAACGCCGCAAATGCTACTTTTGAAAGTAAGGTAATAGCAATTAAATTAATAATAACCATAAATCCCATAAATAAGTCCGCTAAATCCCATACAATTTGAACCTTTGCAACAGAACCAAATACAATCATAGCCAACACACTTATTCTGTATGTCATTAACCACACTTTACTTGTATGTAAGAAGCGAATATTTGTTTCACCATAATAATAGTTGCCAATTAACGCACCAAATCCAAATAAAAAGACAAAGATAGCAAGACAACCCGATGCCCAAGAACCGATGTGTTCACTTAATGCTGCTTGTGTAAGTGCAATACCATTTAACCCCGGTTGTTTATATGCATCAGACAGCAAAATAATAAAGGCAGTACTAGTACAAATGATCAGTGTATCGGTTAATACACCAAATGCTTGAATCAGTCCTTGTTTCACCGGATGACTTGTTGTTGCTGTTGCAGCAACGTTTGGTGCACTTCCCATACCAGCTTCATTTGAAAATAAACCACGTTTAACTCCATTCATAAGTGCTGCACCAATTGAACCTCCTGCTATTTGTTTAAAACCAAATGCGTTTTGAACAATAAGAGAAAGAACTTCCGGCATTTTTGATATGTTGGTAACTACAACAAATAATGCAACTCCAATGTATAATACCGCTAAAAATACCACCTTGTATTCAGCCATTTTTGCAATACGTTGTACACCACCAAAGATAATCGCGGCGAAAGCAATGGCCATGATTATCCCAACTGTTAAACGATCTGTACCAAATGAATTTTGAAAAGCAATTGTAACTGTATTTGATTGTACTGAATTGAATACAAGACCGAAAGTAATTGTAATTAAAATAGAGAATAATACTCCCATCCAACGTTTATTTAACCCTTTTTCCATATAATAGGATGGCCCACCGCGGAAACCAGTTTTATCTTTTACTTTATATATCTGTGCTAATGTGCTTTCAACAAAACTGGATGCCGAGCTAATAATAGAAATAATCCACATCCAAAATACAGCTCCAGGACCTCCTAATGCAATCGCAATCGCAATTCCTGTAATATTCCCTGTTCCAACGCGAGCTGCCATACCAATACAAAACGCTTGAAAAGGAGAGATTTGATCTTTAGAACCACTTTTTCCCTCCATTAATACACGGACCATCTCTTTTAACATTCGAAACTGTACAAAATTCAATTTAAATGTAAAATAAATTCCGCAAATAACAAGCATAATAATTAACAATTTAGACCATAAAAAATCATTTGTTGATCCGACTAACTCTACAAAAAATCTTTCCATATTATCACTCCATACCAAAAATTTATCTATCATAATCTATATAAAATCACCTATATTCCGTGGCATAAATACCTCATTCATATTCAAATACAACAAGGATAAAAATTTTCTATATGAATAGAATTGGCCTGTTTAAGCAAACATCGCAACATGCACCTAAAAACCCAAATTTTCAAAAAATTATCGATTATACACACGATGCTCTATCCCTTTCTGCAAAACTAATATTCTTATCCACTATTGTTGTTGTACTATTACGTTTGTTTCGTTTACCGGTGATTTACATTTAAATCATAATAATCAATAGTGATTAAGTGGTTTTTTGTTAATTTTCTCAAGAACATGGAAATATCTCCTTTCTCACTACTAATCTCAAAAATAGGCTAGATAAAAACTTCACGAAAAATCTATAAAGCGCTTTCAATCTTCAACTAAGAGAAGCTTGTCTTTAATTTATAATTAAAAGTACAGAATGTTACGAAAAAGTACAGATTTTTATAAAAACAAAAAAATATTTTAAGATTTTTCATCTAAAAAACAGTGAGATTTTGTGAATTTTATACAGTATCCAAACATCGCGGATGCTGTTCTACCTAACCTTTGACAAGCCTCTATTTTCTTCATAAAAACATGCATATTTTTTCTCTTTTAGAAGTTCATATAAAGTATTTGAAATCAAGAATCAACGGGATATTATAAGAATATTTAAAAAATAAAACATTTAATTTATTTATGGTATCATACAAAAAACATTTGTTTTCTCAATTAATCCCCCTAGTTTGATTCGTCTATATTGCACATATTTGCAACATGAAAGACACTAAGAAAAAAAGGATTTTGTTGAAGGGATGAAACATTACAAAACTCTTATTTAGGACCATATGACATCCTCTTTTCTAGCAATATCGAGTTATCCCAAAAAACGTATATTTACTAACATAGATTACAGGTGGTGTATTGTGAAAGAAATAGTATTCGTTCAAAATAAAAAAAGACTCCTTATGAAATTCGAACTTTTAAAAAAGGATTTAGTACTTACCATTTCACTGATACTAGCAATTGTAAGCTGCTTCATACATTCGCCAAAGGTCGAATATATTAACTTTGAAGTGTTAATTAGCTTATTTAATCTAATGGTGGCCATTAAGGCCTTGGAACAACTAAAGATATTAGACAAACTTGCCGTTGCGATTTTAAATAAATGCAATAACAGCAGGTCAATATCTATTATTCTAATTTTGTTATGCTTTATTTGCTCCATGTTTGTAACAAATGATGTTGCTCTCCTCACTTTTGTACCAATAACACTTGTCATTAGTAAAAAAACACAAATGAACATGATGGATACAATCATCCTGCAGACAATTGCGGCAAACATCGGTAGTAGCTTGATGCCTATGGGAAACCCACAAAATTTATATCTATATTCTTACTATGGAATTAAGCTCATCCCATTTTTAGGTTCAATCCTGCTTTTAGCTGTACTTGGAATTAGTTTGTTGTTTATATTTACTCAAAAACTTCAAAAAACAGATTTAAAAATAGAACTACCTGTTATTACCGTGAAGAATCGAAAAAAAGCTACCATCTGGATTTTGATACTTATCACTATCATTGCATCTATTTTTGGTTTCATTAATTATTACATTGCGCTAATAGTTACATTGATGGCAGCTTTTACGTTAGATAGAAACTTACTATTAAAGATTGATTACTTTCTTCTAATAACCTTTGTCTGTTTTTTTATTTTTATTGGAAACATTTCTCATTCTGATGCGCTGGGGACCTTTGCTCGCGCTAATTTAAGAGGAGATACTTCAGTCTTCTTTAGTTCCATATTTTTGAGTCAATTGATTAGCAATTTTCCTACTTCAATTCTTCTATCAAACTTTACTTCTGATTGGAAAGCTTTATTACTAGGAGTAAATATTGGAGGGCTTGGAACAATTATCGCATCTTTAGCCAGTGTAATCTCCTATAAACTATTCATTCAGGCCAATGTTAAAGAGAGTAAGGCGTATTTAATTAAATTTAGCATTTACAACTTTTCATTTTTAATCATACTTACATGTATACAATACTTTATTTTTAAATTTCTATAACTTTAAAAAGTGATTACTACTAGAATAATAAAAACCAAAACTTTCTCAACATTAAATTGAGAAAGTTTTGATTTTAAAGTAAATAATACTTACAATTAGCATTATAAGCAAGATCCACCCCTTACATCAATTAACTCACCAGTTATCCAACGACTGTCTGATGATGAAAGAAAACCTCTAAAAACTATTTGATAATCTTTTAGAATCTAACTTTCTTATAATACTCTTTGCTATTTCTTCAATATTTTCATTTAGAAAGAAATGATTACCTTCAAAAGAATGAAGAGTACACGTTTTACTTGTGTATCGTTCCCATTTTATTACTTGATCATATGTAGTAAATTCATCATTTTCCCCATTAAATATAAGAAAATCAATATCACATGGTTGTGTATTTTTCTCATGGATATACGTCTCAACGATTTTAAAATCTGCTCTTAGAATAGGGAGAAAAATCTCCATTAATTCTTCTGATTGCAGTACCCCAGATGGTGTACCTCCCATTGCAATAACTTCTCTTTTAAATTGCTCATTAGAAAGATTATGTCGGATATTTTTTATTTTACTATTTGGATGATTTCTACCGGACAAAACAAGAAATTCAGGCGATACGTTTTTAGAATCTTTTATTTTTCTGGCTACTTCATAGGCGATCAAACTTCCCATGCTATGCCCGAATAGAATGTAGGGCGAATCATCTATCTGCATAACTATTTTATTGTAGACATCATTTACTGCCTCTTCCATACTTTGGTACAAGTTTTCTTCAATTCTATATCCTCTACCAGCTAACTCTATCGGGACTACCTCAATATATGGATTAAAGTGATTTTTCCATTTTGCGTAACTAAACGCAGATCCCCCAGCATGTGGAAAGCAAAAAAGTTTAGTCTTCTGCATTGATTTTCTCCTTACTTTCAAATTTGTATATATTTTGGCAAATTGCATAAATGTCTTTAATTATTATCTCTTGCGGAAATTCATCCCTTGTTGCACAAGCAGATATCTTATAATTTGGCTCAATGTTATATTGTCTAAAGTAAAAGTTTTGAGGTATATACTTATATGAAATTAAAGTTGGTGACTCTTTTTTTATAGAGAATGAATTTAACGGGATATAAAGCCCTTTTCCAATCGTTTTTATATAACTTTCTTTTAATGTCCATAAATCATAAAAATAATTAATTTGTTCATCAGAATTTATATTAGATATATCATAAAATTCTTCCTCTGAAAAAAATTCATTTGCTAATTTAAGAGCCTCTATCTCTGAAACCTTTTCTATATCAATACCCACATTAAAATTAGCAGTAGTACAAACCACCCATTCTCCTGAATGTGACAGATTAAAATGAAAGTCAGAAAAATTTTCAACAAAAGGTTTTCCATACTCATTATATATAAATCTAATTTCTTCATTATTAATTTTATACTTTTGGCAGATTAGAGATCGGATTAGTAAATCCCCTATCAAAGTTCTATTAATGTCGCATGAGTTTAATAAACGCTTCATTCGTTCTTTCTTCTCATTTGAAACCAAGTTACTAAGTTGCTTAAACAAATGACTTTCAATATTCTTTGGTATTTTCACAGCTTGAATGTGTATGATAAATCACTTCCTTTTTTTAAAGGATGGCTTCATATATGTGCGTTACATAAATTCAAATTAACTTTATTAAATTGCAAATACAATAGAAAAGGTGCATATTTACATATCAATGAAAATATGCACCTTCCCTCAGTAATATCATCAGGCATTCGCTTCTATTACAAAGATTTCATAGTATTTACATCATACTATGAATAACTCATAAAGATTTCTACGTCTTTACCAATTACTTTTTACATTATCCCCTTAAAAAGTAATGCTCTTAATATATTCATTATTCCCTGCACTTGATATGCAGGTATTGGTCTACCCTTTTCGTTCATTGCGTTGCATCTTTTATACTCTCTACTTTTCCGTTAATAAAATGGATTTCTCTTTTATCCCTTCAAATTCATTTAATAGGTACTTAGCTATCTTTTCAACTGCCGGGGAGCTCACTATTTCTTCATGTGATCCAGGGACAGAATACTTATTTACTCTTCCTTTTAATAAAGGTCCCCAATCTGTAAACAACTCTTTTCCCTCCTCAGCACTAAAGTAGATAACTTCCCCAAAGTATGGTATCAAGTCATGCTCTGCCATTATGTTCAGGCATTTCCTATGAGCATTGATAACTTGCTTCAAATTCATAAGATCTGCATCAGGTGGGAGTACGCCTTCAATAATTAATCGCTCCACAAGCATATCTTGTTGATGGACGAGGCCTCCTTCCTGCTCAGTAAGATCTCTAGGAATGAAATGCTTAGATATATATGAGAGCATATCCTCACTCGTTTTATAGTCCTGCTTTGAAGGTACTTTAGTATCCATGAGTACCAACAACTCAACTTCCTCACCTTGATTCTTTAACACAGTTGCGATTTCATAAGCAATTGCACCGCCTAAAGACCATCCTCCAAGACGATATGGGCCTTCTGGCTGAACACGTTTTATTTCTTCGATGTAAAGTTGAATTACTTCCGGCAAAGTTAACTCGTCAATTTCTTTCTTTTCTATAAGAGGATTCTGTAAACCATAAAATGAACAATGGTTCTTAAGCAATCTTGCTAGTTGAATGTAACAAAATACATTCCCCATAAACGGATGAACGCAGAAGAAAGGTCTTTTTTCTGATTCTTGCAGTGGAACCAGCGCTGATACCGATTTCGTCATATCATGCTTATCACGGATAAGGCATGCGATTCCTTCCACTGTTGGATTCTTAACCAATGTAGACACCTTAATCTCTTTTCCAAACTTCTCCCTAATTTTTGAAACTAATTTAATTACAAGGAGAGAGTGTCCCCCTCTATTAAAGAAATCATCATTTACATACACATCTTCTATCTGTAACACATCCTGCCAGATTTTAATCAACTGATATTCAATTTCATCCCTTGGAATGATTGGTGTAGAGAAGTTATTTTCTCTTTGAATAGTTAAATTGTTCAATGCCTTTCGATCAACTTTTCCATTCGTTGTAAGAGGAATCTCGTCTACCTTAATAAAGTGTGCGGGAACCATATAATTCGGTACTTGTCTCTTGAGATATTCACGCCAATCATGCATACTTCCATCTCCAACTACATAAGCAACCAATCTCTGCTCTCCTAATTTATCCTCTGTTACCAAAACTACTGTTTCTTTTACCAATGGATGCCTCTCTAGATTCGCTTCAATCTCTTCAAGTTCAATACGAAAGCCCCTAATTTTCACTTGATTATCAATTCTTCTCAAGTAATCTAAATTACCATCAGGTAAATAACGAACCAAATCTCCAGTACGATATAAACGCTCTTCTTCATTAAATGGATGACGGATAAATCGCTCTGCTGTTAATTCTGGACGATTCAAGTATCCTCTCGCTATACCTGCACCACCGATATATAACTCACCTGTTACACCAACTGGAACAGGTAACAAATTTTTATCCAATACATAAGTTTGCACGTTCGGCAACGGACGTCCAATTGTAACTCTCTTACTATCTGTTTGAATATGATAACACGTTGTATCAACCGTACATTCTGTAGGACCGTAGACGTTATAAAAATCAATTTTTTCGGTCTCTACTAGCTGTTCCCATAATGATGGCATGATTGCTTCACCACCGACTAATATCTTACTTGGTACATGAACATCTGCACTTATTTCTAGCAATCCTCCATCTATAAGTAATTGAAGCAATGAAGGTGTCATATCAAACATTTCCAATTTATTCTCCCTAATATAGGATACAAATTGTTCCGGATTAGTGCGAACTTCACTTGGGATAATATATAAACTTGAACCATAAAGCAACATTTGTAATTGCTGAATAGATACATCAAAGGCAATTGACGCATTCAAACCGACGCGCATATTACTAGGTATCTCATGTGAGAAAACTTCTTTTTGTAAACCATAGGATAGGTTTATTACAGAATGGTGCTGTACTAAAGCCCCCTTTGGATTCCCTGTCGAACCAGAAGTATAGATAACATACGCTAAGTTTTCCCCTGTTACCTCACATATTGGTGAAAGTTTGCTTTCTTGAGAAATCATTGCTTGGTCCCTATCTAGGCAAACTGTCTTGATGTCTTTAGGTATCCATCCTAGTAATACCTCATTTGTAACTAACACTTTAATTCCTGTGTCTTCTAAAATATATTGCAGGCGGCTTTCCGGATTCGATGGATCCAATGGAACATAGGCTGCTCCAGCCTTCCAAATTCCCATGAGACCAACAACCATCTCAACTGAACGCTCAAAGCAAAGGCCAACTAATGACTCTGTCCCAATTCCACATTTCTGTAAATGATGGGCTAATTGATTAGCTCTTTCATTCAGCTCCCGATATGTTAGTTGCTGTTTTTCATCTACCACTGCCAACGCGTCAGGCGTACGATTTACTTGCTCTTCGAATAGTTGATGGATTGCATTCTCACGTGGATAGGATATAGTATTATTATTCCATTCTTCCAATAGCTTTCTTTGTTCAGCTTCCGTAATATATACTAGCTCCGATAGATTTTGATCAATGTTTTTGAGCATTTGCATTAACACTTGGTGTAAATGACCCAGCATTCGTTCAATGGTTACTCTATTAAACTTACTACGGTCATACATTAACTTTAACGATAACTGGATTCCTGGAACTACAGCTAACCCTAATGGGTAGTGGGTTTGTTCTACCCCTTCCAATTCACCAATTTCCAGATTTTCTGAAGACTCCTCTTTCACTGGATAATTTTCAAACACATATAAACTATTGAACAGCGGTATTCCTCTAGGAACTTCACTCCACCCCTGAATCTCTGTCAAAGAAGCATACTCATATTGTCTTCTTTCTATCTCTTCCTCTTGTATCTTCTGCAACCAATCTATTAATTTTATATCATCCACCAATTGAATTCGCGTCGGTGACGTTGTAATGAAAGGACCTACGATGTTTTCAACATCAATAATCTCCGTAGAACGCCCTGAGCTTGTTACACCAAAAACAATGTCATTTTCTCCACTATATCGGCTCATGAGATATGCCCATGCACCTTGAATTACTGTACTCAAAGTAAGTTTATTGCGTTTCGCCCATCCTTGTAACGCTTGAGTCTGCTCTTCTGATAAATACGTAACCTTCTCTGTGTAACCTTTTTCTTCCTCTTTACTTTCTAAGCCCAGCAAAGTTGGCGCAGTAAAACCTTTTAGCTTCTCTCTCCAGAATTGTTCCGCCTGCTCCTTATCTTGCTCTCTTAACCATTGGATATATTTCTTATATGGTGAGGACTTAGGTAACTTCACAGCTTCTCCATTCATTCTCTTCTGATAGACTGTAAGTAATTCATTAAATACTAATGGTAAACTCCATCCATCCAGTAAAATATGGTGATGGGTCCAAACAATCCGATATTCTTCCTCACCTTCTTGAATGACTGTTACCCGCATCAATGGTGCTTCATCAAATTGGAAGGCTTGTTTTCGATCTAATGCCAAAAAGACTTTTCTTTTTTCCTCTATCTCTTCACTTGTCATTGTACGCCAGTCTTCTTTGTTCACTTTAAATGGGATATTTTCATACACCACTTGTACAGGTTCTTCAATTTCGTCCCATACAAATGCTGTACGAAAAATTTCATGCCGCTGAATTACAGATTTCCACGCCTGCTCAAATGTAGGAATATTCATTTTTCCTCGAATCATAAAACTCAATTGCACTATATACGGTGCAACATGTTCATCCCCTTGGTCATGCAATGTGTGGAAAATCATACCTTCTTGCAAAGGTGATAGTGGATATAAATCAGTAATCTGATTGTTCTTTCCGCGATGCATTTTGTTTAGTACATTTGTCAAACCTTCTTGGCTAAGATTAGCCATTGCAAAATCCGAAATGGTCAGTGCAGATTCCCTATCTGAAAATTGAATCAATGTACTCAGTTGATATAGCATATTCTGTGCAATACTTTGAATCGTTGATTTGGCAAATTGTCCAACATTGTATACCCAAGTGAACTGAAGTTTTCCATCCGTTACAACCCCAATTACATCAATTACATGCGATCGCTTGGAACCGGCTGCATGATCTAAACGCTTAAATTCGTTCTCCGGAATAAACATTGCATCGCTAGAAAACATTTGGTCAAATTGTCCAAGATAGTTAAAACTAATAGACGGTGTATATTGGGAGCTTAATTGCTCACACATTGTTGCGTTCATGTAACGCAACACCCCATAATCAACACCCTTATTAGGAATTTTGCGAACTTGTTCTTTAACTGCTTTTAATGCTTCAATTGGCGTATTAGCACTAGTAATATTTAAATGAACTGGGTAAATACTTGTAAACCATCCCACAGTTCTCGATAAATCAACATCTTCAATAATCTCTTCTCGACCATGTCCCTCTAAATCTACGCTCAATATCGGCTGCCCCGTACATGCTGCCGTAGCTTGTACTAATGCTGCTAATAATACTTCATTGATTTGGACACGGTGAGTGCTTAAAGTCTCTTGCAATAACATACGGGTCTCATTCTCATTTAACACCACAGTAATTTCCTCAGTTACTGCGCTTACTGGATTACTTATAGTACCATCTACCGGCAATTTAACTACGTCTTGTTCAGCCTGCTCCTCCCAGTAATGTAGCACTTCTTTTGATAGTCCAGTTTCAGCGTAATGATGTAATTTCTCCGACCATTCTTTAAAAGATGTACTCTTCATAGGTAATTGAATTTTCTGCCCTTGGACTACTTGCGTATATGCTGTTTGCAAATCTTCCAATAAAATTCGCCAAGAAACACCATCCACGGCTAAATGATGAATTGTCCAAAATAATCGGCCAGCGTGCTCACCTTCATCAAAATACACCATTCTCATTAGCGGACCATCATGTAAATTCAAACTTTCTTGTGCAACATTAATCTCTTTTTGAATAACCTGATGCCAATCAGCTTCCGGCACTTCGTCTAATGAAATGACAGTAAGCATCAATTGTTCTTCTATTCCTTCATTCCACTGTTTCCAAACCCCATTAGGCAAACGTTCATATCTTAAACGCAGAGCATCATGATGAAGTAGAAGGTTACCTGCCGCCTTTTCCAGTGATCCTATGTCCAATTTCTCTTTCGTTCTAAAGAACATGGATTGATTCCAATGATGTGGGTTAGGATGATTTTGTGCAAAAAACCTTTGCTGAATAGGTGTAAGTATCGTCTCTCCAGTTATAATTCCCTGTTCAGCTTGTACACCTTGTTCTTCTTTGACTACTTGCGCCAACTCAGCAATCGTTTGGTGTTCAAATATTTGTTTTGCTGTCAATTGTAAACCAACTTGCTTCGCGCGCGAGACAATCTGAATGCTAAGAATTGAATCTCCACCAATTTCAAAGAAGTTATCATTCATACCAATACGTTTTGAACCTAGCACACGTTCCCAAATGATAGAAAGCCTATGTTCACGTTCATTTCTTGGGGCCACGTATCCTTCTTTTGTTCCTTGATAATCTGGTATAGGTAACGATTTCCGATCAACCTTTCCATTTATGGTTAGCGGTAATTCTTTCATTTCGACAAAGTAGGAAGGTATCATATGGATTGGCAGTTTTGTTTTAAGATACTCTCGCCATTCTTCTAAACTGCCTTCGCCCACTACATAAGCTACCAGCCTCTTATCTCCCGACTGATTTTCCCTAACCATTACAACTGCCTCTTTTACTAAGTAATGCTCCTGTAAGGTCGACTCAATCTCTCCAAGTTCAATTCGAAATCCTCTAATCTTCACTTGATTATCCATTCTTCCTAAGTAGGCTATATTACCATCAGGAAGATATCTCACAAGATCACCTGTTCTATATAACCTCTCGCCTTCTTTGAATGGATGAGAAATAAATCGTTCGGATGTTAACTCTGGACGATTCAAGTACCCCCTTGCTAGACCTGCTCCTCCGATATAAAGTTCCCCCATCACACCAACTGGAACTGGCAACCTATTTCTATCTAATACATAAGTTTGGATGTTAGGCAATGGACGCCCAATTGTTACTCTCTTACTATCTTTTTTAATATGATAGCATGTTGCATCAACCGTACATTCTGTAGGACCATATACATTATAAAACTCCATTTTATCAGTCTCTACTAGCTGTTCCCATAATGACGGCATAATTGCTTCGCCGCCAACCAATACCTTACTTGGAACATGAACGCCATCGTACGTTTCTAACAATCCGGCATCTATAAGTAATTGAAGCATTGAAGGCGTTATATCAAAGATTGCTAACTTGTTCTCCCTAATATAAGCTACAAACTGTTCCGGATCACTTCGTACTTCATTCGGAATAATATACAAACTTGAACCATAAAGCAGCATTTGTAATTGCTGAATAGATGCATCAAAGGCAATTGACGCATTTAAACCGACATGCATGTTAGATGGTATCTCATGTTCGAAAACCTCTTTTTGTAAACCATGCGACAAGTTTAGTACAGAATGATGCTGTATCAAGACACCCTTTGGATTCCCCGTCGATCCCGAAGTATAGATAACATACGCTAGGTTTTCTCCTGTTACTTCACATTTTGGTGAAAAAATGCTTTCTTTTGAAATCATTGCCTGATCCCTATCTAGACAAACTGCCTTGACTTCTTTGGGTATCCAGCCTTCCAATGACTCATTCGTAACTAATACTTGAATTTCAGTGTCCTCCAAAATATATCGTAGGCGACTTTCTGGATATGATGGGTCCAATGGAACATATGCTGCTCCAGCCTTCCAGATCCCCATAATACTAACAATCATCTCAACTGAACGCTCAAAGCAAATTCCAACTAATGATTCAGTCCCAATCCCACATTGCTGAAGATAGCGGGCCAATTGATTAGCTTTTTCATTCAGCTCTCGATATGTTAACTGCTGTTTTTCATCTACCACTGCTACCGCATCAGGTGTACGATTTACTTGCTCTTCAAACAGCTGATGAATCGTACTTTCCTGTGGATATGCTACATTATTATTATTCCACTCCTCCAACTGTTTTTGCTGTAATCCTGATAATATAGGCAACTTAGCTAATGATTTATCAGGATTCTCCACGATTACATTCAACCAGTTCCCAAAATGTTCAGCCATGGATTCAATAGTTAAGCTGTCAAATAAATCAGTTCTATAAACAAAAGTAAGTAATAAACCCTCTTCCACTTCTGCAGCAGTTAAACTTAAATCAAACTTAGTGATCGGAGCATTACTTTCCATTACTTCTATATTTCTTCCATGTAATTCTGGTAGCTTCTGTCCCGTATTTTGCAAAGTAAACATGGTTTGAAAAATCGGGGAATGGCTTGTATTTCGTTCAGGTTGGATAACCTCTACAATTTTCTCAAACGGAACATCTTGATACTCATACGCCTTCAATGCTTTTATCCGCACTTGAGACAACAACTCTTGAAATGCCGGTGCATTACTTAAATCAGCTCGATAAACCAAAGTGTTGACAAAGAAACCAATCAGCCCCTCAATTTCTCGATAATTTCGATTTGCAATTGGGCTACCAACAATAATATCCGTTTGTCCCGTATAACGAGCAAGGAAACTTTGATACGATGCCAATAAGGTCATGAAAAGTGTGGCCCCTTCTTGACGACTTAGTTCGTTTAATTTATCCAGTAATGAGCGTGACAACAAAACATTATGAGTTAATCCATGATGGGTTTGCACTGGCGGACGCGGACGATCCATTGGCAACATTAAGACTGGTAACTCACCAGATAATTCTTCCTTCCAATATGCAAGCTGTTGATATAGTACTTCATCTTTCAACCAGTCTCTTTGCCACTGAGCAAAATCGGCATATTGAACTTGTAGTGGTTCCAGCTCTGCTTGTTTTTCACCAATCGCATTCTCATAAAATGCCATCCATTCTTGAAGCAAGATTTCCATCGACCACCCATCCGAGATAATATGATGCATATTACACAGAAGAACCCATTCTTCTTCTGAAATTCTTATGAGTTTCCCACGGAATAATGGCCCTTGTTCTAAATCAAATGGAGATTCGACTTCAGTTTGAATCCATTGCTCCAACTTTCTTTCTCGCTCCTCTAATGAAAGCTTATTTAAGTCCATTTGCAGAAGCGGACGGAAAACGTACGTTTGAATCTGCTGCACAGGATGGCCATCCTCTTCATAAAATACAGTCCGCAAAGATTCATGACGCTCTATCAACTGATTCCATCCCAACTCCAATGCCTCAGGTAACCAATTCCCTGTAAGCCGGCATACCATCGGCATATTATAAAGTGCACTATTAGGTGCAAATTGTTCAATAAACCATAAGCGCTGTTGGGCATAAGACAGTGGAATATTTCCCCCTCGTTCCATCGGCATCAATGGTGGAATTTCTCGTTTTTCGCTCCCCTTACGTAACTGATCTATTCGTTTCGATAATGCCTCGACCGTTGAATATTCGAACAGTTCACGTACTGGCAATTTGATTTGAAAGACTTCCTGTAAGCGTGAGACCACTTGTGTAGCAAGTAGAGAGTGACCACCGAGCTCAAAGAAAGAATCCTGAACATCAATGTCTCTTATTCCTAGCACTTGACTCCACACTGAAGCAATAAGTTCTTCCAGCGGAGTTCTTGGGTATACAGTATTTTCAGCGGATTGTTCACTAAGTATAGGCAATGCCTTCAAATCAAGTTTTCCATTCGGTGTAAGTGGTAAAAATTCCATCTCAATAAAGTTTGTTGGAACCATGTAATTAGGTAAATGTGTTTGTAGATGTTCTCGCCATTCATGGACACTTCCTTCACCAACTACATAAGCTACTAATCTCTTATCACCTTGATTATCCTCTCGCACCAATACAACAGCTTCTTTCACAGAAGAATGCGCCTGCAAAACAGCTTCTATTTCTCCCAATTCAATCCGGAAACCACGAATTTTCACTTGGTCATCTATACGTCCATGGAACTGGAGATTACCATCAGAAAGATAACTTGCTTTGTCTCCTGTATAATAGAGACGTTCTCCTGACTTGAAAGGATGTGGAATAAATTTTTCCTTTGTAAGATCCGGACGATTAGCATATCCACGTGCAAGACTCTTCCCTCCGATATAGAGATCTCCAATTACACCAGTTGGTACTAGCTGAAGATGAGAATCTAACACATAAACTTCTGTATTCGCAATCGGTCGACCAATCGATGGCGTACCTGTTGTCACTCCTACAGGTACATAACAATCTGTGGTAACAACGGTATTCTCCGATGGACCATACTGATTAATTACCGCAAAAGGAATATCGTTAGATGGATACTGCGTTAATTGATCCCCACCAGTAATGATAAAACGAAGATCCGTTTTATCTGGCCAAGATAATTTCAAGAGTCTTTCCAGAATAGGCGTAGGTGCAAAGCTAGCTGTTATTCGTGAATCAATGAGCCAGTCCCTTAGTGCTTCTGGATTAATTCTCAGTTCCTCTGTTGACAAGTAGAGCGCTGCGCCAGCAGTTAGATACGGCCAAATCTCCTGGACAGCCGAATCAAAAGCAACCCCTGCAATCTGAGTCGCACGATCCTCTGCTGAAATATGATAAACTTCCTGATGCCAAGAAACCATATTCATTAATGAGCGATATTCAACCATTACACCCTTCGGTTTTCCTGTAGAACCAGAGGTATAAACAATATAGGCTAAGTTCTCTGGATTTATTTGACGTGTAGGTGCGATTACGCTTTCCACCGTTAATTCTTCTAACCTCACCATTTCGACGTGTGCGAAATGTCCGTCTTGTCCTTCCGCCGTCACTACAAATTGAATTCCTGCATCTTCAATCATGTATTCTAACCTTGATTTTGGATACAACGGATCTAAAACGACATATGCTCCACCAGCTTTTAAAATGCCTAGTAAACTTACCATCAGCTCAGCTGATCTCGGAAGATAAACCCCTACCACTGACTCTGGAGCTACTCCCTTTCGCTGTAAAACATTTGCCAACTGATTTGCTTGTGTATCCAATTCACCATAAGTCCACTGTTTTGTTTGATCAACTACCGCAATCGCATCAGGACGCCTTGCTACTTGCTCCTCAAATTTGTCGCAAATAAGACCCTGATGAGACATTTCCATTACAGTGTCATTCCATGTTTCTAATAACAAAGTACGCTCGGTTTCTGATAGCATGCTCAGGTCATGCAACGGATTTTGTGGGCGATGAGAAACTTCATGTAGCCATTTCTCAAAGTGTCCTGCCATCCGTTCAATAGTAGTAGCATTGAATAAATCCTTATTGTACTCAAAAGTAAAAAGTAATCCCTCTTCCGTCTCAACTGCCATTACACTTAAATCAAACTTTGCAATTGGACTATGGCTTTCTATCATTTCAATACTTCTACTAGATAACACCGGTAACTCTTGTTTCATATTTTGCAAGATGAACATAGTCTGGAAAATTGGCGAATGACTTGTACTTCGCTCCGGTTGCACAACTTCTACAATTTTTTCAAATGGAATATCTTGATATTCATACGCCTTCAATGCCTTTTGACGAACCTGATACAGTACATCTTGAAATGTCGGTCTACCACTCAAATTAGCTCGATAAACCAGCGTGTTAACGAAGAAACCAATTAGTCCTTCAATTTCTCTATAATTCCGATTCGCAATTGGGCTTCCGACCAGAATATCTTCTTGTCCCGTATAACGAGATAGAAAACTTTGATATGCAGCTAAAAGCGTCATGAAGAGTGTAGCCCCTTCTTTTCGACTAAGTTCATTCAATTTATCATGTAGCGCGCTTGGCAGAACCAGAGTGTATGTCGACCCGTGATGTGTTTGTATTGCGGGACGCGGGCGATCCACAGGAAGTTGGAGTACAGGAAGCTCCCCAGACAATTCTTCCCTCCAATATTGGAGTTGTTGATCAAGCACCTCCTCCTTTAGCCATCCCTTTTGCCACTGAGCAAAGTCGGCATATTGAACCGGTAATGGTTCAAGTTCCGCTACCTTTCCATCCGTTGCTTTCTCATAAAATGCCATCCATTCTTCAAGTAGGATTCCCATTGACCATCCATCTGAAATGATATGATGTAGAGTACAAAGGAGTATCCATTCTTCCTCTCCCACGTGCAAAATACTTGTCCTGATTAATGGACCCTCTGTTAAATCAAATGGTACTTCTGTTTCTTGTTGAATTAAACGTTTAACTTCTTCTTCTTGATCTTCAGAAGAAAGCATAGTTAAATCCGTTTTCGGAATTGATTGAAAAGCATACGGTTCAATTTGCTGTACGGGTTGACCATTCACCTCTTGAAAGACCGTCCGCAGTGATTCATGACGTTCTATTAGTTGATTCCATCCCGTTTCCAATGCTTCAAGTAGCCAATTCCCTGTAAGACGGCATACCATTGGCATATTGTAAAGGGCACTATTAGGTGTAAATTGATCAATAAACCATAAACGTTGTTGGGCATAAGATAGTGGAATAGCTTCTCCTCGTTTCATTGGTATTAGTGGCGGAATCTCTCGTTTTTTATCTCCTTTACGTAACTGTTCTAATCGCTTTGCCAGTGACTCCACCGTTGTATATTCAAATAGTTCACGTACTGGTAATTCGATTTGAAAAATTCTCTGTAAACGTGACACTACTTGAGTAGCTAGTAGTGAATGACCACCGATTTCAAAAAAGGAATCCTGAACACTAATATTTTTTATTCCTAACACTTGGCTCCAAACGGAAACGATGAGCTCCTCCACTGGTGTTCGTGATGAAGTAATATCTTCACTTATGAACTGTTCTTCTAATTCCAATAATGCTTTCCGATTCACTTTACCATTTGGAGTGAGTGGCATACCTTCAATTTGGAAAAAGTATGCCGGAACCATATAATGTGGTAATTGCTTCTTGAGATATTCACGCCATTCTCCAGCATCCCCTTCACCCACTACATAAGCTACTAACTGCTTATCTCCTGGTCGTTCTTCCTTCACCAACACGACTGCCTCTTTTACAGATGAGTGATCATGTAAAGCTGCTTCAATTTCTCCCAATTCAATTCGGAATCCTCTAATTTTAACTTGGTTATCTATTCTTCCAATATATTCTAAGTTACGATCATTCATATATCTCACCAAGTCACCCGTTCGATATAATCGTTCCCCGTCCTTAAAAGGATGCGGAATAAAACGTTCAGTAGTTAAATCCGGTCGATTGAAGTAGCCACGTGCCAATCCTACTCCTCCAAGGTAAAGTTCCCCTGCCACACCAATCGGGACTACTTGTTGATATTGATCTAACACATACAACTCTGTATTATCAATTGGACGACCAATCGGAATAATCATTGCTTCTTTTTCTAAATCACAATTGTAATAAGTCACATCCACAGTCGCTTCAGTAGGACCATACAAGTTAATTAACTTTGTTTGCTGAACATTGTAAAAGATCCCCTTAAACCGGCGAACATGCTCAGTGTTTAACGCTTCTCCACTAGTAAAAACTTGAATTAAAGACGATACATCCCTTTTCGAATTATATAGTTCCATATAATCTAAGAAAGTAGATAACATCGACGGAACAAAGTGTATGGTGGACACGCGATATCGTTCAATATACTCCTCAATCACCGCAGGATCTTTCTCTCCTCCTGGTGGAAGTAAACAAACACGTGCTCCTACAAATGACCACCAAAATAATTCCCATACAGAAACATCAAATGAAAACGGTGTCTTTTGTAGGATTGTATCCTCCTCGGACAATGGGTATTTTTTCTGCATCCACTGTAGGCGGTTGATAACGGAATGATGTTCAATCATTACCCCCTTTGGATTTCCCGTCGAACCCGAAGTGTATATAATATAGGCTAAGTTATTTGCTGTTACTCCACTTACCGGAGCTAAATTACTCTCTTTAGAAATCATCACTTGATCCCGGTCTAAACAAATTGCTTGAATATCTTTAGGTAACCAGTCCTGTAGTGCCTCTTTTGTTAACAGCACTTGAATTTGTGAATTCTCCAAAATATATCTCAGGCGGTTTTCAGGATAACTTGGGTCCAGTGGGACATAAGCCCCACCTGCCTTCAAAATCCCAAAGAGACCGATAATCATATCAGGAGAACGTTCAATACATATACCAACCAATGATTCAGGTCCGATACCTCGTTTTTGTAGAAAATGTGCCAATTGATTCGATTTTTCATTTAGTTCTTGATACGTTAGCTTTCCACCCTCATAAACTACCGCCACTGCGTCAGGTGTCCGTGCAACTTGCTGCTCAAATAGCTCATGAATCATACAATCATGACCATAAACTACGTCCGTATCATTCCATTCTTCTAGGAGTTGTTTTTGCTCAGTATCCGATAACATTGACAGCTTTGTATATGATTCATCTGGATGATACGTGATTTCATTTAGCCAGTTTTCAAAATGTCCTGCCATACGTGCAATGGTACTACTATCAAATAAATCCGTGTTGTATTCAAATGAGACGAATAGACCTTCTTCCACTTCATAGGCAGTTAAGCTCAAATCAAATTTAGCAATAGACATATTACTTTCTACCATTTCAATACTTCTATCAGGCAAATCTAGTCGTTCTTGTTTTATATTCTGTAGCGTAAACATGGTCTGAAATATAGGGGAATGACTCATGCTTCGTTCAGGTTGCACAGCTTCTACCACTTTTTCAAATGGTATATCTTGATATTCGTAAGCTTTTAACGCTTTTTTCTTTGTTTGGTTCAAAATCTCCCGAAAGGTAGGGGTGCCACTCAAATCTGATCGATAAACCAACGTATTAACAAAGAAACCAATTAATCCTTCTACTCCCTTATGGTTCCGATTTGCAATCGGGCTACCAACTAGAATATCTTTTTGTCCCGTATAACGAGCAAGAAAGCTCTGGTATGCGGCCATTAAAGTCATAAATAAAGTGGATCCTTCTTGTCGGCTTATATCCTTCAATTGACTGAGCAATTTATAAGGAAAAATCACGTGATGCGCAGCCCCAGAGTAAGTCTGCTTAACCGGTCGAGGTCGATCCACTGGCAGTTGTAAGATAGGAAGCTCACCAGACAATTCTTCCTGCCAATACGTAAGCTGACGATTTAGCACATCACCTTGCAACCACCCCTTTTGCCACTTCGCAAAGTCTGCATATTGAATAGATAATGAACTTAATTTAGCAGGATTTCCACCCGTTTCTTCTTCATAGAAAGCAAGGCATTCATTCATGAATATACCAATGGACCAAGCATCAGAAATAATATGATGCATCGTACACAGTAATAACCATTCATCCTTCTCTAATTGAACAAGCTGATTACGAATTAAAGGACCATTCATTAAATCAAATGGTTCTTGCGCTTCGCTCGCAATTAAACTATTTACCTCTTTTTCTTTTACTTCTAGAGGAAGTTGAGAGTAATCCCTTACAGGTAATGCTCTAGGAAGGAATTCGACAATTTGTTGCACAGGCTGTTCTCCTATTTCTTTAAAAACAGTTCGTAATGATTCATGACGTTCAATGAGTCGATTGAATCCCTTCTCTAATGCTTCAGGTATCCAATTTCCTTTTAGATGCCATACTGTTGGAATATTATATAAAGAACTGTTTGGGTTAAATCTGTCCATAAACCACAAACGTTGTTGTGCATAAGACAACGGGAGTGCTTCTTTATTCTCCTTTTTTTGCATTTGCTTCTGAAGCCATGCTCTCTTCTCAGGAGAAAGTGAACTCAGCTTTGCAAGTAAATCACTTCTCATTTTTTTACCCCTTCCTCAATCAAATTACTCTCGAATATCCCATGTGCTTCTTCCTCTGATAGCTCTTCTAATTGCTTAAGCAGTTCTAGTAATTCTTCATCATTACTGACTTCTGCTTCTTTTTGAATATAGTCTTGAAGACTTACATTCTCCTTACTATCATTCTGCATTTCTTGATTTTTGTTATCGAGCAATTGATCAATCTGTTCTGCCAATTGCTGCACCGTATGAAATATAAATAAATCATGCAATGGTATCTCGATTCCAAAAGCCTCTTTAAGATTGGAAACAGCTTGCGTAGCAAGTAATGAATGTCCACCAATTTCAAAAAACGAATCTTGAATTCCGATGTTTTCCATACCTAAAACTTCATGCCATATCGAAACAATTGTTTTTTCCGTAGACGTACGAGGAGCAATATAACAACTTGCTATCTCCTGCTTCTCTGGTGCTGGTAAAGCCTTCCTATCAATTTTCCCATTAGGAGTGAGTGGAAATGCATTTAATCCAACAAAATAGGATGGAATCATATAGTTTGGTAGTTGTTCCTTGAGATAATCACGCCACTTTTGAGCATCCCCGTCTCCTACAACATAGGCAATCAAACGTGGATCGCCAGGATAATCTTCCCGCACCATCACAATAGCTTCGTTAACTAATGTATGCTTTTGTAATACCGCTTCGATTTCTCCTAGTTCAATCCGGAACCCACGAATTTTCACCTGATGATCAATTCGTCCAACATACTCCAAATTTCCATCCGGCAAATACCTTACTAGATCTCCAGTCCGGTATACTCGCTCGTCTTCTTTAAACGGATGCGTTATAAATCGATTTTTCGTTAAGTCAGGGCGTTTTAAATATCCACGTGCTAACCCTGATCCACCAATGTACAACTCACCAACTACACCAATTGGAACCATTTTTTGTTCAGCACTCAATACATATACTTCTGTATTGAAGATTGGTTTACCAATTGGTGGTACCCTATGCATGACACCCTTTTCTAATTCCATATACGTGGAATACGTAGTATCTTCAGACGGTCCATATAAGTTGAACACCTTCTCAATCGTACTTCTCTCGTATAAATCTTGAACAAGCGGATATGGTAACGGTTCTCCAGCCAAATTCATTACCTTTACTGAAGAAGGAATTGTTTTTGCTCGAACCAGTTCCTTTGCTGCCGATGGCACAGTATTAACCAAAGTCACACCTTTGGTAGACAACTTGTCTAGATGTAGAGCATTTTCAGCGATAATCACCTTACCACCCATCGTTAAGGGAACAAATACTTCAAAAACGGATAAATCAAAAGATAGTGAAGTTGAAGCTAATACTCCCGCTAATTCCTTTCGAGAATACGTATGATGCGCCCAATGAATCATTGTTACTGTATTTCTGTGCTCAATCATTACTCCCTTTGGATTTCCCGTGGAACCTGAAGTATAGATAATATAAGCTAAGTTATCACCCGTCGCTTCACTCGTGCATACCGTAGTAACTTCTTGTTCTATTTCTGCTCGATTACGATCAATACAAATGACGTTGACGAATGTAGGTATAACCATTTTTTGTTGTAACTTTTCCTGTGTCACCAGTACCTTTATTTGAGCATCTTCTAAAATGTACTGCAGTCGACTTTCCGGATACGCTGGATCAATTGGGACATATGCTCCTCCCGCCTTCATAATTCCTAAGAGACCGACAATCATCTCGGATGAACGTGTAACGCAAATCCCAACTAATGATTCGCATGTTACACCATTTTTTTGTAAATAATGTGCCAACTGATTCGAGCGTTCGTCCAACTCTCGATATGTTAGTTCTTCATCTTCGCACACTACTGCAATTGCTTCTGGTGTTTTTTCTACTTGTTCTTCAAACATTGTATGAATCGTACTATCTTCTATATCTATAACGGCTGATTCATTCCATTCCTCTAGTAGTTGCTTATATTCTACTTTTGATAACATATTCAGTTCTGATAGTATACATTTTGGATGAGAGACAATTTGATTTAACCAATGTTTAAAATGACTTGCCATACGTTCAATGGTTGTATCATTAAACAAATCAGTATTATATTCAAAGGTTAGTGATAATCCTTCTTCCGTCTCAGAAGCAAATAAACTCAAATCAAATTTGGCAACAGAAGCATGGCTTTCCATGAGTTCCATTTGTCTTTCAGATAGCTGAAGAAATTCTTGTTTCATATTCTGTAAAGTAAACATAGTTTGAAATATTGGTGAATGACTTGTATTCCGTTCAGGTTTTACGGATTCTACCACTTTCTCAAATGGGATGTCCTGATACTCGAATGCTTTTAGCGCTTTTTTTCTTACCTGCGACAATAGTTCTTGGAACGTGGGATTTCCACTGAAATCAGCTCGATAAACTAACGTATTTGCAAAGAATCCTATTAATCCCTCAATCTCTTTCACATTTCGATTAGCGATTGGGCTTCCAACTATAATGTCGTCCTGTCCTGTATAACGAGAAAGGAAGCTTTGATACGCTGCCATCAATGTCATAAATAAAGTGCATCCTTCTTGCAAACTTAAATCTTTGAGCTTTTTCTGTAAGGAATTCGCCACTATTAAGGACTGACTTGCACCACGATGGGTTTGAACTGCAGGTCGAGGACGATCCATCGGTAATTGTAAAACCGGTAGTTCCCCAGATAATTCTTCCTTCCAATATTGAAGATGCTGATTCAAACTCTCCTCTTTTTGCCATTCCTTCTGCCACATAACAAAATCTGCATATTGGATAGATAACTCCTTCAATTCCACTGGTTTTCCGGTTAGTGCTCCTTCATAAAAAGCCATCCATTCTTTAAGTAAGATTCCCATTGACCATCCATCTGAAATGATATGATGCATCGTACAAATGAGAACCCATTCTTCCCTGTCCACTTTCAATATGCGTGTTCGAATCAGAGGACCTTGTCCAAAATGAAATGGTTCCTCCGCCTCGTTTTGAATAAGGCGTTTCATTTCTCTTTCCCTATCTTCCAAGGAAAGATCTGTTAGATTCGTTTGAGGAATATACCTGAACACAGGAGATTGAACTTGTTGAAAAGGTTCACCCTCTTGTTCTAGAATTGTCGTCCTTAATGATTCATGACGCTCCAACAATTGATTCCATCCGACCTCCAATGCTTCAATTGACCATTCACCTGTTAAGCGACACGCTGCATGGATATTGTACATAGCACTATTTGGCATTAATTGATCAATAAACCATAGACGTTTCTGCGCATAGGAAAGTGGGATAACTTCTTCTCGTTTCATAGGTACAAGGGGCGCAACCTCTCGTTTTTTATCTTCTTTTCGTAACTGATCCACTCGTTTCGCCAATGCTTCCACTGTATCGTGCTTGAAAAGTTCACGTAATGGAATTTTAATTTGGAACAGTTCTTGCAATCGAGAGACAATTTGAGTAGCAAGTAGTGAGTGCCCACCACGTTCAAAGAAGGAATCCTGAATGCCAATATTTTCTGTTCCTAACACTTGACTCCAAACCGAGGCAATAAGCTCTTCCGATGGCGTCCGAGGTAGCACATTTAAATCTTCAATAGCTTGCTCATCAGGTGCTGGCAAGGCCTTTCGGTCAATTTTCCCATTTGGAGTAAGCGGGAAATGTTCTAACTCTATAAAGTGCGCTGGAATCATATGATTCGGTAATTGTTTTTGTAAACACTCTCTCCACTCCTCGGTATTTCCATCACTTATTACATATGCAACCAATCGTTGATCACCTGGACGATCTTCTCTAACTAATACGACAGCCTCTTTAATAAACGAACATTTTTCTAAAGTCGCTTCAATTTCTCCTAATTCAATCCTAAAACCACGCATTTTGACTTGGTGGTCCATTCTACCTATAAATTCTAAATTTCCATCAGTTAAATATCTTACTGAATCTCCTGTTCGATATAGTCGTTCCCCAAATCGATATGGATGCGAAACGAATTTTTCAGCAGTAAGATTCGGACGATTTAAGTATCCACGTGCTAAACCAGCACCACCAATATATAACTCACCCTCAATTCCTATTGATTGCAAGCGTTGATTTTGGTCTAATACATATAATTGCGTGTTCTGTATTGGCTGCCCAATAGAAACAAATTCTTGATTAGGCTGAATATCAAATGCATTCACATAAATAGTGGCTTCAGTTGGTCCATAAAAGTTGGTTAATTTCACTTGTCCACTATAATTCCATTTCTGTTGAAATCGTCTAACCAACCCTGAACTTAGTTCTTCTCCACCAGAAAATACATGGCGTACGGACGAACAATTCATGTTCAATTCAATATGATTGAAGTGGTCTAAGAAAACAGATAACATCGAAGGTACAAATTGAACTATAGTAACCTGATGTTGTTTAATCACTTCAGCTATAATAGAAGGATCTTTTTCTCCACCTGGAGGTAGGAAAGATACACTTGCACCAACGTGAATGCCCCAAAACAATTCCCAAACAGAGACATCAAATGAGAATGGCGTTTTCTGCAAGACCACATCCTTTTCAGAAAGCGGATATTTATGTTGCATCCATTCTAGATAATTAATTACTGAATGATGCTCAATCATTACTCCCTTTGGATTCCCTGTAGATCCTGAAGTATACATAACATACGCTAAATTTTCTCCTGTTACACCACTTATGCATGGGGTTGATTCTTCTTTTTCAATTGCAGTGTAATCTTTATTCATACAAATCGTTTCTATTTTTTCAGATACAAACAAATTTTTAGAATTTTCTTCCGTCACTAGTACTTCGATTCCAGCATCCTCTAATATATATCGAAGTCGACTTTCTGGATAAGTAGGGTCAAGTGGAACATACGCTGCTCCTGATTTTAGAATACCTAATAACGCTATCATCATTTGTAATGAACGTTCCATATATACCCCAACTAGAGACTCTGGGCCTACACCATGCTTTTGTAGATAATGAGCTAGCTGATTTGCACGCTTCTCCAACTCTTTATAGGTAATTTGTTCATTTTCATAACTAGCCGCGATTGCTTCCGGTGTTTTTTTAACTTGCTCCTCAAACATCGTATGAATCATGCCTTCAGCCGAATAATTAAATTGAGTATGATTCCATTCCTCTAGTAACTGTATCTGTTCTTCTTCTGTTAAATGAGTAATTTCAAATAGTTTTGAATCTAGGCTCTTCGTCATCTGAATTAATATTTGCAATAAGTGATTCTGAATCAGATTTATTGTTTCTTCATTAAAATAGCTTCGATCATACATCAACTTTAAAGTAATTTTCTTACCGGGCATTACAATGAGTGTTAAAGGATAATTTGTTTGTTCCGTGCTTGTAACATCTAGTAATCTTAAATCATCATTTCTCTCACCTTGAATTGGATAATTTTCAAACACATACAAGGTATGAAATAAGGAGCTATTTCGCGGAACCTCACTCCAGCCTTGAATATCTATCAACGAATTATACTCATACTGTCTTCGTTCCATTTCTTTCATTTGTATTTTACGAAGCCAATCTACTACTGATGTATTATCCGTTAATCGAATTCTGGTAGGTAATGTGTTAATAAATAGCCCCACCATATTCTCTGCTCCCATTAAATCAGTAGGACGTCCAGCGCTAGTTACGCCAAATACGACGTCACTGTCACCGCTATACCTACTCATCAAATAAGCCCATGCACCTTGTACTAACGTATTCAACGTTAATCGACTATTTCGTACCCACTCTTGTAACTTCTCAGTAAGTTTCTCAGATACTTGATAAACACACTCTCCATAGCCCTTCTCTTGTCCTTGATCCTTTCTTTCCATTGCTAATGGCGTAGGTGCATAGAACCCTTTTAATTCTTCTTTCCAAAATTCCTCTGCTTGACTTTGATCTTGTTTATTTATCCACTGGATATATTTTTTATAAGGAAGAGATTTAGGAAGAGTCAATAATTCTCCCTTTGTCATCTTGAGATAAACTTCCATCACTTCACTAAAGACCAATGATACACTCCATCCATCTAGCAAAATATGATGATGTGTCCAAATAATTCTCGTTTCCTCTTTTGCTTCTTTAATCGCAGTGACTCTCATCAACGGTGCTTCATCCAATAAAAATCCTTTTCTACGATCTACATTCAAAAACTGTTGTAATTTCTTCACCCTTTCCTCATGTGGATAGGTGCTCCAATCCTCTTGATGAATAGTAAAAGGAAGACGTTGGTAAACCGCTTGTAGTGGCTTTTCTACTTCCTCCCATACAAATACTGAACGTAAAACCTCATGTCGATTAATAACATATTCCCAAGCCTTTTCAAAAGTATCAACATCCAATTGCCCCCCGAGCAAGAAACCTACTTGTACAATATAGGAAAAAGAATGTTCATCATCTTGATCGTATAAAGTATGAAACAGTATTCCTTTTTGCAAAGGTGATAAACCATATATATCAATAACGTCTCCCATTTTCACACCCTCTTCTTTGTTAATTTAAGTAATACTTTGCTCAAGCTTTCTTCCGTAAGATCCTCTGCATCAGCAAAATCTGATACCGTAAAAGCAGACTCTGTTGTTGGTTTATTTATAAGTTGACGAAGATGCCTCAACATACCATCTGCTATCACTTGAATTTTTAATTTAGAAAACTGTTCCCTACTATACATCCAAATAAAATGTAACTTTTCATCTTTCACCATTCCGATAACATCAATTAGATGAGATGGTTTGGAATCTGGAGCATGATCTAAAAATGTAAATCCTGTCTCTTGCATAAACAAAGAGTCCCTTGAAAACACCTGATCAAATTGGCCCAAATAGTTAAAGCTTATTGAAGGCTTTTGCTGATAAAACGGAAGTAATCCTTTATTCAAGTAACGTAAAATACCATAGTCAACTCCGCGATTTGGGATTCGACGCAATTGCTCTTTGACTGCCTTTAACCCTTCAATAGGTGTCTGAGTTCCTTGAAAATTGAGATGAACGGGATAAATACTCGTGAACCAGCCCACTGTCCTTGATAAATCAATACCTTCAATCATCTCTTCTCTCCCGTGTCCTTCTAGATGAATAGAAACGGTTTGCTGATTTGTACAATCGACGATAGCTTGTCCTAATGCCGCCAATAATACCTCATCAATCCTTGTCTTATGAGTGACTAGAACTTCGTGAAACAATGCTTGTGTTTCTTCTATTCCTAAAGTCCTCGTCACTTGATCAATCGATTCTTCTGTCGTTTCTTGTATTGGATAGTCCATTGGAATTTTCATCGTTGCTTTTTCTACTTGTTCATTCCAATAATCCTTTACTTCTTTTGAAATACCCGAATCACTGTATGTCTGAAGTCGTTCAGACCATTCTTTAAAAGATGTACTTTTCGCAGGTAAGCGAATTTCTTGACCTTGTTTCATCTGGTTATATACCACCTGTAAATCTTCCAATAGAATCCTCCATGACACTCCATCTACTACTAAATGATGTATCACCCAGAATATTCGATCATTTTCAGTCAAGTTATCTTCAAAGTACACTACTTTCATTAACGGACCAGTAATTAAATTGAAACTAGCTTGATGAATATTCATCTCTTCTTGTATTATTTTATTCCACTCTTTTTCATTAACTTGATTCCGTTTTACAACATGGAGTACTGACAGCTCATCAGTCCCTTCATTTCTCTGCCTCCACGTTCCGTTTGGTAACTGTTCGTACCGGAAACGTAAAGCATCATGATGTTTCAGTAAATTTAATATCGCTCCCTCTAGTAATTTCACATCCAATCTTTCTTTTACTCTTAAAAGCATTGATTGATTCCAATGCTCTGTATGTGGATGTTCTTGCTCGAAGAACCAGCACTGAATTGGAGTAAGAGGCACATCACCTATCACAATTCCCTGCTCCGCTTGTACTCCCTGCGTTTCTATAGCCACTTGTGCCAGCTCAGCGATAGTTGGGCATTCAAACATTTGCTTTGGAGTAAGTTTTAACCCCACTTGACTTGCTTGAGATATGATTTGAATACTGAGAATCGAGTCGCCACCAATTTCAAAGAAATTATCATAGATTCCCACCTTTTTAACACCTAATACTCTCTTCCAAATGGTAGTTAGTATCTGTTCGTTACTATTCCGAGGGCCAACACATTCACTATTAATCTGCGTTTCCTCCGGCATAGGTAAGGCCTCACGATCAACTTTACCGTTAGCTGTAAGTGGAATAGCTTCCATCGCCACAAATCCCGCAGGAACCATATAACTTGGTAGTTTCGCTTTAAGATACTCTCTCCACGCATCTACATTTCCATCTCCTACAACATATGCTACTAATCTTTTATCACCCGGCTGATCTTCTCTTACAATTACAACTGCCTCTTTTACATATGCATATGTATGTAAAGTAGACTCAATTTCCCCAATCTCAATTCTGAAACCACGTATTTTAACCTGATGATCAATTCTTCCACGATAATCTAGATTCCCATCTGGCAAATACCTCGCTAAGTCTCCTGTCCGGTATAATCTTGCTTTCGGATCACTACTAAATGGATGAGATATAAAACGCTCTGCTGTTAATTCAGGTCTATTTAAATACCCACGTGCCAATCCTGCTCCACCAATATAAAGTTCACCATCAACACCTATAGGAACAGGTTGTTGATAAGCATCTAGTATATACACTTCTAAATCGGGAATCCGCTTTCCAATATTACTTCTTGAAGCATGCTGCACATCATCTAAAGTAATTGGATAATATGTAACATGAACTGTAGTTTCTGTAATTCCATACATATTAATTAACTGTGGTTTTTTCTCCCCATACCTTTTAAACCACGGTAACAAGCTAATAGGTTCTAACGCTTCTCCGCCAAATATTACGTAACGCAGCTGCAAATTTTTATTCTTATCTTCTTGTTCACACACTCGTATTAATTGTCGAAATGCGGAAGGTGTCTGATTTAGAACTGTGACTTCTTCCTCCACCAATAATTGATAAAAATCCTTAGGTGATCGACTAATCCAGTACGGAACAACAACTAATTTTCCACCATATAACAATGCTCCCCAAATTTCCCATACTGAGAAATCAAATGCATACGAATGAAAAAGCGTCCAAGTATCTTTTTCATTAAATTGATACCAACAATCCGTCGATTTAAATAACCGAATGACATTGTGATGCTCTATCATAACGCCCTTTGGATTTCCCGTTGATCCCGAAGTATAGATTACATATGCCAGATTTTTGGGACCGACATCAGAAACAGGCAAAGTCTTACTTTCTTTCCCAATCTCATCTTGATCACGATCCAGGAAAATCGACTTAACATTTTCTGGTAAACATTTCAATTCTTTTAAACTTTCTTGCGTTACGAATAACTGAATGCTAGCATCTTCTAGAATATATTGAAGTCGCTGCTCTGGATATGTTGGATCAAGTGGAACATAAGCCCCACCAGCCTTCAAAATTCCTAAAATACCTACAATCATTTCGAGGGAACGTTCAACACACAGTCCAACTAAAGTATCAGGTCTTATTCCCTTTTTCTGCAAATAATGAGCTAACTGATTTGCGCGTTCATTAAGTTCCCTATAAGTAACTTTTTCTTTGCCATACGTAACTGCAATATCGCTTGGATAGTTCAACGCTTGCTGTTCGAACAATTCATGAATAGTTACTTGAGATGGGAAATCCAGCTTAGGATTGTTGAACTCAACTAAACTTTTTCTTTTATCTTCATCAGAAATGATTTCGATTTCAGCTACCTTCTGCTTTGGTTTTTCAAAAGTGTTTTCCATTATCGCTAACATCACGTTAAAAAACCGTTTTATCTCTTCCTTAGAAAATAGCTCCTCACGATAATCAATATGTACATGTAAAGAGTCAATATCAATTAGATTTTCAATATGCACTGCAAAATCTTGTACCTCTTCATGGTTTGGAATCCATAGTGAGTCACCACTTTCATCGCGATCCCTATAATCAATCGTAGTTCCGAAAAGTCTCACATTACTATTATTCTCTTTATTAATCTGCTTTAACAACAAATCAAATGGATATTTCTGGTGTCTCAATAATTTGCTTTGTTTTCTGGACACCCTACTAATAAATGAAAGTACTTCTTCTTCTGGATCAATATCCATTCTTAAAGGAACTGTACTCACCATCATTCCAATCAATTTTCGTTCCATTTTAGTCATACGGTTGCCGTAAGCCATTCCTAAACCAATATCAAGCGATAAAGTCCACCGATACATGGACAACGAGAAAGCAGCAACAAAAAAAGTGTATAAACTAATTTTGTAATCTTCAGAAAATTTTTCTATCTTTCTCTTCAAATGCTCCGTTAATATAAATGTCTCACGTGATGCTTTGGTACTAACTTGGTACGTATTATAGGGCTTCAATCCAGTCACAGATGGCAGTGTTTTAAATTCCTCTAACCAGAATTTTTGATCTTTTTGAAAGCGACTACTATTCAAGTATGTTTGTTCATTAGTCAGGAATTGAACATATGAATTTTTAATTTCGCCTTCCTCATTCTCGTTATGCATTTCATAATAATATTTTGCAATTTGCTCAGTAAATATTTGAATTGATAAACCATCCATAATAATATGATGAACATTTCCAAAGACTGCACATTCATTATCGTTTAATTTTATTAAAGCGAAATAGTATAAATTTGAATTAAATAATGTAAACGTTTCTTTTGTTTTCTGCTCAATCCATTCCTCAAGCAAATTTGTATTCTCCACATTACTGAAATCAAAAAACTCAAATTCTTGTTCTTCATGTTTAATAAAATATTGTTTTGGTTCCTGATGCCCATTTTCTTTTAACCTAATGCACAGACCGTCATTTTCACTGATAACGCGATTCACAACTTGGTTTAATTTTGAATAATTCATTTTCCGATGAAGTTTAAATAAAAATCTTAAATTACATATTCCTTTATCAGAATGAATAACTTCTGTATACCATATTCTTCGCTGCGGATGGCTTAATGGATAACATTCCTCATTGGTCATAAAAATCTCCCCTTCAAAAATTATTTGCTCTTATAGGTTCGTGTTTATGTTTAGCCCATAAATATTTCTGCAGTGAAACTCCAATTACTCCAATAATAACAAGCCCAACCCCTCCATAAACATAGAGTTGAGTTACTCCAAACAAATGCACTAATGGGCCACTCATAGCAGGAGAAATAATTAGAACTGCGTTTGTTAAACTGCTTTGAATACCAAATACTCTTCCTACTTGATCTTGATCGGATTCTATTTGTAAAATGACTTGATTAGATACAAGCATCAGCCCACTTCCAATACCAGCGATAAAACTAATTAAGTAGGCCAAAACGAAGACCGTACTGGGCGTTATCAAACCGATCCCGCCAAAACCAATTCCCATTAAAACCATACCTCCACATACTACCCAGCCATATTGAAATTGTTTTAATTTCTGAGTTAGTAATGCACCAAGTATTCCGCCAAGACCAATAATAGAAATGATATATCCCATTTTACTTTTATCATGTGGGAATAAGCTCTTAAATAAAGTTGGAAATTGTGAGTCTACTAATTGTAATACTGCCATGGCTATTGTAACGAAAATCATAGTTGATAATATTATCCGATTAGATAACACATAACTCCATCCTTGTACCCAAGCGGTCCAAGTACTTTGTTTTTGCTTTTCAACAAATTCTTTCGATATAGTTTCTTTAAATTTTATTGTGGGTATCAGAACTAAGGTAGCTAATAAACAACTTATAGCTCTCATAATGAGGCAGAACTCTGGTTGAAACCAACTCAGCAACATCCCCCCTATAAGCGGGCCTACTATTTTGGTACCCTGCTCTACTATTCCGTTGATACTTACTGCTTTAGTAAGCAAATCCGGGGATACAATCTGTCTTGTTAGTGTTTGCTGTGCAGGATAATAGAAAACAATAAAAATGGAACGAATCATTAATGCTACTAAGAGCCAGTGGATATCTTGTACAAATAAAAGAGCAATCGTTATTAGACCAACCATTAGATTACAGAACATCATAATTGGAATTTTTCTAAAACGATCTGCAATAACACCTGCCCATGAGCCAAAAATAATTCCTGGAAGTGCGTATGCAACAGGAATCAATCCAATCATAGTAGGATCTACTTCCCATTCAAATCCAACTATAGTCATAATCGCTAACATATCAATAAAAACACCAAGCATAAGCAATGAATAAGCAGAGAAAACTTGTAAATAAACCCTATTTCCTAATAGGCCTTTTGAATCAGTAGTTTTCATAAAAGCAAGCTCCTTAGGTTACTAATATAAACACCTTTGCGTATAAGGTACCCCTTTATTAAACCTAATTAATCATTATAAAGATTTCATCTAGAATTTAACTTCGTCAAAACCTAGACTAATCTCAAGGTTTCTCATATTTTAAATAGTCTGATAAATAAGAGTGCACCTATTTCTTCGTCTTTATATCAACTGTTACAAAATAGACCTTTACCTTAGTTAAACATTACCTTAATATAACCATTTACAGTTGTTTGCACATTCAATTCACATCCTTTTTAAAGTTGGCTTTTTTCTATCTCAAATACTATCACACAAATATTTCACCTACTATATTCATAAAGTTGAAATATTTGAATCAGAAAATTCGGATAAAAAACCAAATCCACAAATCATAACAAAACTATTATTTAGTTATATTTTCATTTTATAGATAGCTTTAACCATAGGGATATTAAGAATAAAGTTTTTTAATTTTATTAACATAATAGTTTATAGAGACTATAAATCCTACTAAATAAAAAGGTACATATACATTAAAGTATATGTACCTTTCTCTATCCTACATATTTTCTATTCAAATTAATTCCAATAACTAAAATAGATATTAAAAATATAATACTAACAATTACTAATGCACTCATAACAAAGATTGAATCATATAGTATTGAACCTATACATTTACTACCTATTTAATCTATTAGACATTACTGCTTCAAAAAAATTACACATTATACACAATCGGGATAAATCCCTAAAATATAATTTGACTATATTATTATATAATGTTGTTATGAATCTCTTGTAAGATATAATATATTTTACGCTAATGTATCATCAGTTTTTCTATAAAAGAACTTAATTTTTATGTAGTACGAATTTATTTAGTAATCTAATATATTAATTTAGGTATAAGAATGTTTAAAGATCACCTATTTCCGTAGGTGATCTTTTCTTGTAATTCTGTATTTGTACACTACTTTAGAAATATATCGTAGATACGCTTTGTTTGCTAAATGTTTAGTTCTTTCCATTTATTAAAAAACATAGCTTAAATACAATTAATATCATATTTGTTAAATTACAAACTATTATTTTGTCTTCTGTACAGGCAAACTACTAAAAATCAATTCAGCAACTTTTACATATCCTTTTGAGTTTGGATGAATTAAATCCTTAGACCAAAGCGTATTGTCATTAACTAAATGATGATTCCAAAAATCAACATGATGAAGCTTATACTCTCTGCTCAGTGAATGTATAACTTCATTTGCCTCTAATAATTGTTCTTTTATTACTTGTTTTTTTTCAGAAGCAAAAGGAAGCCTAACTGTAAAATCAGGAAGGTTTGCTATAATAATATCAGCCCCTGCTTTACTTAATGTATCTATCATAAATTCCATATCGTTCTTATATGCATCATGATTCCAACGTCCTTTTAAAACATCGTTTGCCCCTGCAATGAGACTAACCAAATCTGGATTAAAAGTTAACGCCTTTTCTAATTGCTGCAGGCGAATTTCTTCAGTTACTAACCCACGCTTTGCAAAATTGGCATATTCTATATCTTTTTCACACAGTTGAACAAAATGATCTACCCAGCTTTTTAATGCAATTCCCTCAACTTCATCCCCTATCCCCTCTGTAAAACTATCACCAATTGCTACAAATCGCTTCCACATATGTATTCCCCCTTTATTGTTAAATATATCTATACTATACAATAGCTCACACCGTAATTGTTATTTCTAAGTGGTTTTCGATTTCAATTATATTCCACTTTACTATATTTACATTTAGAATCCAAAATTGACCGATTCCCAAGTATACTAAGGAATCGGTCATATTCGTATATTTACTAAAGAAATAAAATCTCCCTAGGAATTATACTTTTTTTCAAAAAAATTGTTGTTCTTTGTTTTGCCCAGTTGATACATTTCTTTTCGATTAAATGATACAAAACTATAGAAAAAAGTAGTGTCATTGCAATGCACAAAGTAAGAAGAAAAAATTACACCCTGACATTCCAAGCTATCCACATAAGAATCTATAGTGCTTTGAAACCTTTTGTTTCAAACTAATATTTAGTTGTATCCTATAAAATTAGCTTTTTACTATATCAATCGCACGATCCCACATACCACTAAAAAAAGATCCTGTTTTACGTATAAAACGTGTAAGCCAATTTGCTTGTTCCACATCAGATTTTGTTACAAGGTCTATTTGTAATGAATTACCTGATAAGAACCCAGGATCTGTATTATCTTTAGACGAGATAATCATTTTACTAATTGTTACACCTTTTTTAATAGGCGCTTCTTGTTCCGTATTCGATACTTTAAATTCTTTTTTATAAATGTCTTTGTTGCCCTTCGGCATTGGAAGCGAAACAGCTTGTTTCATTTGAACTACTACATCTTTTTCTTTTGCATTTGCTACTCGAACTGTTTCATGCCCTTTTACTACTGAATCTTTTCCGTAGACATTCTTCACTTCAAAATTCGCAAATCCATAATCGTATAATTTCTTTGTTTCATCAAAACGTGCCGTATGAGATTTTGCTTTTATCACTACAGAAATTAGGCGCATACCATTTCTTTCTACTGTACCAGTGAAACAATCTCCCGCTTCTGGAGTCGTTCCTGTTTTCAAACCATCTACACCTTCATATTGCTTAATTAAACCTTTTAACATCCAATTAAAGTTCGCCATATCAATTGGATATTTACCACCCTCTTGAAATGTTTTTTTAGGAATTTTTGCTGTATTTAATATTTGGGGGAAATCTTGAATAAGACGTTGTGCTAAAATTGCACAATCCCTTGCAGACATTTTATTTTTCTCGTCTAGAGTTGTCCCTTCTAGATGATATCCTTTTAAATCTTGATTTGTTAAGCCGGTAGAGTTTACAAGCTTATAATCTTTCATACCAAACTCTTTTGACTTATCGTTCATCATTTTTACAAAATTGACCTCTTTACCAGCAATCTGTTCAACTAAAGCAATTGTTGCACCATTTGCAGAGTAAATTGCCATTGCCTCATATAACTCTTTTACCGTATAAGAGCCACCATTTTCTAATGGAACATTTGATAGTGAACGATCTTGCGAAATCTTATGTGCATATTCAGAGATTTTAACTTTTTGATCCCATTTAAGTTTTCCTTTATCCACCGCTTCATGAACTAAGTATTCGCTCATCATTTTTGTCATACTAGCAATTGCCAATGATTCATCTGCATTTTTTTCATATAAAATTTTTCCGGAATTTGCTTCTATTAAAATTGCTGATCCTGCTTCAACGTCTATAGCAGGAACTGTTTCCGCTGCTGCTCTTCCAATTGTAACGACCATGCTACAAAATATTGTAAGCACTGTTACTATTGCAATAACTCTCTTGCAAAACATACCTTTCACTTCTGTTACCTCCAATTTCTTTGTACTTAAAAAGCGTTATTCTAACATAATCCCGCAAAAAAATAGACAGTGTTCTCAAATTGTATATACATATAAAACGTTAGAATCGCTTTCATATAGACCATCTCATCCGACACTTTTAGGTGCGCTAATACTTTGTATTTCCACACATATCCTTATTTTTAATCCCCTTATATTTTTCAAAATGATTCACACTTTCATATTTTTTAGGATTACAGTTAATAGACAATCTAAATAATACATTTGTTCCACATTTACAAAAAATAAAAAACTACACCCTATACTGGATGTAGTTTTTCTAACTGATTTATTTATTTTTCACTTCATTTTTATAAAAAGCAAATAATGATTCGATGGATGGACTAGATAACAGCGGAATTGCCTTCTCAATCAATTTCCTATCCCAATCAAACCAACGCATTTCCATTAACATGTTTATTTCTGTATCAGTGAATCGTTTCTTTATTTCCTTAGCAGGATTTCCACCAACTATTGTATACGGCGGAACATCTTTACTTACGACAGATCCTGCAGCAACAATTGCACCTTCACCAATAGTAACGCCAGGCATTATTATAGCATTCATTCCAATCCAAGCATCACTTTTAATGACTGTATCTCCCTTAGGTTCATATGATTGTTTAATTTGCTCAGCGAATGGATATACTGTAATCCATTCTGAGTGATGATTATGATTACCACCCATTAAAATGACTACCCCACTTGCAATGCAAACATAATTCCCAATAATGAGTTTGTCAAGGTGCCATCCCATCTGTTCAATTGGATTGAACAGTGCTTGGGACTTAGCATCTCCCCACAAATACCTTACACAGCCATCTTCAAAATTTTGATGACTATAATACCCTGAATAATAGGAGTACTCTCCTACTTCAATGAGTGGATTTGTTACTATATCTTTTATATACTTTGTTTCTGACCAATGATTAAATAATGGATACTTCATAACTTTATTCCTCGCTTCTAAGTATAGTAGATTTTATAATTTACTTAGAAGCTTACTACGACTGCTACATTTTTTAGCTTTCTCAAACGACGAATCATTATCTTCAAGCCTTTCTTTTATACTAGAAAAAGCATAACGCAATACATTACACTAGTCAAATTGTTTAATTTTGAACACATCTTAAACAGTGTAATACTGCAATAACAACATGAAAACAATCTAACTTCGATACAAACACTATATTCATTACATTTAGTTCATATTTTGTAAAAAAATCTTAATTGCCATGACAAAGCAAACAATAACCACTATTGGTCGTATTAATGACGTCCCTTTTGTAAGCACCATCTTCGCCCCAATATATGACCCTATAATTTGACCAAGCATCATAATCAATCCAATTGTCCAATCGATTTGGCCAAAAATAATAAAATACAACAAAGCAGCGAAATTACTAGTAAAATTCAAAATCTTAGCATTTGCAGTTGCCCGTGTAGCACTATATCCACATAAAAGAATGAATGCTAAAGCAATCAAGCTACCTGTTCCTGGGCCGAAGAAACCATCATAAAATCCCACTAACGGAGCCACTGTTAACGCAAACAACAACATACTTATTTTTCTCGGTCGATCTTCGTTTGCTATATTTGGAGATAATAGAAAATAAATGCCAATAAAAACAAGTAAAAAAGGTAATATCATAATTAGATATTCTGCTCGTATCTGTAAAACAAGCCATCCACCCAAAACTGATCCAAAAAAGGTCATTAAGATGGACAAACGCATTTCTTTAAGATTAATTTCTTTCTTCTTAATAAAAAACACTGTCGCCATGAGAGTTCCGCTACTCCCTTGCAGTTTATTAGTTGCTATCGCTACAGAAGGAGACATACCTACTAATAACATTATCGGGATAGTTATCATACCACCGCCTCCAGCAATCGTATCTATCCACCCTGCTATTACAGCTACTAAAAATAGTAATATGAGTAATTCAATAGTAAAATCCATACAAAGAATATGGGAAGGCTTGAGCTATTATACTCCAAACCTCCCCATCGTCCCTCCTCTCTTTAAACTAGTTAATAATATCTGTAAAGTAACTTTCTTTCTGATCACGTAATCGGCTGGAAACGTATTGCCTGCAAACAATTCTTCTTCCGTATTTATTATTTCCAATCGGGATTTTATATTCTTCCCCAGATAACCTTTCCCTACCATGAGTTACATTTGTTTGTTTACCATAGTATGAATTTGGTATAATTAATAAATCTTCAGATGTAAGTGGAACCTTATAAGTAGGCGTTGTTCGTAAGAGTTCTAAAAACATGTCAAATTTCAATTTTTCTTCTTCACTTTCTCCCACATAAATCAATCTATTTTCTGCTCCATTCAAACAAGTTGCAATAATATCACCATTATCATCTAAAAATATAATTTGGTTTATTTCCCCTACAAATCCAGATATTTCACCATCAGCCATTCCTGCGATATGAGCAATAGGCATTTTACTTATCGCCAATATGTCATCTTTATTGAAGAAATTTTCTTCAAGATGCTTTTGAAGTAATTTTGGGGTTCCAATATGAGTTTGAGTTTTTAAATTTAACACTCCTTTTAATAAAAGAGCATCAACTCTAGTAAATTTGCCACAAGTAATTTCAGACACTATTCGTTCCACGGATTTATTAAGTCTATTTGATACAATTTCTAAATTCGTATTGAATGTATTCAATCTCGCTTCAATATCTGACTGGTCTTTCATATCTGTATACACTGTGGCATCGTTATGTTGATAAAAGTTCCCGCCACCGGTGCTTGCACCGACATTTCGCAAAACTTCATCGTTGTTTAAAGGGGAAATGAGATGAAATCTATTTTTCCCTGCATGTTCGGATGGATGAATTAAAGCATCATAATTAAAAAGTGTGGCAAAAAGCCATGTCACCCATTCTGCATAAAAATATTTTTTCATTCTATCGTTTTCGTCTTCACCATAATTAAAACCTTTGCGATTTTCTCCAGGTAATAGGGTTTCCATAGGATCACATGGAGTATTTTTAATAAGAGTAGGCGGTACGTTCCCACCACAATTCGCTACTTTTATCATATGTAGTAGTTTTTTTATATCTGAATTCGGAGTTTCCATTGAGTATTCAATCAAACAAGTAAGCCACTCTTTTGAAAAATATGCTGCTATTTCTTGATCACAAGTATAGGGATTATGGGTTTTCAATTCATTGTCTATCAAACTCTTCATTTTATCATTCAATACATTAGGAATAGTAATTTCTTCAATTTCCGTAATCTGCAGTATTCCTTTATTCATTATAAAACCTCCGTTGTTTTATTTTTTACACCCTATCTTCTATTAAACAAACTATCCACTTCTTTTTTACTCCTTTACTTTTCGTCAGAGCTATTAGAATTACCGATTTACAAATAAAAAACGTGGAGTATAAGAGATTTCTTCTTAGTTACATTTCCCCCACGAACCTCCATTGATTTGGCAAATTTAATTTGAAAATCTGATTCATTTTCATACTTTACTTTCAAACTATGTTTATATGATTTTCAATTCAATTAAGAGTATTTCATTTTCTAAAGTTTTCCTAATTTTAAAATCAGAATTTTCAATACAACTATGTTAACATTAAAAATATAACACGAAACAAAAAAATGTAAATAAATAGTTTTTTTATAAAAAATAGTCAGACTATTCATAAGGTAATCCGTATTTCATTGAACCAACTACGGCCTCTCAATTTTATTGATAACAATAAAAAAGCCCCCTAAATGAATAGAGAACTTTTTCCAAGTATATTCTATTTTAAAGTTCTTACTTACCTTTTACTTTAAAAGATATTGCTGTAACTTCTTTATTAACAGTTCCATACCGTTTGGACTTACGATAATCTTCCCATTCGCTAACGAAATATTGCTGTCTGAAATATCTCCTGTAAGTGCACAAGCTCTTGGAGATTGATATTTTCGTAAAATAATCTGCTCCTCTTCTATAAACATTTCAAGAGAATCTTTTTCTACAATTCCTAAACTCCGTCTTATTTCCATTGGAATAACAATACGCCCCATACTATCTGCTTTACGAGTAATTCCTCTTGATTTCATAAAATGCCACCCTTTATATTTATCTAATATTACGGTATTTATTTTAGCAATAAACAACAATTAGGAATAGTTCGTATTACAGTACTTTTTTAGGAATAAATAACAATTAGGAATAGTTTATGTTAGAATTCTTTCTCGTTTATTTTTGATTTTTAATATATTTTTCCTTGATCATTTTTATATATTGTTTTCTCTCTGTTAGTTCAAATATAAATAATGCCTTTTTTATGTATGTTAAACCAACTTCATTAGAGTGCTGAACTTTTAATAAAATTGCACCTTTTTCAAAGAATAATTCACCTAATAAGTATAAAGTATTCATATTTATGGCTAATTTTATACCTATTTCACTATACTTTATCGCTTCTTCATATTGATTTGCAAGGTGTAAACATTTTGTTAACGTATGAATGAGTCTTAATTTGATTTCTTTTTCTCTAGGGAATTCTATCTTATTAAAATTAATTAAACTTTGTTTTAATATATTTATGCTTTTCTCATACTCTTCATTTTCTGCATGTATTATAGCGATTGAATTCATTATGCTTATTTCTTTCTCTGATAAAAAGTTACTACTACTTAAAGTTTGTTTTAGTGCTCTATTTAAAATGTCAAAAGCATTAATTGTTGCTCCATTTACATAATATATAGCAATCGCTTCATGCCATAATAGAAATTGTTTATCTTCTTTTGATTGGAAATTATTTTCGTTTTTCTCTTTTTTCACTATTTCGTAAAGCTCATTATATTCTTTTTGTTTCACACAATCTCTCATTACACATTTTACATTTTCAATATATTTTATTTTTTTATTTTTAGTTAGTGCAAATATATAATTTGGATCAATACCAAGTCTTTCAGATAATTGATACAACAATATGCTAGATGGATAAATAATACCTTTTTCTATCTTACTAATTTGACTTTGTGAACATATTCCATGACATAATTCAGATTGTGACATGTTTTTTTTCTTTCTAAGTTCTTTAATAATAATACCAAGATTGTAGAATTCCATATTTCCTCCCTCAAATGTAACACTTTATGAGTATAAGAATATTTTCCAACTTTTAATGTAATGTAAAATTAATATAGTTATAATTACTAATTATATGGATTTATAGTTTCTTTTACAAACTTGTATCACAATACGAGAAATTATTAAAATATGGTTCACTAATAATTAAGGGGAGTTTTATCCCCCCACTGATTATTAGTCCACTCCAGGCAGGCTTTTACAGGGAGTCCGACTTCTTTGCCACATCTAAATTTTGAGGTGGAAGTCTTACTACCCGCAAATAGCCGGATTAAAATAAATATGATTTTTCACCTTTATTTCTTTTAATAGTTTCTTTTGATTTTTATATAAATAATTTCGAAGGAGCGTATTTTATGAAAAGAATGTTGACCGAAAGAGAGTTAGAAGTGGCTATTTATGTAGCAAAAGGATATACAGATGCAGAAATTTCCAAAAAAATATATGTTACCCCTCGAAGAATTTCAACGATAATTAATCATATTAAAGAAAAATGGCATATTAATTCTAGAGTGGAATTAGGTATTTTAGTTTATCATTATGGTTTTATAGATGCACCCTTATTTTCAAATAAAAAAATTCAACTATGTAAAAAGGTTGTACAATAGATAGCGGAATATAACGAGTTTAAATTGCAAATAAAAATATAAGAGCAGACATACTTTTATTATTTGGTTTACTCCATCACTTTTTAAATTTCAGACATTAATATAAAAAGGTTAGAGAATTAACTTCTCTAACCTTTTTATATACACTACTAGGTTTCAAACAGTAAAGATGCCCTAATGCTACCATTAATCCTGTTCCCTATTCAACCTTGTATAAACAAAAAAAAATCAGACATTCTCACTATTCAAAACCAGTTACAATTCTCTCTTTCATTTTCTGTATTACTTCACTGCTCAATACTTTTTGACCAGCAGGAAGTTTTAATATGGCAGCGGCACCTTTACTAAGGTATATTTCTTGATCATTATTTTGATTTACTACCAATATTCCTTGCCCTTCAAATTCGAAATAACTAATATCTTTTGTTTCATTTGTATTATTTTTTATTGCTTTATATAATCCATATAAATCTTTACTTTTATTTTCTCCGCCCGTTCGAATCGGTTCAATATCATTCGCAACAATTAGTCCTTCTGGCTGCTCACCCTTCATAATAAACCATAGCTTTTCATTTGTTGGTAATAGTAAATGCTTAAATTCAGAGCTATTTAAAATTTGCTGTGCTGAAATTGTTTCATAGATTGGTAACGAAAATGGAGATGTTGTTATTTTTTCAAAACTTAAATTTTCAGAAGAACTTCCCTTACTATATTGATAATCTTTTAATGCGATCGATTGTACTGATTCACTTTTATTTTTTGATGCATAACTAATTTTACTAGCGAAAATAATAACGGTCATTAAGCACATGCACGGTATCACAAGCTTAAGTAGTTTTCCCATTTATGAACCCCCGCTTTTAATATTATTAGTTTGCATGGATATTATAAACAGTTTCACTCCACCAAAAATTATTATTGTTATGGAACGTACTGAAATTATGATTATAATGATCACCATACCAAGGGTCCATGTACGTTATATAATCTGTTCCATTTGTCCCTTTATAAAATCCATCAAGTACTAGAAAGTGTCCGATGTTAGCTCCATTTTGCCACATAATGAGTGCAATCATCGGCTGATTACTATTAATTTGACTTTTGAACCAATCATACGATTTTGCTCCAGAACTTATAGCTGAGCTAACCCCATATCCGGATAATCCATATTGTATTTCACGTGAAGTTGCAGGATTATTATATGATCCACCCTTAACATACCTAACGTACTGATCTTGTGAAGGAGTTTTCCCAAAATAATTTAAAACTGAAACCGAAGTGCCTGCCCAACACCAATTTGACCTTTCTTGTAATATGTTAGGTACAGATAATTTACGATCTATTGATGTATTTGGAGGATTTCCATTAATATACGCTGACGTTACATATACTTTTTTTCCATCTTTAAAATAATAAAACCAACGATTATCTAAATTTCCTGTCCAATAATCTTTAACCGTTTCACCATACTCCCATCCTTTAAAAGATACTTTTGTATTTCCGGGAATCACATCTACAATATTTGCATTTAAACTTTTTGCCTCTCTAACATTTACATTCAATGGAGCTGTTGTTCCTGAAAATTCAACTTCTTCTGCTATTATTTTCTGAACACCAATAAAACTAAATGTGAAAAACAATAAAAACATACAAACAATAAAATGCTTTCTTTCCTTCATTTCTCCACCCCTTCATCAGTACTAAAAAACATCAACAATTCATCCTTATTAATTGTTCAAGCTTAATATTACATACTAACGAAAAATGACTTCTCATAAAGTGAACCTTTAATCAGTAGTGGTTTTATTCATCCCCCACTGATTATTATTTAAACCAATCGGGCTGCCCGGCAAATAGCTTGATAAATTCCAATACAAAAAAGGAGCCTATAAATTTTTATAGGCTCCTTTTTATTTCGTCGTTATTACTTAGCTAATTCTTTCGTACCCTTCATTACATCAATGAAGAATCCCCAGTTATTCACTACAGAAGAAATACTGATATGTTCATCTGGAGTGTGGACGTTGAAAATGTCTGGTCCGAATGAAATTGCATCTAATTCAGGCATCTTTTGAACGAATGCGCTACACTCAATCCCCGCATGTACAGCGAAGATTTCAATTTCTTTATTGTATTTTTCTTGATGTACTTTTTCAAATAAATTACGAATTTGTGAGTTTGGATTGTATGGCCATTCTGGATACTCTGACTCTATTTCAAATGTAGCACCAACTAATTCAGCAATATATTTGATTTCTTCTGCAACATGTTGTTTTAAACTACTTACAGAACTTCGCACTTCGTTACGTAATTTAATTTCATCTTGCAACGTTTCAATAACGCCTAAATTTGTTGAGCTTTCTACAAGACCTTTAATATCCATGCTCATACTTTGAATGCCATTCGGAATTAAGAATAATGATGAAATAAGCTGCTTTTGTGTCTCTTTAGCAAATACTTTTTCAACTTTTTCATCCAATTTTGTCAGTGTAACATGAACATCTGGATCAACAGCACGCATTTCTTCTTGTAATACACGTGTCCATGATTCTAGTTTTTCTTCTACTTGTCCTACATCTTCTGTACGAATTAAAATTGTAGCTACACTTTCACGCGGAATTGCATTCGTTTTTAATCCGCCGTGAACTTCACTTATGTAAAACTCCGTATGTACTGATAAATCACGTAATACTCGTCCTAATACTTTGTTCGCATTACCGCGTTGTTTATCAATTTCCATACCAGAATGGCCGCCTTTTAGACCACCAACATATAGACGGTATGCATCCATATTCGCTGGCGTTTCATCCCAAATTACTTGAATTGTTTCAACAGCTTTCGCACCACCTGCACTACTTACAAGTAATTTATGATCTTCTTCAGAATCAATATTTATAAATATCTTTCCTTCAAAATGATTTGGATCAATAGCAAAAGCCCCGCCCATTGTCGTTTCTTCTTCAGTAGTGATAACGACTTCAAGTGCTGGATGCGGAATTTCTTTTGAATCTAATAAAGCTAATGCATACGCAACTGCAATACCATTATCAGCACCTAAAGTTGTTTGATTTGCATATAACATGTCCCCAATGATTCGTAATTCAATTGGATCTTTTTCAAAATCATGTACTGTTGCTTGATTTTTTTCGCAAACCATATCCATATGACCTTGAATAATAATAGCTGGTACATTTTCATAACCAGCTGTTGCTTCTTTTTTAATAATGACATTTAATGCTTCATCTTGAATGACTTCTAAGTTACGCTCTTTTGCAAAGCCCACTAAATAATCACTAATTTCCTTTTCATTACCTGATCCTCTAGGAATCTTTGAAATTTCTGCAAAATGAAAAAATACAGGGTGCTTTGTTAATTGTTCTAAAGTAGAATACATTTTTCAAGCTCCTCTCAAAATGAAAAAATAATATGTAAGTCTCATATCATTATACCATGATTCATTATTTTATCTTTCTTTTAACTTTTATTGTTCATTTTATGTACAACACTCTTACAACATTGTAAGGGCGTTGTAATCTACATCGATTTTTCTCATTTAATAATAGTCGTATACTTTTTAAAGAAACACATTAAAGGAGATAAAGAAAATGAAAAAGTTTTTAGCAATTATTACACTATGTTTATTATTTTTTAGTTTTACTATTGGCTGTGAGAGAGCGTCACTAAATAGAATTGGTAAAGATGTATATTACATGCAGATAAAAGGCGAAGGAACTATCGAAAAAGTAGATGGTAGAAACTTACGAAACTATACGCTGCCCGCATATGATGAAGATGGAGCCAAAAAACAAATTACATTTAGAAGTACAAAAAAAGAAAACAATCATAAATTAAATGAAGACGCGTTTTTACGCCTTTATGTAGATCAAGATGATAATAGCAAAAATGAAATATCATCAATTGAAGTAAAGTCTTATGAAGAAATTCAGAAAACAGATTTACCTAATAAAGTAAAAGATAAGTTTACTATTAAATAAAAAAACAAAAGAAAATGCTCTATGCATTTTCTTTTGTTCTTTTCACCTGTATATATTTTGAACTACTATTATTCATCAGTTTCTCTAACCGATTTATATTCTCCGTTAATGCACCTTTCACAAGAGAGAAATCTGTATTGGATTCTTCTTTTTTTTCTTTAAAAAACGAAGACTTTTGCACATTGACTTCAGCCATCTCTTCTCCCCCTTTTCAAAAAGATACAACCTTTTATTTATATTATATAGCAAATGTAAAAAGAGTGTACACTTATGATTTTCTTTTTAATTCTTCTTCTAATTCTTCTACTTGCTGCAACGTATCTCCTTTTATTAAAGAGAAATCTGTTGTATCTTCGTTACCTTCTTTAAAAAAATCATTGTCATAATCTTTTACCACTACAATCACCTCTACATGCTAGTGTAGGAATGATTGTCCAATTTTATTCAACTTTGTCGGATTTTGTTTTTAATTTATGTATAGAAGAAAAGGACAGAAAAAGATTCTGTCCTTATTTACTAAAATAACTATGATGTATTGTTAAATTATATACATTTTCAAAATCCCGATCTTGCAGGTTATTTTTCTTTCCATCAATAACAATGAAAACGTCACTTACTATTTTTGCTGGTATAATCCCGACATTTTCTACTTGCACCGCTTTCTGCTCATTCAATTGCTCGATATGTTCTAACGGAACGATAATACTAAATTGCGAGCGAATACCACGAAAGTTTGTATTTAACTCTTTCGCAGCTTCAAAAACAACAATTTTCGCGCCAATCTTTTCCCCATATGAATCTAAAAATGCATTTAAGCTCTTTGTATATTCCTCTTCCGTATGCCATTCCATCGTACCGAATACTGCTGGATTAACATTTTGAATAATTGTCGTGTATATTTCTCCTCTCGCTTTAGATGCAATTAATGATCGTTTTATTGATTGAACTGTCTTGCCAATATCGCTAAATTTCGCACCCCATATTTCAGAAATATTAGGTGTTAAAATGAACGCAATATCAACAAAAATAGCCATTGCAGTAAACATTAAAAGATTTTTCCAGAGGGTTAAATCAATTCCTTTTATCATGAAATACACGGTGACAGATATGATAAACAAACCATACCAAGTCTTTCTAATACGTTGCTTTTTCTCCTCGTACAACTCCTCATTTTTCCAATAAAAGAAAACAAGGACTACAAAGACAATCGCTAAAACAAATAAGCCAATTCGAATGTTAGAGATCATTAATCACATCACCCTCCATTCAAAAACTACTCACGATATCATTACATGCGCAAGCTGCTCTCTTTATGACAAAAGACGTGGACAAGCTTCTAAAATTAGCTACATCGCATATATATTAGAAAGTACCACGTCTTTTATCCTGTTATTTGTGGGCAGTAAGACCCCCACTGATTAAAATTTCACTTTACCATGAGTCTATATTGTATATGTAGACAAGCATTCATTTCAAATTTTCGTATTAAAAAGAAATATGTTTCGGAATTTCCCCTTCAGGTACTTCTCCATCCATACTTAAATAATAATGACGAATCGGACGTAAGTTTTCGTCTAATTCATAAACAAGCGGAATGCTAGTGGGAATATTTAATGAAACTACACCATCACTTGAAAGGTTGTCTAAATATTTTACTAGCGAGCGAATTGTGTTACCGTGTGATGAAATAATTACTTTGTTACCACTTTTTAATGTCGGCGCAATTTCTGAATGCCAATAAGCAAGTACTCTCTTCTCCGTATCCTCTAAACATTCAGTTAATGGAAATTCACCTTTTTTGAGTGTTTTATATCTTGGATCGGTCGCTTCATATCGAGGATCGTCTTCAGTAAGAGCCGGTGGTCTTACATCAACACTTCTTCTCCAAATATGAACTTGCTCCTCACCATATTTTTGTGCAGTTTCATCTTTATTCAGCCCTTGCAATGCACCATAATGTCTTTCATTTAGCTTCCAAGATTTATGTATTGGAACCCAAGTAAGATCCATCTCATGAAGTACAATCCATAACGTCCGAATTGCGCGTTTTAATACTGATGTATAAGCCACATCAAAAGTATATCCGTTTTTCTTTAATATTGCTCCTGCTTCTCTCGCTTCACTTAATCCATTCTCTGATAGATCAACATCTGTCCATCCAGTAAAGCGATTTTCAAGATTCCATAAGCTTTGTCCGTGACGAATAAGTACAAGTTTTATCATTATAATTCCCCTTTCGGAAATGTGAATTTTATTGTTCCATTGCGTACACGTATAAAGTATCTAGTAATGTATCTTTTTATCCATTCACTCTATGACTAATCGATAGTTGCCAAATGTATGGATAAAATTTGTTCTTTTTCAAACGATAAAAACAGAAGTTTTTTCATTATTTTTGATCGACTGGTATTTCACGTTTCGATATCCAAGCATCAAAACCTGATCGGCTATTTGCCATTTCATTCATAACTTGGTGCCAATTGTCCTCACATGATTCACCAAATTTTGAAAAAATAGCACCCATTTGTTGTCTTTGTACATCACTCAGTTTTTTCTCTAAATCTGTACCTTTTTCTGTTAAAGACAACTGTTTCACACGTCGATCATGCATAGCTTCATTACTCTCAATTAAGCCCTTTTCCACAAGTTGACGTAGCGGTCCGTGGAGCGCTTGTTTACTTATTTCTAATAGTGATAATAACTCATTTACACTTATCCCTGGAAAACGTGCGATAAAAAATAAAATTCGATGATGTACTCGTTGAATGCCATATTCTTTTATAATTTCATCTGGCTTTTCAGTAAATGTTTTATATGCAAAATAAAATAATGCTAATGCCTCATTCATCTGTTCTTCTTTATGTTGTGTCATCTACTTTCCCCCTGTATGTAAATTATACCACAATCTAGTAATGAATATTTTAATCAACGCATTAGAACTTGTTCAGTCTATTGAAACATTCATTGCATAATTAGGAGATGATTCATTTGAAAAAACAATATACTGTAAGTACATATTTATTGGATAGACTACACGACTTAGGAATTGAACATACATTCGGGGTTCCTGGTGATTATAATCTTGCTTTTTAGATGATGTAGTACCACATGAAAATTTAAAGTGGATTGTATTATTAGTATTGGTGTGAAGTTAACTGATACTATTACAGGCGGCTTCACACAAGGTTTTACAAAAGAACAAGTTATAGAAATCCATCCCTACACTGTGAAAATTATAGATAAAAAATACGGTCCAGTTGTAATGCAGGATGTTTTACAACATTTAAGTGATTCAATTGAGCATCGTAATAAAGATACCCTTGACGTTAAGCCATTTATTTTAGAATCATCACCTTTTACTGAAGAGTTCATTCCAAAAGCACAAATGGTCACACAAAAACGTTTTTGGCAGCAAATGTACCATTTCTTACAAGAAAACGACGTCTTAATTGTAGAGCAAGGAACACCTTTCTTTGGTAGTGCTGCTATCCCTCTACCTAATGACACTGCATATGTAGGACAACCGTTATGGGGATCTATCGGCTATACACTGCCTGCTCTACTTGGTACACAGCTCGCCAATTTATCACGGCGCAACATTTTAATTATTGGTGACGGTTCTTTCCAAGTAACTGCCCAAGAGTTATCAACTGTACTACGTCATAATTTAAAACCGATTATATTTTTAATCAATAACAACGGATACACTGTTGAACGTGCCATTCACGGCCAAAACCAACCTTATAATGATATACAAATGTGGGATTACAATAAACTATCAATGGTATTTGGGGCAGAAGAAAAAAGTCTAACATTTAAAGTAGAAAATGAATCAGAATTAGCAGAAGTCTTAACAAATATAACTTTTAATAAGAATCACCTTATCTTTATTGAAGTTATAATGAGCCAAAGCGATCAACCTGAATTGTTAGCTAAACTCGGGAAAAGATTTGGTCAGCAAAATTCTTAATATAAAAGTATAACCTAATTATACAATTGGTAGTGTAAAACTTGTTTTCAGAATAGTTTCGACACTCAAAATACATAAGGAAAAGGATGGAAAGCACCATCCTTTTCTATTTTAAGAGCGTTCTTCGACTAACGCCCCGTGCGACAAGCAAAAATTCTTAATCCATCTTTAACTTTATAGCTTTTGTCGCAATAAATGTTTTAATATGCTTATCTAATATCCTTGTTCCACCAAAATCATCCTCATAAAAACCTGTTATAGCAAAACCAGCTTCAATTTGGCCTTGGATTTGGTCTTCTAAAGTATGCGCATATTCTATTGTTTGATTTGAATCGATGTAATCTTGAACTTCATCCTCTGGTAAATAATCCAATGTTGATGAAGGAATTGAATGTTTAACATCAAGAATACCTTTTTGCTCTTGGTTATCATCAAAAATCCATAGTAACGGATTTGTAAATCCAGCAATAAGAATACCCTTATTCTTTAAAACCCTAGAAACTTCATTCCATACAAGATGAACATCTTTTACAAACAAATAAGCTACGCTTTTTCTTTTTTATTCAGCAAGAGTTAACTGCCAAGATACACCATACTTATCATTTAACCAGCCAAACTTTTTACTAAACGGATAAGAACCTAAAGGCATAAGAATCGCTCCATCCTGCGCTAGTTTATGAAAGACCGTTTCAATTTCTTCTTCTGTCTCACAAGTTACATAAAGAGACATAGCTGGAGTGAATGTAAAATTATGATTTACATAACTATCAATACACATAAACTCTTGGCCATTTAGCGTAAAAGTTGCATGAATTACAGTTCCCTCTTTACCAGGTCCATTTTCATCGTAGCGAGAAATACTTACAATTTCTGATTGATCAAATAGTGACGTATAAAAATTCATTGCTTCCTCAGCTTTGCCCTCAAACATTAAAAACGTAGTAATTTTTTGATTTGCGTTACTCATATGGAGACAGCCCCTTGTTATGTATTTATGTAAAACATACGCCAACAAAACCAAACGTACGTTCCTTTTAATATATTGTCTATAAAAACGATGAGTTTGTCAATTATCTACTTTATTATTTCTTCTTAAATAATGCTGTCCAAAGAAATGATTCTCCAAACATTTCTTTCGGTTGTTTCATTTGTTTCATTCTTCTAATCTCAATTACCTCAAATTCTTTAAATATCTCTCTTAACTTTTCTTCCGAGTATGCAAGACCCCCTTGTAGACTCCACCCTCTATATACGTCCCAATCTGTTATTTCCGATCCATTTCGCTCATCTAAATCACCTGCCGCAAAACATGTTAATCCGAAATAACCACCCGATTTTAATGAGTTTTTAATTAAATCCACATAATTTATTCTTCTATGCGGTGGAATGTGATGCAAACAGCCCGAATCGTATACAAAATCAAATTCGTTTTGAACCTCTAAATTAAAAATTGAATCACAAATAAAATGAATTGCTACCTCTTTTGCCAATGCCCTTTCTTTAGCCCAATTAATGCCTTCTACAGATAAATCCACTGCTGTTACATCAAATCCTTGAGTCGCTAAATAAATGGCATTTCTACCTGGACCACACCCAAGTTCTAATACTTTCCCTTTTGAAACTCTCTCTTTTTGTATATACGAAACTAGGTTCTCATCTGGAACATTTTCAAAAAATGGAACATCCTTTTCTCTATTCTCATAAAATTCATTCCAAAATGGTTCTGCAGGTCTTAATAATGAATCAAGCATTTTTAAAATGTCTTCTTGTGTGTGTAACGTTTCATTTTTCATTAACACCCCTCCATAAATTAATAGTCAGAAAATTATTATATATCTTTTTGAACTTTCAAACAAAGAAAAAACTCCTACATTTTGAAGTGAACCCCGAAAACGGGACACCTATCAAAATACCTAAACCACCTTTCATTTGGTGCGGATGCATCGAATTGGCGTTCCAATCGATGAGGGGCTACTACTGGCTCCGCACCACTGATATATTTCTTTTTCTTTCGACCAACTTTTGAGAGAATCTGATTTTGCCTCATGATTCATAATACTTTTTTATGATTTACACACAGCCCCATTTTCCGAAGAGTTGCGGTCACTCTTCGATATCCATATCGTAATTTATGCCGAAGACAAACATCCTTTATTTTCTCTTCTATCCCTTAGGTCCACTGTTCGTTGTAACTTGTTTAAATTCACCTTAATTCATATCAAGGTTTCTTAACATTCGCATTAATAACTGTATAATATAATTAAACTATTTGTATAAGGGGGACTTATTATGAACTGGAAACAAAAATACAATCCAAGATATCTCTTTTACCGAATGTATAGTTATATTTATAAAGCCCTTGATGATATATCATGCTCCTTAAAATAACGCTTTTGTTCACTTTTTTTGATACATTTACGAAACATTCATGTGTTATCTTCATTAAGTTCTTTTCTTTTTATAATGTCGTGTGAGATATACCAACAGAGGAAGCCCTAGATCCCCTAATCCTAGGGCTTTTTTTATAAGAATTTTATACATTTTATTATTTCCATCAACTTTTCAAATTGTATAAACATAATATGTTTTTTTATGTTGTTATATTTTTTGATGGCCTCTTATCTTTCCTTAAAAGGCTTTTTTTTCAAATAACGCTTTTGTTTAATTTATATTTAAAAAGTTCCTTTTCATAAAGACTTCCCTTATATGCTATACTCATTCTTAAATAATTGTATAAGGAATGTTAAAAATGGATGATAGATCGTCAAGACAATGGAAATTGCGACAAAAGTTAAGAGCACTGAAAACCAAAAACAACAATGACACAAACCCTTTGTTTAGTGAATGCCTTGAATCCCTAGGAAACGAAACTCTCATTTTCTCCCAAGAAAAAAGCCAGCAGATTGCTACTATTTTAATTAATTCATTTCCTATAACTGTCTCGGGAAGAATATATTGGGAACAGATAGATAATCAATTCATAGCTTCGAACAAAGAACAACTAATTTCCCTTATTAGAGCAAACCAACTAGATTTTGACGAACAGATTTTTATAATATGGGATAACTATGAAATCCCTGTAGTAAGTACAAATCTTGATAAAGTATTCCAATCACTAGTTGACGTTGATGCAGTCAGTTTTTATTACTGGCTATTAGACAAAGAATATAGATTCGTAATTGAAATAAATGATGAAGAATTGATTAGGATTGGGTTTCGCTAATACTCTAAGCATATGAAGCTAGTTCCCTTCATTTCTTAATATTTTCTTCGTCACCACCGCTATTATTATCATTATGAAACTAATAGCTAATATAGGTAAATAAATTTTCGTACTGAATCCTTCAAACATAAAACCATATACGACTTGCCCAATTGGTGCCATACATTGAGATACCGCTGTTATAATTGCCATTACTTTTCCTAGATTTTCATTTGGTGTTTTCTTTTGGACTACAGTAATCACATAGATGGATACAATTGTCATAATCATTGCGATTAGAAGAGAAGAAAGTATAAAGAGGATAAATGGTGGATAGTATCCTAAATTAAGAGTAAACGGTGTAACTGATAGTGCCACTGGTATTACTAATAAAGCTATGATAAACATCCAATTATATAATCTTTTCATCTGTAACTTTTTAGCAAAGAAACCGATTGACAATGCCCCTAATATGGTTGCAAAATCAATTAATCCCATTCCAATTCCATACATCATATCGCTACTCTGCATAGTTACTCGTAACATAATAGGTCCTCCGACAACAAATAACGGTGTCAAAATTAAGTTTAGTAAAGCTGCAAGTAACATAGCCTTCAAAATAAAAGGTTGCTTTAAAACATAAAGAAAACCTTCTTTCATATCTTTTACAAGTGTAGGTACGATATGGCCTTCCTGTATTCTTTTTATAAATGGCATTGTAATAAACATTTCTAAAATCGCAGATAAAAAGAAAGCAAGACAACTTGTTATTACGAGCATTTTCAAACCAATTATGCCATACAATATTCCTCCTAATACAGGAGCAACTATATTAGATAATGCTTGCACACCATTTATGATACCGTTTGCTTGTTCTAACTTTTTCTCTGGAACTAATTGCGGAATACTTGCCATAACAACTGGTGCGTACATTGCACTAACGACTGCTAGTAAAAACATAATTGTTCCAATCAATAAAATAGATATCGATTCAGTTAATAACAAAACTATAAAACTTAATACAATAGCAGCGTTTATAAAATCCAAAATGACCATTACATTACGGCGGTTGAAACGATCTGCTATCGCTCCGCCAAGAGGAGCTAACAAAAACGGGATACTCGTTACGGCATATAACCCTGCAAATATATCGGCACGTCCTGTTATATCTAGCACATATAAAGACAGTGCAAAACGTAATAGTGTTGAACCTAAAATAGTAATAATTTGACCACTTACCATTAAGTGAAAATCTTTCAAGGAAGATTGAATACTTGCTGGCATCCTCATCACATCCTTCATTTAGCATAGACCGACTGCCGGTCTATAATACCCAAACAGAAAAAAGCTATTTCTGTTTCATTAAAACCTCGATCATATAATTAAAGGACCCTTCTTTCGCTCCAACAGATACTTCCATCATTTTAATATAAGCCTTAGCTCTTCTCATCATTTCTTCCGTTTTCCACTGGAATAAACCATCATCAAATATGACTTGTGCTGAAGAGAGTAATAATTCAATTGTTTCTTGTGGGTATGGAGTATAAAATATGCCTTCTTCTATTCCTTGCTCTAAAACTTCCGTTAATACAGGAGATAAATGTATAATGGATTGCACTAAACTTTTCTGATGCATTTCTGCATTATTTGGTTGATGGAATTGTTGGATCATTTTTTCTTTTACATCTCCTGATTTTGGTGATTGTTCCATTAAAATTTTAAATAACTTATCTAAAACGGGGATATCGGGATTGGAGACAATCCTTTTCGCCTTAGTGACATCCTCTTTAATAATCCTCATAATGATTTCATCCATTACTTCCTCCTTCGACTTAAAATAATGATAAAACGTCCCCTTTGCTATACCAATTTCTTTTAAAATATCATTCACGGTTGTTTTCGTATAACCTTTCGTAAGAAACAAACGCTCAGCTGTTTCTAAAATTTCCTTTCTACGCTCCTCATACTCCTTTACAATTCGCATTCAAGTTCTCCTTCCCACCAGACCGACTGTCGGTCTATTAAAATTATATGTTTAGTTTGCAAAAAGTTTCCTATTATCGTACATATACAACACCATACTTTCCATTTCCTTTATAAATTTTTATTTTTTAACGTCCGCTCAATTTGTTTAAAACGTATCTCATGTTTCTTATCGTCACCTTTCATTTTAGGAAAAGAACGATGCCCTCCGCTTGATCCTATTTTTCTCGATTCTTTATCCAGACGCACAACACTTTGTAGTTTTTCAGCTCCTTCACCACAAGTCAGCGCATCTCCTTTACATCGATGACTTCAAAAAATGACAATTGATTCATACGATACGGTTCCCCTCCGTTCGATCTATGTACTTATCAATGGAGTATTTTGTTGAGTTCCAATATGTAATATTGCATATTTCGCACTTTTAATTTTTGCACATGCGATAATTTATTTATAAAAATATAAATTATTAATAAGGGTGATTTATATGAGAAAATTCCGAAAGAAGATGATTAAATATTTGCAAACATTTTGGGGATGCTTAACATTTGGTGTATTAATGTTTGCTATCTTCTTAATTACGGATTTAACAGATGCATCTTTAAATACATTAGGTTGGAGAGACTGGCTAGGTTCTGTAGCAGGCGCAACCATTTTATCTGTTGGGATGTTTACTTTAAATAAATTGAATTTAAAATAAACATTCGGTCAATACTGTATGTAGGCTGTATGCCAACATTCATTTAAAGTAGTCTTCTCTGTATCTCCTTGTATTGAGTATTGAGCAGTTAGCTTTTGCTAGCCGCTCTTTTATTTTGTTCCGGTTCTTGCCTCTTAAAGAACTCTTTATCTACTTTCCCCCAATAAGTACACATATCTATTCTCCATTGCTACAAAATGAAATCTTTATTTTGTTTTACGCGTCGCTTTTTCAATCAGCCAAGATACAATATTAAAATCATTAGCTTCCCCTTTAAAGATGTTCCGTTCCAAAAGCATTCTTTCATCACTTCAAGTAATTCTTCAACAGCTTCAATTCATCTCATATTCATTTTCCCTTTCTCCCAAATAACTATTTTGTTTTATTAATTAACTGATTAATAAAACAAACACCTTTATTAAACATTCCATGTTTCTTCACCCCTTGAATATTTTTTAAATAAAAATACATACTATTTTCAAGCCGCCGTGTCCACGGCTAATACCTCTTATCTTTTGTTACAGCAAAAGCAGGTAGGTTCTTCACTTATCTGCTTTCTCTGTATATTTTTTAAGAAATCGAAAATAATACCAACAAGCTGTTTGAACTAGCAGCTTCACTCTTCTCGCAATGGGGATGCAAATTATCACAATTAGCTAACTCATTGAGCTCACTGGCAGACAACCAAAATCGTTGTCTGCTTTTTGTATGAGATTTTTCGTTTTACATATACTACTTTTGAACCTGCAGACCAATACGAGCCATTTTGGTGCTTGGGATTTCCCTTCCGGGGATAAGTATCTTTTACTTATCCCTTTTTTGTATAGACATGTATATTTAGGGTAAAACTAATTACAAGCAGATTTTCTGTTTATGCGTAGTTCTAAACAAGATTACTTTTTCTCCTATTAAAGGACGGCAGGTACGACTGCTAGTCCTTTTTTCTTATTTCGCATATTATCACTACATTACCTTCATCGTCATAAGCAATTTCCCCATAAGGATGGCAGTGGTGCTTCTCGAGTTCCTCATCGATCAAAACTAACAAATTAGTTTTCCAGTTTCCAACAATCGTACACCAATACGAGTTTAATCCTTCATAAACTTCTCTTGTTCTATTTCGATAATTGCAGAATGTGTAATGAAAATACTCGCTCGCTTCAATACCTTTTCTTTTAATCAAAGTGTTCTGCTGAATGATAGTAATATCCTTGCTCTAATGGTTTTGGACTATAAAATTTCCTTTATAAATTTCAAATACGGTGAATGAAATTTTTGTTTTTTCTTGCCATCATCCTTGTTGTATACAAACAAAAAAAGAGCCACAATATTTTGCGACTCTTTTACAATTATAACTATTTAACGACCACGCCTTTGCTGACCTTGCTTTGTACTACCTTTTTTATTACTTGGCTTATTAAATGATCGGTTATTTTCATTTCTAGAACTATTTCTCGAACTATTTCTTGAACCACTTCTTGAGCTATTTCTGGAATCACGTCTTGAATCACTTCTTGAACCTTCGCGGCTATCTCTTTGACGATTTTGACCTGATTTCTTCGGAGCCGGCTTTGGTACCGGTTTTCCATTTTCATCAACATGTTTTATCTTTGGTTGTTCAATTATTTCTCTTTGTATTGGTGCACCAAGCGTTTTTTCAATTTCTTCTAAATGTTTTTCATCTTTCGCTGCAACGAACGTAATTGCAAGACCTGATCCACCTGCACGTCCTGTTCGGCCAATGCGGTGAATATAACTTTCTACATCTTCAGGGATATCAAAGTTAAATACGTGCGTTACACCATCTACATCAAGTCCACGAGCTGCTACATCCGTTGCGATTAAGTACTGAATTTTAGCTTCGCGGAAACTCTTCATAACTCTTTCACGTTTCGCTTGAGGTATATCACCATGAAGTTCAGCACAATTATAACCTAGTCCTTTTAAATTATCATAAAGTTTACTTACTCTAAGTTTTGTACGGCAGAAAATAACAGCTAAAAATGGCTGATCACGATCCATAACAAAACGAAGTGCATCTGGCTTTGCACGGTCTGTCGTCTCAATGACACGCTGCTCAATTGTATCAACTGTTACTTCTTCACTTTGTACTTGAATCATTTGCGGTTCATCCATATAACGCTTCGCCAATTTTTTAATATCTTTTGGCATCGTTGCTGAGAATAACATCGTTTGTTTACTACCTGGTGTCTCATCTAAAATATCTTCAATATCATATAAGAAACCAAAATAAAGCATTTGATCCGCTTCATCTAATACAATTGTTGAAAGATTACTTAAATCAATTGTTTCACGGCGTATATGATCTAATAATCGTCCCGGTGTTGCTACAACAATATGTGTATTACCTTTTAATTTTCTCAACTGTTGCGCAACATCTTGTCCACCATATATCGCTAGTACATTAATATCTTCTCTTTGAACAAGCATTTTTTTAATTTCAGTTGTAATTTGCAGTGCTAGTTCCCTTGTTGGTGCAACAATTAAAGCCTGAACATCACTAGACGCTGGATCGATTTTTTCTAAAATCGGTAACACGAATGCTAACGTTTTACCCGTTCCTGTTTTCGCCTGCCCAATAATATCTTTACCTGACATAATAACAGGAATTGCCTTCTCTTGAATTGGTGTTGCTTCTGTAATTCCATTTTCACGTAATGTATGATTAAAAGTTTCACTAATTCCTAATTCTAAAAAGTTTTTCAAATAGACCACTTCTTTTCCTTATTTTTCACATTAGCTTTCATTGTACCATTTGTTTCGCCAAATATGAAAAATAAAAAAATTCTTATCTTCTTTTTTTATATTCATCGTGTACTAGACGAACAAATTCTTTTTGCTTTTTCTCAGATTTTATTAATGCTTCCATGTTAGTAGAAGACAAAATGAACTTCTTAATTTTGCTATTACATCAAATAACGAACCCATCTTCTCCCCCCTATACTCTTGCTCAAATTATATATATTCTTCTTTACATATATATTTCAATTTTACCGAAATATAATGTTACTGATTTGCTCGAAATCGCAAAATATATGAACTAAAAAACCGATCTTTTCGATTTAGGAAAGACCGGTTTTCATTAGTTTATACAGTAAGCTTTCCTCCATGATAGCAATAATACTCTGCTGCTTTAAAACTTTTAATCCTATTTAAAGACTGTTTCGCTTTTTCTATATCTAAACAAAAATTCGGATTAGCTATTACTAACTCACTATTCTCTTGAACAGCCGCATCTCCCGTAATTACACAATCTAAATTCGGAAAATATAATGAAATATGCCCCGAAGTATGTCCTGGCGTCGCTACTATTTGACATTCATTATTCAAAATCATTTGACCATCATGCACTTTTTCATCGACGGAAATATGTTTTATATTTTTTAACTGTTGTATAAACCATTTACCAAATTCTTTTTCTTCATTTGGCATACGTTCTAACATTTCTTCAGCTTGAACTAACCTCTCTGATTTTATATCACCACTAATATAGTTAGATTCAATTTCACTAGCAATAATATTAATGTGAGGATATTTCACTTTGAAATCATATAAAGCCCCTAGATGATCATCATCATAATGAGTAATAATTATATTTTTTAAGTTTTTCATCTCATATCCATGTTTTAATATTGCATTTTCAATTAAAGGTAAAAAACTTGTATATCCTGTATCGACTAATGTTAATTCATTATGTACTATAATTAAACTTGGATAAACACATTGTTTTTGCCCGTTAAATTCGAATTCAATTGGTAGTTCTATTATTTTCATTTTTCTTCCCCCATACCGCTTATAAAATGCATAATAATAACTAAATCATCCACATACATTTTACAATATATATACTATGTAACGGAACAATGTGAATCATTGTATAATCCACATTATATTATTTTAAACAGGTAATCCCCTATTTTTATGGAAATATATAATTAAGAAAAACAATAAAATTGATTAATCTCTCACTTCTTTGTCCATCCTTTTAAAAAATCTATATTTTGTAAAAGGAGTGTTTATATGGAGAAACAGACACTTTGGAAAAAGTTCAAAAAAAGCTCTGTAAACCTCGGTAAATCTAGCGTATATGAAAGTATTATTTTATTCTACACAATGAAAAAGAAAGAATTACCTACTAAGGCGAAATTCATAATATTAGCCGCTTTATCTTATTACGTATTAACAATCGATTTCATTCCAGATATAGCTGCTATTATTGGGATTGGCTTATTAGATGATGTTTTAGCAATCGCTGTAGCGCATAAATACGTTATGAGACACGCAGATGCTGAAATTCGAGAAAAGAGCAAAGTAAAGATGGAATCATTATTTACTTCAGCACAAGCATAATGAAATTATCTAGTCATTTACCTACCTTTTTACTTTCAAATAAAGCTAACTGTAATTAATGATAGTTCCACCTCACTGAATATTCCCCTTCACCATGAGAGCATAGCAGAATAAATCCCTAAACAAAAGTATTTCTCTTAGCTCTCAAACCGTAAACAAATAAGGCGTCAGCACTTGTTCCTAAGTTCTGACTCCCTTTTATTTGTTCTTATATCTATCTGTTATACAGTTGCATGTGTCCCCTTATACAAAACTGCTATTGCCGCTACTATAAGAATCATACCCATAAAAGCAGGTGCGGCATGACCAAGTGATACATAGATTTGTCCTCCAAGAATAGGACCAATCATTCTTGCTAAAGCTTGAATAGATTGGCTTCCACCTTGAATCCTTCCTTGTTCACTAGAACTGACAGACTTTGAAAGCATCCCGTTGAATGAAGGCCCGAAAATTGAATCCCCAAAACCATACATCAGCATTCCAACGATAAGTAGTGGATAGAGTGAAAGCAAAGCTGATGCCGCAATAAAACTGTATCCTATAATCTCCGAAACCATCCCAAGAATTGCTATTTGTTTATCACTAAGCTTGATTAAAAGCTTTGGCATTATAAAACTTTGTGAAACAATGTCTTGAAAGCCCAAAATTGAAAACATAAGTCCGATTAATGCAGGTTTCCAACTAAAAGTATCCATTGTAAATTGCGTGAAAATTGCTTGTAAAGATCCGTTAGGTATCCAAAGTAAAAACGCTGAGACAAGTAACCATTTTAAATTTTTCATGGAAAGTATGTTTGCTAGCTGTGCAAAAGGATTTAACCTTACAAAAGTAATCTCTTTTAACCTGTTATTTTTGTCAAGACTCTCAGGCATGTATTTCATACCATATAAAACATTTAATAAAGTTATGAACGCTCCAAAGTATAATGGTACAGAATGACCAAACTTTGCAAGTAAGCCCCCAAGAGTTGGTCCAATAATAGTTCCCGCACCTACAACCGCACTCACCCATCCAAAGTATTTCGTTCTCTGCTCTTTTGGAATGATGTCTGCAAAATATGCGAAGATAGTACTTATGCTCCCACCTGTTATACCTTCTATTATCCGTCCAGCAAATAGTACCCATAAAGCTCCTCCTATGCCAAAAACTAAGTACCCGATTGCAGAACCAAATAAGCATATTAAAAGTAATGGACGACGGCCATACTTATCGCTTAAAGCCCCGAGTGCTGGAGCAGCTAAAAACACGCGGGCGGCATATACGGAAGTTAGTAGTGTAACAACTAATGCTTGTTCTTCCGGATTACTTGTATATGGCTGTACTAAGAATGGGACTACAGGCATGATGATACTGAAACCTATACCACAAAGAAATACAGAAATAAGTCCGAATAGTAAAGCATGTTTATCTATGCTTTTTTCAGTTTCCCTTTCATTTTGTGATCTAAATATAGACATTTGACTTCTCTCCTTAAAATATTTTGTTGCTTTGTCAACAAAATAAAATAATAAAAAAGCAGCCTATTCTCATATTAGAGTAAGGCTGCCATTTATTCTTAAAATGTCTTACGATTTAATATGTATACCTTGTTTCTTTATTTCGGCATCCAAATGTCTACTATACTTTTCCACAAAGCTAATTATACTGTTGAATTCTTCTTCAGTTACTTGCTCAAATACAGCTTTATCCCGCTCTTGAAACTCTTTGTGCAGATCTTCATGGATTTTATAAATTTCTTTCCCTTGTTCGGTAAGTCTAAAATAAATTTCTTTCTTATTTTCTGACTTTTGGTAGCTTTCAACAAGGCCTTTTTGTATGAGCTTCTTAGTCATTCTACTTATAGCACCGCGAGTCACATAAAAAGCCTCTGCGAGTTGTGTCACGTTAGAATCTGCATTGTTTTCAATATATTCAATACAGTGGACTTCAGAAGACTTAAACCCTTTAAGACCTTCTTCCATCTTATCTTTATTAAGCCAAACCAGCTTATTATATAATTCCCTGAAACCGTTCATGACCTGTTCTTCTTTATTCATGACCTGCCCTCCTCACCGCTCATTAGCACATTAAGACTATTATATTAAATTTCTGCTTACGTTTCGACAATATTGAAATAATTATTGTAACATTAAAGATATGTGCAAAAATTGGCGCTTAAATAATACAATTAATTAAACGGAAAATTCTGCAAGTTTATTACTACTTACAGTAAACGGTAGACAAAAAGTAAGAGCTAAAATTATTTCTCTTAGCTCTTCTTTCATAAAACTATTTTACTTCATTAGCAACAAAAAAGTGCTCACATACACTCGATATGCGCTGTAAGTCCACGTTCCCACCAGATATAACTGCTACTACCTTTTTTCCTTTTGTATAGCTATCAACTTTTCCTGCAAGAAGTGCAGCAGTTGCTAACGCACCTGCACCTTCTACAACAGCTTTCCCACGTTGTAATAAATCTTTCATCGCTACTTCCAGCTCTTTTTCTGATACAGTTACAATATCATCTACTAATTCTTTTACAATTTCAAATGTTAATTCGCCTGGTATTTTAACTGCACAACCATCTGCAATAGTAGGCGCCTCATAATGTTCTACGATTGCGCCTTTATCGTAAGATGCCTTCATTCCGTGAACATTATCTGCTTGGACACCAATTATATTAATGGATGGATTAAAAGATTTCAATGCTACAGAAATACCAGAAATAATTCCGCCTCCACCTATTGGTACAATGACAGTATCTACATCCCACATATCATCAAGAATATCTAATCCAATTGTACCTTGACCAGCCATTACCTCTACATCATCATATGGATGTAAGTATGTTTCACCTGTTTCCCTTATAATTTCTTCACATTTTGCCTTTGCATCATCAAAGGTTTCACCATGTAAAATTACTTCAGATCCATATCCTTTAGTTGCTTCAACTTTCGCCTGCGGTGCAGAAATTGGCATAACAATTTTACTCTTAATACCGAGTAAATGAGCAGATAATGCAACTCCTTGTGCATGATTACCTGCTGAACATGCAATTACACCTCTTTCTTTTTCTTGATCCGTGAGCCGCGACATTTTATTAAATGCGCCACGAAATTTAAAAGAACCCGTTAATTGCATATTTTCTAATTTCAAATGAATTTCTCCGCCCGTTTTACTAGTCAAGTAAAAAGATTTTACTAATGGCGTTTTACGAGCATTTCTATCTAGAATTTTGTGAGCTTTTTTAATATCGTCTATATGTAATGGTAGTTTTCTAGTTATCATACTTACACCTCTTCCAATGTTCTATTCCTAAGTTTTCGTAAGTCTTAGCTCCTTTATACGAAAAGAAAAAGTCTTTATATATGTACCCCACTCTAAAATAAACACATTTGCAAACAATTTAACATCCTCTTCATATCGCGTTCTTTATAATGATTTAAACATGCAATTTGAATCCAATTATTCTTTTGCAAATAAGATGACTCATAATGAACAATGTATCCTTGTAATGCTAACGCATCGCCTACTACTTTAGAAGAATGATCTTCGCTCAATACAATAGTAAGTATAATTGGCGCGGCATGTTCTTTAGGTGAAACAAGCTTTAACCCCATATCAGTAATAACTTCTTCAACATAATCGTATGTCTCTTTAATTTTTACAAATGCCTTTTCATCTTCAAATCTCTTCAACGCTTCTTGCAATGCGTAAATTAAATTCCATGATTGTGAGTATGGAATGCTTTCATTTTCTTCATACATGCCAATGTCCATATAGGCCGGCACAGCCTCGTTTATTTTTACAATGTGGTTATGAAAAACGAAAGAAATTCCGGTATATGATTTAATCGCTTTACCGCTAACACCACTTGCAAAATACACATCTTTCAGGTCTAATGGTATTGCTCCAATTGAACTTATACAATCTACACATAGTTTCATTTGATTCTCGTTACAAAGAGTATTTAACTCGTCTAAATCGTTTAACATTCCAGTAGATGTTTCATGATGAACAAACCAAAGCCATTCATAATTTCCAGTTGTTATTATTTCTTCTAATTCGTTATAAATAAACGGTTCTCCCATTTCTTTTTTATACGTATCAAAATGTAACCAAGCTCGTTTTGCATGTCCAACTAATCTATTTCCAAATTCTCCATTTGTTAATATTAGTCCTTTCCCTTTTAAAGAACGTAACTGTAAAGCAATCGCATCATTTGCTAACGTCCCTGTTCCTAACATAAGCTGTACATGTTTTGCTTTTGTCATGTGAAGTAACCGTTTTTTCGCATTGTCCATTGTCACTTGAAATGACTTAGATCGATGCGAAATAGGCCGCGTAGAAAATGCCTTTCGAACATTCTCTTCAATATCTACTGGACCAGGTAAAAACGTATATTCTTTCGTCATAATCCCCCCAACACTCGACTCTTCAAACATAGCAGGAGTAACATACATTGGCTGGAAGGTTGCTTCTTCTGTACCAACTAACGTATGGAAAGATTTGAATCCCATTTGCTTATATAAAGCTAGTTCACGTGTTGTTGCAGAAATGAGTGCTAATTCATATCCGTTTAGAAGCAAATAACGATGTAGAAAACGAATTAATCCTAACAACGCTCTTCCATTTCTATATTCACGTTCTACTGAAAGTAAACGAATTTCATACACTTTTTCTCCATGCTCTTGCAAATAAACATCTAAATTTGAGATTTTATAATCTAACGAGAATGGTCGTTTTCCCCGCACTGCGACCATACCTACTAATCTATCCTCATCTAAACAAATTAAATATGTATTTTCTTTATGAAACCGATCTATACGAAACCGGTCTTTCGTTTCTTCATGTTGTGGTATCTCTTCCACAAAAGTTTTATAATTTAATTTATGTATACTTTCAAATTCCCAATCTTGATCAGCAACTTTATAAATTAACCCCATGCCTTATCTCCTTTATCTATTTAATAAAAAATGATAAGTGGAGATTATCTCCACTTATTAAACATTCATTTTATTCTCGATTTACATATAGAATAAGTACAATAATCATTCCACTTAATATAGTGGTAACAATAGAATAAGAATAAAGAATCATACAAATTGGTAAACAAGCAATCGTAATTAGTCCTGGCTTCGTAAACCCTTTAAATATTAAATAAAATACAATAAAAATGCCTAAGAGGGTAAGCGCTATCAAATAATCAAATGCGATTAGTCCTCCTATAAATGTTGAAATACCTTTACCGCCCTTGCCTTTAAATAAAACTGGGTAAATATGTCCAATAATAACGGCCAATAATGTTAACATTACGAATGTAGGATCTTTAAAAAGAGATTTTGCTACAGCAACAACTATTGCCCCTTTAATCGCATCACCTAAAAATGTAGCGATGAAATACCCTTTTCCATATACGCGCCCCATATTTCTTGCGCCAGGATTTCCGCTTCCTTCATCCCTAATATCAACGTTATGTCTCAATTTTGTTACTATATAAGCGGTCAATATGTTTCCAATTAAATAAGAAGCCACCAAATATAAAAACTGCATACTATTAATCATGTAATCATTCACTTTCTACATGGGAATACATATACAATATTCAATTACTACGTATATTGTACGTTTTTAACATACATCCCTTTATACATTTTAACATCATATTTTTACAAATCATACAAAAATTCTCATACACTATTTTTTAAAATATATATCCCTCATTAAATAATATGTTCCTTTCACTGCCATTTCTGCTTGTGATACGAATGTAATTTCTTTCATACTTTCTTCACAGCATTTCTGAAATACAGCAAATATTTCAGGAACTAAACGCAATATACTGCCACTTACTGCAATTGGCGTTGAGTACTTAAAGTTCAACTTGTTATAAACATTTACTGTAATCCTTGCTAATTCCTTTCCAGCTTGCATCATAATTTCATGCGCATCATCATTGCCATTTCTCGCTTCCTGAATAACTAATGGCGCGATTGCTGCAATTTTATCTTTAGAAGAAGTATATACTAAGCTTTTTATATGAGACGGTGTCAAAAGTTGAAACTGCCTTTGAATATTCAAACTCAATGGACAAAGACTGATTCCTTGATCGAACTGAATTGCCATTTTCTTTAAAGCTTGTAATGCAATCCAATATCCGCTCCCCTCATCTCCTAAAATATGTCCCCATCCACCGCTATACTGATATACTTCTTCTTTCTTTCCGATACAAATTGCACCTGTACCACCTATAGTTAATATTCCATCCTTACCTTTTAAAGCTGCTGCATGCGCAATCATTGCATCATTAAAAATTTCAATTTTTGTTCCGTATTTCTTTTTAAAACGTAATGTTAATTCATTTGTATTCGCTCCGCTTATACCAGCTACTCCTAAACAAATACAAACGCAATGCCCATTTATTAAACTCTTCTGGCATTGATCAATTGCTTCCATAATATGCAACAGTGCCTGATCAAAATCTATTAATACATTTCCAAATCGGCTCGTACCTCTTACAACTTCATTTCCATCTTGATCAAATGCAATGGCCTCCGTCTTCGTTCCCCCGCCATCTACTCCAATCATATACTTCATATGTTCGCCTCATGTTCATCTGCGTATGGAGGGAATGTTATATTCCCTAAAATTACGGAATTCTTAGCACCTGTTGCGCTCGGCATATTACTCGGATTACGATGATACGTTTCGTTTGCTAAAATAGCAAACGCAATTGCTTCTTTCGCTGCTGAAGAATGACCAATATCTTCTTGTATACATATGCTACATTTCTCTTCTCTTAATCCATTCCGTAACATTTCAACAAGTGTATTATTATAACTTCCACCACCACCTAAAATCACCTCATCAATTTCATAATACGGCAAAATAAACTCCTTATAATGATGAATAATTGAACATGCTGTAAACATCGTGACAGTTGCCAATATATTTTCTTTACTATGCTTTTTAAATCGATTCAATATATCAGTCACAAACGATTCTCCAAACTGTTCTCTACCTGTTGATTTTGGTGGTTTCATGTTCAAAAATGGATGGTTCATACAGTATGTTAAAATTTCATCTACAACTACCCCCTGCTTTGCAATCCAACCATTTTGATCATATGGTACATGAAATAATCTTTGACATACTTCATCGATTACCATGTTGCCTGGTCCCGTATCAAAAGCAATAACACTCTCATTACTTCGTTTACTTGGAAGCACTGTAACATTCCCAATCCCACCAATATTTTGTAGCAGTCTATTTTTAGTTTGATGCTGATATAAAATAACTTCTGAATATGGTACAAGTGGTGCACCTTGTCCCCCTGCCGCCATGTCCATTGTTCGGAAATTCGAGATAACCGTCGTGTTCGTTTCATATGCTATTACTGCTGGTTCCCCAATTTGCAATGTTGAAGAAATAATATTCCCTTCTTGCTTTGGCTGATGATAAATCGTTTGTCCGTGAGAACCTATTAAATCTAATTGTCTCAAAGGAAAATTGGCCTCTTTACAAACTTCCTTTACAGCATTGGCGAAGAATAAACCAAGTTTAAAATTCAAACTACATATAAGTTGGACATTCGAAGTTTCAATTGATAACGCTTGTTGGATCTCATTTTTTATATCATTACAAAATAGAACTGTAGTAAAATAGATGAGTTCAATTTTAGAATCTACACCGCTTCCTTCTATATGAACGAGTGCTACATCTATTCCGTCTAATGATGTACCGGACATTACCCCTGCAATATACATAACGTGCATGACCTCCTATTTACTAAAAAACAATCATGTAAGTAACCAACGTACAACCAATCGAAAACAATATAAATCTAAAAAACAATTGAGCTTTCGATGCAAACGACCCATCGATGAAAGAAACAACTATCGTAAGCAAAACGCTTGCCGCAATGCTTGTAACGAGCCATATACTATGCATTTGCGATAGATTTAGCATGCCTAATAAAGGGACAAAAAGTAAATTTGAACAAATCACTCCAAATAATAATAAAAATACACCTTTATAACTAAATTTTATATTCATTTTATTCCCCCCTTACTGGTTTTAATGTGAAAGAAGTGATAGACAGAAGTCTATCACTCAAAATAACAGCATGCAGATTAAGGATTAACAGATTCCCCGTCACCATGCTTTTCAATTTCAAGCATATTTTTGTCGTACATTTTAAAGAATGGTAAATAAATAAGGAATGATATAGCTATATTTATTAAGACTAATACAATAGCACGCCAATCTCCACCTGTAGCTAAATATGCACCAATTGGGGCTGGTAATGTCCATGGTGGCATAATATGAGTTGGCGTTACAAAACCCATTGCCGTTGCGGCATAAGCAATAGTCGCTGTTACTAGCGGCGTAATGACGAAAGGAATAATTAAAATTGGATTTAATACAATCGGCAAACCGAATATAACCGGTTCATTTATATTAAAAATCCCAGGAACAATACATGTTCTCGATAATGCTTTCGAATATTTTGACCGACCAAATACGATCATCGCTAACACAAGCCCTAATGTTGCTCCCGAGCCACCAATCCAAATAAACCATTGATAAAACGGTTCTGGTGCAATAAATGGAAATTGACTCGCACCACTTGCTACAGCTTCACCGTTTTTTCCTAGATATACATCCCAAAGCGGTCTTGCTACAGTACCTACAACCGATACACCATGTATTCCGAAGGACCAGAAAAATGTAATTAAAAATACAGGTATTATGACGCCAAAGTAACTATCTCCAGCTTTGACTAACGGTGCGGCTAATTTATCCACTACGTAATGTACATCAACTTTAAAAACAACTGTAATAAGGCTCATAATAATAATAACGAATGCAGCAGGTATAAGTGCTTCAAACGAACGCGATACTGACGGTGGTACTTGTTCTGGCATTTTAATCGTTACGTTGTTCTTCTTACAAAACCTTAAAATCTCAACTGATAAAATAGAAACAATCATAGTCACAAATAGTCCATGCCCTCCGAGATTTGTCATCGGAAGCATGAATCCTTTTTTATCAATTAATTCAGGAGTTAATGTTAAAAGTAGTGAACATACTGCAAGCTGAGCTCCCGATAAAGCATCTAACTTATAACTCTTCGCTAAATTATATCCTATTCCAAATGCTATATATAAAGACATAATAAACATAGTTAAACGATATGGTATTAATATACTTGTTTGATTCTTTAATGCCCAAACGGATATGAAACTATCTTTCGGTAATGGTGGAAATGCTACGATTAAAAAGAAACTTCCTACGATGATAAATGGTAATGCTGAAATAACTCCATCACGGATTGCTTGTAAATGTCTCTGTTCAGAAAGTCTTGCCATCGGTCCAGATAAGTTTTTATCAAGAAACGTGACAAACTTATTCATAACGGTTCCCCCTAACGAATTAAATCATTTACAGTCTTTAATAAAGTCGCTCCACCAAGCGGCGTATATGCTTGCGGCGGAATGATACCACACGGAATAGACTCCTCTTCTGCAAATTTTTTTACAGAGTCAAATCGGTGTCTAACTTGTGGTGCAACCATTACAACATCCCAACCATTCTTTACTTCTTCCTCTACCTCATTCGTTCCAATTGCATGCACTTCCATGTTCACACCATTTTTCTCCGCTTCTTTTTTTAAAGCGTTTACAACAATTGCACTGGACATTCCTCCAGAACAGACGAACAAAACTTTCATTTGTTAATCCTCCTATACTTATAATTTATTACCCTTCAAATGAAAGGAAGTTTCACTTTACTAACAAGCATATGAAGTAGTAAATGAATTTATTTATAATGAAAGTAAATTTCATTATAAATATTTCCCCTATTAAATTAATGTTTCAATATGTAATTTTCTCTATTGCAAGGTCAACCTCGCCTCAGATATTATTTTAACTAATCATATGATAGGAGGCGTATAAATGATCGTTAAACGTTTATTAATGATATGTTGTATCGTCATCTTGTTCATCCCTTTCTCTTTCATTCCCCCTCACTCTACTTATGCTGAAGTAAATACTGCATACAAAAAACACGAATTACGTGCTGTATGGATTGCATCTGTTCTGAATATTGATTGGCCCTCAAAAACTGGCTTACCCATTGAAAAACAGAAACAAGAATTTATACGATTATTAGACGATGTAAAAAGCACTGGTATGAATACAGTTGTTGTACAAATTAAACCAACTGCTGATGCTTTCTATCCTTCAAATTACGGTCCTTGGTCTGAATACATTACGGGGACACAAGGAAAAGATCCTGGTTATGACCCGCTCGCATTTATGATTGAAGAAACTCATAAAAGAAATATAGAATTCCACGCTTGGATTAACCCATACCGAATAACGATGAATCATACCGATATAAATCGATTATCAAATAATCATCCTGCAAGGCAACATCCCGATTGGGTTGTACCTTATGGTGGAAAGTTATATTACAATCCTGGTATTCCGGAAGTGAAAAAATTTATAACAGAAGGTGCTTTAGAAATCGTACAAAATTACGATATTGATGCGCTGCATATGGATGATTATTTTTACCCATATAAAGTAGCCGGTGAAGAATTTCCAGATCAGAAAACGTACGAAACATATAATAACGGTAGATTTACAAATATAGAAGATTGGCGACGTAACAATGTAAATGAACTTGTAAAAGATTTAAATACTGCTATAAAACAAGAAAAATCATATGTAAAGTTTGGCATTAGTCCGTTCGGCGTATGGCGAAATATAGCTGACGATCCGACTGGCTCTAACACAACCGCAGGCCAAAGAAACTATGATGACCTTTATGCTGACACACGTGAGTGGATACAAAAAGGATATATTGACTACATTACACCGCAAATATATTGGAATATAGGTTTCACCCCAGCTGCATATGACATATTAGTAGATTGGTGGGTTAAAGAAACAAATAACAAACCAATTCACCTATACATCGGTCAAGCGGCCTATAAAATTAATAATAACTCCGTCCCTGCTTGGTCTGATCCAGAAGAATATCCGAGACAAATTGCATTAAACCGGCTATATCCTGAAATAAAAGGTAGTATGCATTTTAGCTTAAAAGATATTAATAACAATCCACTTGGAGTTAAAGATCGACTCTCAAAAGACATATATAAATATCCTGCATTAATCCCGCCTATGCCTTGGCTTGATCATGATCCACCAAAACAACCGACTTTAAAAGGTGCCATTCCAAGAAATGAAGGTATTGCAATCGGTATCATTGACAATAGAGATAATGATTCTGCTTATTACGCTATTTACCGCACGAATGGGAAAAATGAAGTAGATATACAAAACCCCAAAAATTTACTTACTACTGTAAGAAAAACAAAACTTGGAGAAATTTATGTAGATAAAACCGCTATTTCTGGAGAAACGTATACGTATGTCGTAACTGCAGTTGATCGATTGCATAATGAAAGTGTGGCTTCTAGTAAATCTACTATTCAAGCAAAATAAAAGTAAGAGCCCGCATTTTTTTGAATGCGGGCTCTTACTTTTATTTTCGTAGTTCACTATATTGAATATGAATTCTATTCTCAGGGTTTTTATCTACTGTGTAAAGTACAAATAAGAAGAACCATTCTAGTGGCTTCATTAAAATATAAACAAAATCAGCCGACCATTTCGTATTAATATGTTTACTAATTGGATAACCGTATTTATCATAAAAATTACGAATAACTTTATGACATTTTGGTACCCGCTCCTCAATTACATTTTCAAAAGCGTTCGCAATTAATAACTGTCGATTAACTGTAATTCTTTCCCCATGCCTAATTCCTGCTCGTAATGGCTTAACGATGTTTTTATGACCTTTCACAGAAACTGTACATAAATAATGCCCATCCCCGGAGACAATTTGAGGACTTGGGGCGGGAATCTTAGAATAATTAAAACTACTTGTTTCCATAAACACTCTTATAAAACTATCTGGTTTTTGGCCAAACAGTATTAAAATAAATTGAACAATTAACAAGACAGGAAATAAACTTATCATCCAGACTGTAGCCATTTTTTGATATCCAAAAGAAATGCGATACAGCAATAATATAATTCTGTTGCTCTGCGTATAATCTTTCTCATTCTGAGATTGTATGAAATAACCTAATGTATTTCTTAATTTAGCTAAGAATAATAGACTAAATGCAAGCATTCCAACTTGAATACAAAAGACTGGAATGTATCTCAATCCTCCTAATTCCGTATAAAAAGCAGAGCCTGTATGAGTAATATAGATGAATGTATATACAATGTTTACTATCATTAAAGTACTATAAAAAATATAAAATATTGGTGAAAGTTTTATTAAGCCTGTTGTTAATCTCCAATACGAAACTCCACCTAAAATAACTAAAAGAACTACTATCGCAATGTGGTCATGTGCTAAAGAAGCATATTGATCAGACATCATTCCGTTCTTTTCGAATTTATGTAATGGTATTCCTGCTCTTACATCATTTGCATTCCACATAATACCTAAACCAAAGATAAAATAACTCAAACCTATTGATAATATTTCCTGTGGCTCGAACTTTAGTATACTTGAGGAATTCTCCTTCTTCAATTGGAAACTATCCCATGCTTTACTAATAGGGTAGCCAAGAAATAAAAATAGAATTACAAATAGTATGACTAACTCAATTAGCACAATATCATACCCCTTTTATAATAATTGTTTACACAAAGTATAAAAAAACACTCTATATTTTACCACTTATTAACGTTTGTATATACAATTTCACAAAAGATTACACTCTCTCAACTCACAAAAAAAACGCCTAAAAGCTGAAACATTCAACTTTTTAGGCGATCTCTTCTATTTATTCTTAAACTTCTCAGTCGCTGCTCTCATCTTCACATTTAAATCGTGATCAATTGAGTCGCGAATATCTCGCTCTACTACTTCCATTTCTTTTTGGAAATTTTCCAAGTAGATTTTCAATTCTTCTTCCTTCTCTGGTCTTTGTGAAGGTGGTAATTGTACTACCAACGATAACATGGCCGTTAAATCTTTCATTAAGAACGTTTCAAGTTTATGTTGTTGTTCAAACATGCGTTGCTCTTGATAGTACGGAAGTGCATTCAATACTGAAATTGTAATATCATCAACCGTTCTTTGTAATGAAGGATTTATTGAGCGTTTATACGCTTGAATTGTATTTAATGCGTCTGGATAACGGTCATAAAAATACAATTTGTAAAATGATAAGTCTGTCGGTTTTACAGTTTGTTGTGTTTCTTGTCTTAAGAAATCTTTCACTTTCATCGCAGCCACATCGATATCTTCATTCGTAAACTTTTTCGTAGTTTTTGCCATTACATGCACTTTTTTCTGCTTTTCTTTCGGTAACATCGAGAAGACTTGTTCTCTCGTACGTTGACCTGATGCACAAAATAGAGTATTTAATGTATTTTGTTCTTTCTTTCCTTCAGTGCGAATCCAGCGATAAAACAGTGGATGTTGTGTAAATTCTTGTAGAAACGGTATTGATTTGTTTGATAACTTATCTAAAGAATCTTGCGCTCTTTTATATGGCTTCGCCCATGAAAAATACAACTTCCGTCCGAAATATACGACTAAAACAACAACAGTAAATGCTATTAAAAGCAATGTACCGAGTAGTAATAGTACTGTTTGAATGAAACTCATTTGTTCACCTCCTCTAATAATCCGTTATTTCCTTGGACGCTGAATGAGTTTCTGCTTCATCTCATCATTAAATGTGTCTAGTTCAATAACGAACTTCTTACTTGACTCGATAATACGTTCTGACGATTTTTCAGATGCTTCAATTGCAGCGAACACATTTTGGAATGATTCACGTAATTTATCCATGCTAATAGCGGGATTTTCAAGCAATTTCGTCGTCTCTTCTGTATTTTGTTTTAACGCTTGAGAATTACTTAATACCATCGATTCAATTGCTTCATTCGTCGCATTTACAGCGTCAATTGTTTTACGTTGATTCGTTAATGCTAGCTGAATAGCAGCTGAAACTGTTACAACGTTTTGCGTCATCGTAATTGCATTTCGTATTGCCTCTGTTAACTTTTCGTTATTTTTCTTAATGATGTCTACAGAAGCTATCGATTGTAATAATACACTTTTCGCTTGCTGCATATTACGTGTACGTACAAGTATCTTTTCTAACGCATCGTTAATTAACGGAATATCTCTTTGACGCTCTGGGTTTTGTTTCTCAGCTTCAAGCATGCCAGCAAGCTTTTTCCCTAAGTATACTTGTTTATCAAGCGCATGAATTTTATCGTGCGATTGTTCTTTTAACATTTCAAGACCAACTGTATCCTCTTGTAAGTTATCACGGCCAATTAGAAGGGATCTAATAATTTCCTCGATTTGTTTATCTATAGATTGGTATTTATGCACGTATGTTTCAAGTGGATTTTTCTTGAATACTTTAAACATTATTTTCTTCATACCACTTGCTTTAAGTGAATTGGGATCAAGCTCTGATACCACTTTTCGTAATTCTAACAATGTATTTGGAATTTCTTCATTTTTCCCATTCATCATCGCTGTTACAGGGCGTTTTAAAGCTGATAACGTTTGTCCTGCTGCTTGTTGCTCTTTATCCCCTAAATCTCCTAGCTGAGACAATACTTTTGATAAATCTGTATTTTGCTCGCTATTTAACTTTTGTACATAAAGATCAGCTTCTTTATTTAGTTCCTCTAATTCTTCATCTTTTATAACTGTATCAACTACTACTTCTACATTATTATCTTTCACAATGGATACAGGTTCTTTTTTCTCGAGTTCAGTCAACAAAATCGCTCCTTTATTTATATGTGCGAATTTATATGCACTATATTTCATCAATTATATCGTATTTCATATACATTCTGACTGCTTGAAATCGATTTTTTTAGAAATGTCTGTTTATGCAGTCATTCCCTGTTTCTTACTATAAGTATACCTGTAATCAACATAATTTTCCTCAGACTTAAGACCTAGAGAACTACATGCTGAAGGCGGATTCTTCATATATTTCCTAAATAATTTATGTTCTTTTAATCGTGCTACACTCAATCTTTTGACATTCACCCGTTTTCAATGTGATAATTCTATTACACTCACTTCTATTTATTTTTGCGAGCTACAAATGCTCCCTTTTGAAACGCTAATAACACCGTTTCAAACGTATCATCTTCTTCAATCATTTTTATAAACTCATCTAATTCACTCGCATGAGAAGTTGCATTATCAACAACAAGAAAACCTTTTGGTTGTAACATACGTTTTATATGCTCAAACCACCACATGTATTGCGTGCGCTCTGAATCTAGGAAAATAAAATCAAATGAATGATCTAATTGTGAATCTAAAAATGCCCCTGCTTCTTGATTATGAATATCGATTCTTTGTAACAGGTTTGCCTTTTCAAAATTGACAAGTGCCTCTCCAACTCGTTCTGAAGAAAGCTCTACAGTTGTTACATTTCCATTTGTTTCTTCTACTGCATTAGCTAACCACAATGTAGAATAACCATTAGAAGTTCCAATTTCTAAGATGTTTTTTGCATTACACCCTTTTACTAAAATTGATAAAAATTGCCCCATCTCACGAGAAACATTCCGTAATTTTTCTTCCCTTGTTTTTTTATTTCGATCATGCTCTTCTCCATATTGTTCAAGTTGCAATAATAATGAATCTACTGTATCCATTCTTTTCATCGCCTTTCCAAGCAATATGATGAAAAAAGCTCTTGCTGCCCGTCTACTTTTTATTATATGCGAAACAAAAACCTTTTTCCTGTTATATGACAAAGATTTATAATTTTTTATAGCATATTGTTTCGTTTTTTGGTAAAGTTAATTTCTACGTGCAATTATTCCATTCATATTATTTCATATTAAAATTGCAGTTATTAAATTATATAAACCCCATTTAAATGAATCGGTATTTCAAATTCAATTAAGCGCCCTTTTCGGACGCATTTTCTTTGTTTATATATTTCCAGAAGAAAGGATGCTTACAAATGAACGTTATTAGCTTAGATGCTGCTCGAAAACGAAAGCAGCATAAAAAATTAATGATTACTATACCGATTATTACACGTATTTATGAAGAAGACGGGGAAATTAAATTTGAGGTAGCCGGCGAAAAAGATGTACCTCTTGAAATGTTAGAAAAATAATAAAAAACGCATTTCTGAAGAAATGCGCTTTTTTATATTTTTACATTTAAATGCATAAGTTTTTCAGGATTAACCATCATATAAATATTTGAAATCTTCTCATCCTCAAATGCAAACGAAAGAACATACGTTACTTTATTATTTATTGTAACTATAACTCCTGGTATACCATTTACCATTTTGAAATCAACAGTGTACTCTTCTGTCAATCGTTGTGCAATCCCAAAGAACAAACGTATAATTCGATCTGCAGAATAAATCGGATTGATCGCAGTCGTAACTTTACCGCCACCATCAGCTTTGAGTATAGCATCTGTTTTTAATACTTCTAACATACCTTCCGCATCCCCACACTGTAATGATGATACAAACTTTTCAACATAAGAAGCCATTTTCTCCGTGCTTAATTTTGATTGCTTCGGTTTCTCCAACATGCTTTTTCGAGCACGTTGAAAGATCTTCCTGCAGTTCACACTACTCTTATCAACAATTGAAGCTATTTCTTCGTATTCATAACTGAAAACCTCTCTTAATATGAAAACAATCCTTTCTACCTCAGATAACTGTTGTAAAAGTAATAAATATGCGGTGGAAAGGGATTCTTTCATTATAAAAGACTTTGATGGCTCATCACTCTCTTCTACAATTGGCTCTGGTAACCACATCCCTACATACACGTTACGCTTATGCGCTGCCGATCGTAATTTATCAATTGAACGATTTGTCGCCATCTTACATAAATATGCTTTCATATTTTCTATAGATTGAGGATCTTCTATATTATTTAGCGAGATAAATACATCCTGAACGATATCCTCAGCATCCATAACACTCCCAAGGATTCTGTATGCTAACGAAAATAATAATGGTTGATACGCTTCATATAACTGCTCCGTTTCCATGATGAACTGCCTCACTTTCATATTGCTTTAAAATGTGTAACGCTGCACGTTTCCCGCTTGCTACCGCAGCATCAGCTAATATTTCATCATGCCCTGCCCAATCTCCTGCAACATAAACACCTGGCATTTCAGGTATATTAGGGCCCGGTTTTTCAACACGGTCAATATGAGGAAAATCATGTACTACTGTTATTTTCGGTAAATATTGCTGTGCAACAACTTCTCTTTTCCAATTTGGATGTAACAACTCCATCGTACTTTCCAATTGTTCTTTATCTTCATGAATATGATTCATCTCTAGCACAGGATTATGGTACTTAATTAGACTCACTGCAATTGATCCATCTTCACTTAATTTAGCTGCTCTCGATTGATTTGTGAAAAATATAGGTTGATCTAATCCTAATACAAATTGATGTGTAGGATTGGGTAATTGTCTCAAGCCAATATCTAATGCAGCAACAGTAACCGGTACCGATTGTTCACTCCATCTATGCAAACTTGTTCCTTCTGCACCTTTTATTATTTTACAAGCTTCTTTCGGCGGAGTCGTCACGATAACTGTGCCTACTTCAAAAACCTCATGATCAACACAATGTATTCTTTGTTTATCTTCGGAATGCTCAATTTCCACAACATGCTTTTTAGCCAAAAACTGTACCCCAATATCATTCGCTATAGCTCTTAATTTTGTTATTATCGTCTCCCAACCACCATCTACATAAACCACCCCCTCTTTTATAGAAAGCTGTATTTGCTTTAGTACAGATGATGCTAATTGTATTGTAGGAGCAAACGTATATGTTGTTGTCCGGCATAGCGCATAAAATATATTGCGAACCATTGGATCTTTTATTTCATTTTCTGCCCATGTAGTTAGACTCATTTTCGGAACTTCTCCTACATCTAAATTTCCTAAACGCATCATAAGACGTGAGAATTGTACTTTTGCAGACCAAGAAAGTAGTGGTGTTGATAAAATTGAGTAAAAATCTGTTGGGATAGTGAATATATCCCCTTTCCATATTCCATGTGCTTTTGTAGATGGTATTCCACCTGGAAGATTCATACCGAGCTCATTACAAGTTATAAACGCTGTCCCGCCTCTATATAAAGCATGTGCACCAAGATTCATGCAGATTCCATTTTTATTTATAGTCATCCCTCGGCCACCGAATTGACTAGACTTTTCTAATACAATCACTTTCCTTCCAGCTTTCGCTAAATATATAGATGCTGTTAATCCAGCAAGCCCACCGCCAACAATTGCTATATCAAATGTATCCATAATAAAATCCCTCCTCAATCGTTCTACATACAAGACGAACGATTAAGGAGGGATGTGACATAAAAATAAATTTTTATTACCCTACTTTATTTCATTACTTTTTAATTCGATCATATTGCATACGAAATAACTCAATTGCAAATGGAATATCCTCTTCACTCTTTAAATAATAACTGATCCATCCTGATTCAGGTAATACGTGATGTGGTTTTACCAATCCTTGCTTCACTAATTCATCTCTCTTTAACTTCGGAAATGGTAAATCAGCTAATTTATCACCATGAAGATGCCCAAGTTCTTTCTTACCATAATTTATTTCAATACCACCAAATCGATGCGGTTTTTCAGAAACACCCGCCCAGCTGAGTACTTCATTTCTAATCATTTCACTAAATGACATGAACATTCACTCCTTATAAATGATTGATGTAATTTTAAATTAACATTTTCATTACTTTTTTCCATCAATCCAAAGTATGAATGGGAATACGAATATAGTTTAGTCTTAACACCTTATTCTTTATGGAATAAGTGAATTTATTAAGCTACCGACAACAGCACAAAACAAAGACTAGACACATATCCTAATTTTGTAACCTAACTTACCTATAGAAAGGCGGGTAATACAATTGACTGCCAACATCGACTATACCTCCCCCTCAACCAATTTTACTTATGATGTAAATAAAAGTAATTTTTTTCGGAAAGATGCCAAAAATTATATAAATGTACTTGGTATTAAACAATTAAATACTTTAGAAAATACTTCATTATTAGATATTTATTTAAGTACAGGAAATGTTGTAGAGCCACATATTCATCAAAATGCAGCTGAACTTGTTTATTGTATTTCAGGGTCTGCTGTTGTTTCTTTACTTAATCCATTTACGAATCAAATATTAAACTTACCGATAAAACCCGGGCAAGTTGCCAACATTCCACAAGCATGGTGGCATTATGAAATTTCTACAGCAGATAATACTCATTTATTAGCTATTTTCAATGCCCCAACGCCAGAAGTTATTTTCGGTTCTGACATTTTAAGATTAACTCCTGCTCATATGATGGCCCATACTTATTGTCTCAATGAACAACAATGGAAACAAGCGGTTTCTCCTATCCAATCAACTGCTGTAATTGGCCCTCCGGCAAACTGTAATCAAAACCGCGAAATGAAAAATTATCCACCCCAGCCCCCCGCTCAACAACATAATCCGTATTGCCAAGACTCTTATTACTTTCCTCTTTACTGGGGTTATTAATTTATAATTTTTCAAAAGAATCATCATTTATCTCCTAGGAAAATACCGAGGAGATTTTTTATTGTATCTTCTCTTCCTATTAATAATAGTAACAATTGATAGTGTACATACATATAATATTTATATATTAAATTGGAGGTGATAGTACTATGAGTAATTATAACTATCGAAAAAACTACTCTTATAATAAAAATAGTAGCTCTTCAGCATCCTCTCAATCTTCCAATTCGCAATCTTCCAATTCCCAATCGCAAAGAGACTTAACTCAGCAAGGCTATGTAAAGAAAAAAGGATGTAACTGCAATAAAAATAAATAGTTTATTTTATGGATGAATTCTTTTTTAAAAGAATTCATCTTTTTTTGCTGATTGAAATTTTTTAAGTTACATAATTTATTCCTTAAATAAGAAAGGGGAAATTATACTTTTTTATACGAACTTAACAAAGAGTAATTGTTCATTTAATTTATTACATATTTCCCCCAAAAATATAGTCCTTCCTAAATTTATTAGGAAGGACTATATACGAACCCCTGTTTAATTTCCTATTAACATTGTAACAAATTAGACGATATTAAGACCTGCGCTTACAAATCCGGCAACTGCAGCTATTGGACTAGCTCCTGTTAATGAAACATATACTAATATTTTATCCCCAGCAACTACTGGAACATTATAAGCTTGGATTCCTGTTGCTGTAGTACCAATTGCTATTGCTGGTAATGCTGGTGTTAATAATAGAGGTGGTGCTACTGGTGTAAACGTATTACTTGCAGCAGGTGCGATAAATATTTGCATCTGAATTTGAACAGGTGCTAATGGAGCTAACGCCGCTGTTGCACTAAAGAATCCTGCTAATGACGTGATAATTCCATCACGTGGTGCTACAAATGCATAATCACCTACAACACCTGGTAGTATTGTGAGAGTTCCTCCCACACCTGGAGCTATGCCAGGCTGACTAAATCCAAATCCAAGAAGAGTTCCTGTATTAGCTAATGCCGCATTAACTAACAGAGCTGGTGTTGTACCTGAAGCGAATGGAATAATAGCTCCGCCACCAGTTGCTCCCGTTGCACCAGTTGCTCCCGTTAGACCTGTTGCTCCTGTCGGGCCTGTTGCTCCTGCTAGACCTGTTGCTCCTGTCGGGCCTGTTGCTCCTGCTAGACCTGTTGCTCCTGTTGGACCCGTTGCTCCTGCTAGACCTGTGTCTCCCGTTGGACCTGTTGGGCCTGCTGCTCCAGTATCTCCTGTTGGACCTGTTGCTCCCGTTGCTCCTGCTAGACCTGTGTCTCCCGTTGGACCTGTTGGACCTGTTGCTCCTCCTCCCGGACCTGTTGGACCTGTTGGACCTGTTGCTCCTCCTCCTGGACCTGTTGGACCTGTTGGGCCTGTTGCTCCTCCTCCTGGAGTAGCACCAATTAATTGAGTTAATAAGTTTAATAAAAGTTGTAAACTTGCAGGGTCAATAATTAAAGAGAAGAAGAATGGTGCAAGAGCACTATAGAATTGTTGTAATAAAGAAAGCAATTGACCTAAATCTGGGTTAGGAGATTGTAGTAAATTGATAATACTTTGAATTAATTGTTTTAAGAAATTCCCTTCTGGAGAAGGTGCTAATTCATTTAGTAAGTTCAATAGTTGAGTAAACAAATTGAGTAAAGCTAATCTGTTTGCATCACTTGGGTTTGCAAAAAACGCTGCAATAGCCGCTATTAAAGAGTTTAGTAAAGTAATTAATCTACCTAATTGCTCACTAGTAATTGGAACTGTTTGTGGATTATTACAACAATCTGGAGTGAAAACAATCGGATTATTGCAGTGGTTATGACCAAAACAATTATTGTTTGTCATTTATGTCCTCCTTACTTGTTTTATATTTGAGTTTTTCCTATTATAAGGATCATAAAGTTGTAAAAAAACATGTTATATATTGACTTAAAATAGGAAACATGAAATATAATTAAACTTAAAAACGTTATTTAATTATGTTCATGACTCACATATTAATTATATGTTTTTAATAATTGACTGCTTAGATTAAATACCTAAACTTACGGGTTTATTTTATTTTTCCACGTTTATCTCTTAGGTTTAAATACACATATTAATTTGAATATACTCAACAATTAACAGTGCCATTTTTTTATATAAATATACATTATTTCTTTACTAAGATTGTGTTCTCTTTTTAAACATGAAGCCGTTTGTATTATAGAGGACTCTCATATAATATATTGAAAAATTCATTTTATATTTTATTCCAATACACTGTGGAAAGGATTGAAGTTAAAATTCCTATCATTCAACCATTTATGACAGCTAGAAATTGAATGTACCTTCACTTAATTTTAACTATTTAAATATAAAACAAAAAAGGACAGATTCCTTTTCATTAAGGATCTGTCCTTTTAATTAATAATGATAAATTGTAATATAATTGAAGATCCTTGCGATGGTGGTTGCGTATCCAATAAAGTTAATTTACCAGTACTCACTTCATATAATGGTTGTGGTTGTAGTATTCCGTTAACAAACAAATTAATATAAGAAACTTCACTAGGAGACAAAATATTCGTTGTACCATATTGAGGTATCCCGTCAGCATCTGTATATATAAGTTTCTCTCCATCTGCAAAAGTGTAATATAACAAATTGGTTGTGGTTATAGGACCGATATCCCCAGTAGGACCTGTTGCTCCGGTTGGGCCTGTTATTCCAGTCGGTCCCGTTTCTCCAGTTGGACCTGTTATTCCAATTGGGCCTGTTGCTCCGGTCGGTCCCGTTATTCCGGTTGGGCCTGTTGCTCCTGTTATTCCGGTCGGCCCCGTTTCTCCGGTTGGGCCTGTTATTCCGGTCGGGCCTGTTGCTCCGGTTGGGCCTGTTATTCCGGTCGGCCCCGTTTCTCCGGTTGGGCCTGTTATTCCGGTCCGCCCCGTTTCTCCGGTTGCTCCTGTTATTCCGGTTGGGCCTGTTATCCCTGTTGGTCCAGTCGGTCCTGTTTCTCCGGTTGGAATATAAATTGGTGGAAGAATCGGAAAGGTAGGTCCAATATTTTCTGGTCCTATCATCCCCTTATTCAATGATAAATTGTCATTGCGTTTCAATTTAATACCTCATTCCACATGTTTTTTAATTCATACACATCATTATGACCCTATCATTAAAGAAAAAATTTATAACTATTCTCTTTTTTCTTCCCAAAGAATTATTACATATATTAAACATTTTACCGTTGCTATAACCGCTTTAATTAATATAATAAATTAATCATTCTATTTAAAAAGTACTAAATCTATAACATTCTTATTTAAAAAGTTGAGGTGATTTATATTCAAGATAATAATGAAATTAGAAAAAAGGAATTAATATCAATGGCTCTTGACATTATTTTCCCTTACAGGCTTACTGGACCTACGGGGCCTACCGGGAATACTGGATCTACCGGCAGTACTGGGTCTACTGGGAGTACTGGGCCTACCGGCAGTACTGGATCTACTGGGCCTACCGGCAGTACTGGGTCTATCGTTACAACCAACTCTATGTTCGCTAATAATACATCAGGTGGTCCTGTTTCAGTCATATTAGGAGGAACAAACATTCCACTTTCAAATAACCAAAGTCTTGGTAATTTTACAGTTAACGCTTCAAATGACGTATTTACAATTCCTGTAACTGGAAGATATCATTTAACCTATCAAGTTAATACGACAACCGCTCTACTTGCTGGAACTAGACTACTATTAAACGCTTCTACGCCAATTCCTGGCTCTATTTTTTCTCCCGCTTTATCAACTTCAAATTATAGTAATAATTTAATTACTAATTTAAATGCTGGTAATACAATTTCACTACAATTATTTGGTATATTATCTGTCGTGAATTTAGTTGGAGGTGGATCAACAGGTGCCTCTCTTACAATTATACGAATTGATTAAAAAATGATTCATTCTTTTTATAATAAACAACCTAAATACTCAATTGGTAAATATTACGATAGTGATTACGTAATAAAAGTAAATTGTACTATATCCATAGTAGAAAACATCTATACTAAATTTTCCGTATATATATTATCAATTTACACTTCCCCCATGTCGATGTTACATTAAAGATGAAGATTGTTTCTTTTTTACAGACCATCTCAATATGTATTTGAGGAACATCTCCAATCCTATACGCGAGAGCAATACTATATTGACACTCAATTGAGTGTCTTTTTTTATATTCAAAAAAATAAAACCATCTCTTATAGATGGTTTTAACAATACACTTTTACTCTTCATATTATTGCCAGCTTATAAAGCTGGATAATAAATAGTCATACTTAACCGAGTTAATGTTCTTCCTGAGTTAGTATAAGTATGCGGTCTATCCGCCTTAAAGCGAATTGAGTCCCCATTATTTAACGTATATTGACAATCATTTATGTCAATTGTCAATTCCCCTTCAAATACTGTTATAAACTCCTCTGTTCCTTCTTTATGCGCTTCTGAACTTAATTTCCCTTCTGTATCAATTTCAACCATATAGATTTCAAAGTTCCTATCATCTTGGAAAGGAAATGAGGGATACACCTTATATTTCCCATTGTCTTCAGACAATACTTGAACATCATTTCGTAAAACTACTTTCGTATCAGGCTTTGGATTATTGATTAAAGAGGTAAAGGATACTTTCAAACCATTAGCAATTTTCCATATTGTCGTTATTGTCGGGCTTGAATCTCCTCTTTCTATTTGTCCAATCATTGTTTTACTTACACCTGTTAATTGAGAGACCTTTTCTAAACTTAATTTTTCTTTTTCACGTATTGATTTTAAATTTTTTGCCAGAATAAGTTGAATTTCTTCCATAAAAAACACTCCTACACTGTATACAATATAACGACCGTTATGTATAATAAAAAACGTTATATTGTTCTTTTTGGTCATTATAACACACAAAAAATAAGGAGGTTGAAATGCCTATATTTTCTTTTTTGTTATTTGTATTTATAAGTAGCTTCACACCTGGTCCTAACAATTTCTTAGCTATGACATACGCAAATCAACATGGATTAAAGAGAAGCATAAACTTTTGCTTTGGAGTAGCATTCGTTTTTTTCATCCTCACTTCTTTATGTAGTTTCTTTAATATTGTATTAATTAATATTGTCCCTATAATTGAATTTCCTTTAAAAATTTTAGGTGTCACGTATATGCTATATTTAGCCTTTAAAATAATCACTAGTAAAGGCGGTGCAGATCACAATGAAAAAAATAATAAAAACTTATTTACAGTGGGTATTTTCCTTCAATTTTTTAACCCTAAAGGAATATTATTCGGACTCACAGTAGTCTCTACTTTTATACTCCCTTACTACAATTCATATTCAAGTTTTCTACTTTTCTCATTATTTCTAGGTATAGTCGGTTTACTGAGTACATTTAGTTGGAGCCTTTTTGGTTCCATGTTTCAAAAACTTTTATTAAAACATAATCAATTATTTAACATCATTATGGCTGTTTTATTAGTTTTCAGTGCTATTTCAATTGTTATCCACTAGCTATCAACTCATTCTGGATGCTTTTTTTCATCCTCTTTTCTGTATACACCACATCATTATTATAATAATCTTAAAATGTTTTTATTAATAATCCATTTCGTAGTTCTAATTTATGGATTGGGACTACGAAATAAACTAGAATGTTTCTCACTTTATAATATTAATTTTGTTTTGTGACGCTAGCTTAATAAAGCTCTTCAATATTATTCAATTTAATATTATACGATTGTATGCAAAATGAAAACAATAAGTCTACAACATAGGCATTTGAAAATCTTTTTATAATTATAGAAAAAAAATACGTTATAATATAAATTACTGTTCTTTAGGAGGATCACAATGTCTGATAAGTATAAATTTTTAATTCTCATTGTTACCGCATTTTTTCATTCTTTTCTTTAATAAAAGATTTTCGCAATACTTCAAAAAGTTTCTTTTGGGGTAGTTTTATAATTCTTACAAGCTTCATGATACTATTAATACATGCTCTAGATTTAACTCAAATATTTTTTTATCCAAAGCAAATTGCGCTTGAATTTATTACAATACCACGTATATTCAATTTGATTTTATAAGCATTTCGATTTAGTGTTTTCTAATTGATTTTAACTATTATTGAAGGTGACATATCAGCGATATTTTATGCCTATTCCGTATAAGTGTTAGCAAGTTCGTTTGCAAACTTGTTAGCACTTTTTTTATTTCTTTTATTGTACTCGCCCTAAAAATAGATACACCCCTTTTATCCTTGTTAATATCTAGTTATATCAGCGTTTTCACTCATACACTTTTCTAAATGTTTTCTATCTTCTTCTACAAAGCGGGGCAAAGGTGGGGCATAACTAAGAAAAAGGGGATTGTAGCAAGAACGTTATCATTTTTAACAGGATCATTCTTTTTAGTTATAGGAATCATCTTATGTTTAACCATTATTGGAGCAATTGCTGGTATACCGTTAATTACCTTTGGATTACCTTTCTTTGTTGGTTCTTTTGGTTTTCAACGTGTAGATTGTCCCAACTGTAATAGAAAACAGACAGTAAAAAAAGGTATCGGCAATTTTAAATGTCATAGCTGTAATAAAAACACTCTAATCGAGTGGAAATAATAAGGGGAAAACTAATATGAAGGTAATTCGTTCTATTTTTAACGTATTTCGTATAATGAGTAAAATCATTACTCCAATATTCAAAGCATTATCAAAAAGTAAATTTTAATTACATAGAAACAAAAATGAGCCAAATACAACAGGGTTATTGAATTACGCTTCTAAAAAAAGAAGAAAACGCAATATCGAGTGAATAAAGTAATACAGTTAATGATTAAAGAAGGACAAAAAATTAATTTTAATTCAGTTTCAGAAAAAGCACAGGTTTCAAAAGCATATTTATATAGAGAACCCTTAATCAGAAAAACGATTGAAGACTTACGTCAACAGCAAGAAGGATTACATGATTTAAAAACTCTAAAAAGAAATACATCTGATGCATCAAAAGATGTAATCATAGAAACTTTAAAGAATAAGATCAACCTTTTAAAACATAAGAACAAGCTATTAGAAAGTGAAAACGAGCACTTAAAAACACAACTAAAAAAAAGATTTAGGAAAGGTTTATGAAAATTTATAAATATGTGATATCGTCCTATCAGTTTTAAAATAACACCCTTAATAAAGCAGGCTTTGAATATTTTTATTTTAAGAAATAGGATTTAAATCATAATGATACATATTAAAATCTTTTGCAAATACCTCTTGGACCAATTGAATCGTTTCTGCGTCATAAAAACTATCATAAGTAGGGAATCGTGGGAAAATAGGGGTTGTAATATCAGCTTCTGCATAAACTCCTTTATAAATCATCTTACTCGCTTGATAATGCCAAGATTTTGATAATAGATCTAATGGTGATTTTTTTAATTTATACTCCTCTTCTAGTTTTGAAATGCCTGTGTTGAAATTTTCTAGATAAATATAGTTTGTAACGAATTCTTCTTCTCCTTCGATATATTGTTGACTATAGTGAGGGTCCACCTCATCTAATTTGTTCATATGAGCTCTTAGGTAATACAAAAATAATTTAAAAGAGATTGGTTTGTTGCATGTCTCATCACCATAAAGGAATAAACGAATAGGTTTCCATGCAGGATGAGAAATATTTGGAGGAGAAATAAGAGAAGTAAAAGAACTTACTGCTCTTTTATAAGGGCTTCTTACTAGTTTATACGTATTCTTTTCTTTTATTTGTAACGCGATAGCTACTTGTATTAAATACTTTGTAGAGTTCTTATATACATCATACTCATAGTTATGGATGAACGATTCATATTTTATTGCTTCTTTAAATAGATTAATTTGATAAAAAAACCAATGTGCTAGTGAAGTACAACCGCTTTTTTGACTCCAAAACAAGATAAGAGGAAAATCTTTATGAAAATAAGGTACACGCCCTTGCTTGAGTATAAAATTATATAGTTCTGTATGATCCATTTTGAACCTCCATTCTTATATAGAAAAAACATAAAATATTTTTAATAAGCGATAACTATCTTTAGTCCACTAACACCAATAATGATAGCTAAAAATATTTGAAGAGGTTTAACTGGGATCTTAGTGGAGAATTTACTACCAAGTATGACACCTGGGATAGAACCAATGAGTAAGTGAATTAATAAGAGATAATCTACGTTTCCTAAATTTATATTTAGTATGCTTGCAACCGTCACTAATAAAAACGCATGTGTAATATCCGTGCCTACTAATTCGGATGGTTTCAGTCGATATAAATATATCATTGCAATAGCGAATAAAGAGCCTGATCCCACAGAAGTAAGTCCCACGATAAAACCGAGTATTGCACCAATAATAATTGTTAGGCTCTTTTTTTGTGTCATAGTCTGTTTTTGAAAATAATTTTGTGTAGATTCATTATAGAAAAATGCTTTTATAAAAATAGAAATTGCCGCAATAATTAAAACATAACCTAATATATATTTTATAATTCCCTCTCGATTATAATGAAAAATTGGTAAGAAATGAATTGTTACCACTGCGATAACCGCACTAGGTATACTTCCAACAGCTAGATATTTTACTAATCTAAAATTGATGGTCTTCTGTTTCCAGTGTTGGGATATGCCAAACATTTTAGTGATAGAATTATATACTAGATCCGTTCCAACAGCCACAGAAGGACTTATACCTAATGTTAGAAGAAATGGAGTCAGTAATGCAGCTCCGCCTATCCCTGTTACTCCAACCAATCCCCCTATAATGAAACCCATCATTATAATAGAAATACTCATTATAATTCCCCTTCCATACCGCTGGCTTTTCATAGTGGTTATAGTTTTTAAAGAGACTCTATACATAGTGGGGTGATAGGTATATTAGTTAAAAATTAATTTCATTCTTCTTATATCCATATGCTTCAAAATCGTCAGTAAATATTTCTGAAACAAGGTTTAGAGCTTCTTCATCATAAAAACTTCGATAGGTTGGTAATGAAGGGAAGTGTGGGTTTGTAATATCATCATCTGCATAGTTTCCTTTATGAATCATTTGATGTGCCCTATGGTGATTGGAGTTTGTAAGGAGTGATATATCAGAAGAAAGTAATCCATATTCTTTCTCCAACTTTGGAATTATTGTATTAAAATTCTCTAGTTTTATATTTTGTTTGATGACCTTTTCTTCCCCCTCAATATATTGTTGTAAAAAATGTTGATCTAACTGACTGGACTTAGGGCCCATATCTTTTACATAATATAAAAATTGCTTAAATGAAATTCCTTTCGAATCATTTTTATCATTATAAAAATATTCTCTAATCTGTTCCCACTGTTTCGAGGCGTAAGGGTTGTCATAAAGTATTAAAAATGAGCTTACAGCTCTTTTATAAGGGTTGCGTACAAGTTTTATGGTATCCTTACTTAGTTTCAAGAGCTGCATTTCTAAATCTTTGTAGTAATCAATTTTATTTTTGTATATTTCAGATTCATAGTAATGAATGAACGGTGCATATTTCATTGCTTCCTCATATAACCCAATTTGGAAGAAAAACCAATTCGCCAGAGAAGTGCAACCACTTCTGTGACTCCAAAATAAAATTATGGGGAAATCTTTATGAAAATGTGGAATACGTTCGCCATATTCAATTAATCCTTTAATATTGTCCTTCATCAGCCAAACCCCTTCGTTATTCTGATATTTATTGAACACTTAAATACAATGGTAACTACTCATACCATTGTATTTAAACACCACTGTAAAGGTACTTAAGTTGGCATATAAAATCCCAGTGTATTAAAAATAGCTTACATATGTGTCTTAATTTTCCAGGTGTATCAAAATGTAAAAATTGCTTAACAAACTTTAAAATATAGAAATCTATTATAAAGAGAATTATGTATGAAGATATGTGTACAACGATAGAGGCATTAATATCGTTACAATAATCGAAAAAAAGTCTTGATAATATGGTAAAATGGCAACCTTTCGCCAGTATGCCGGAGCAATTTGCAGGTATCAGAGAAATAATGGGTGAGTTGAACAAAGTACCTAAGCCGATGCTTACACAAGATACAAAAGAGAGGATTGAACGTGCTTTAATTGATTCTGCACAGAGGCAGGAAGATATCCTTATTTCTTTTTATAGAGACGGATTTATCAGCAATATGTACATAACTGTCACATGAATTGATTTACATACTAATACGGTGCATTGTACAGATGCATTTAATTTAAATACGGAATTTAAATTTGATGAAATTATTGATGTGGCTGACTAATTATTATCAGCCTTTTTACATTTTTTAAGGTTATTGTAAGGTAACTGAAAGTTTAGAGAAAGATTGAAGCTGTACGATGAATTTGTGTTAATAAATAGGAGGTGTATTAAAAGTGAAGAAATTACTAAAAAGCTTAACTGTTACATCATTGGTTTTAAGCGGCGGTTTCCTTTTTGGCTTTAGTGAACAAGTAAGTGCTACTGGTGCTCAAACAAGTAAATCTGAGGTTTCTACAGAAAATAGAGGTATTGCATCATATGAATTCTCCTTCTATGACTTAAGTGATCTGAGAGGAACGGAATTTTTCACTCTAACTCCTGGTAGTTCTAAAAACTTTGTAGGAGATGCTGGCATATCATCTATAAAAATGCCTCCATCCTCCTCTATGACTCTTTACAGAGATCAAGATTATGAAGGGAAGAAGATAACAATCAAGAATACAGATGAATCAAGTTACTTAACCGTTAATTTGAATGAGTACTATATTGATGGAACTGATAAGAAATGGAATAATAAAGTTGGATCAATAAAAACAAAACGTATATAGTGATTGATAAAAGTCAAAATAAAAAAGCCGCCCAATAGGACGGCTTTCGTTGTTTACTTTTCAAACTTCACATATTCACCTGAAACCCATTGATCACCACCAACATTATACCAACCATCTCTATATCCCCATGATTGATATTTTTCACCTTGGTACACATTTTTCACGACGTCATAGTTAGTTCCTGGACCAGTACGAACACGCAATACATCAGCTGTAATGGTCACTACACCAACGCCATCATTTGAAGGTTTAGAAGGTTCGGGTGCATCCCCTCCTGTATAACGAATGTATGATGGATCATTATAAATCCACTGATCACCACCAAGGTTTAACCACCCGTTTGATTGTCCCCATACTTCGTAGGATTCACCTTTACCTAATTGACGAATAACCCCGTATCCAGTACCCGGACCTTTACGAAGGTTAACGCCATTCCCCTCAATATACGCAATACCTGTCCCGTTATTTGACGGCGGAATAGGTGTAGGTGTTACTTTACCACCTCCATTGTATGCGTTTTGGACTCTTTCAATAAAGCTATTCCAACGTCCTTCTGCTAACATACGATGAGGACAGTACTTTCCACTCCATGATTGGTGTGTGCGAACTTTACTAATTGGAATATTGTACTGTTTCATGAGTTGAGCTACAACGATAGCTGCATTATCTTCTGCTTTATAATATCGATCTCCACCATTTAAAGAGTAGCAAATCTCAACCCCGATAGACTTTCGATTGCCATTTCCTCCACCATCACCACAATGCCAAGCGTTACGCTCTAAAGGAATACCTTGTACAGCTTCCTTATTATCTACTGCAATATGAAACGAAACTTGGTTGTCATTGCGAATCATATAAGATACTTCATTTTCTGCTGTAGCATCATTATACGTATTGTGAACTGTGATAAATTCTGGATTCATTGTATAAGGGCACTTTGTACCATATTTACTTGGGTCAACTAATTTTTTTCTAATTTCCATTATTGAACATCTCCTTTTAGTGTAAGTTATTTTTTTCTAATACATCTTTTTGTTGTAGTCCCTTGTTGCTCAAATAATTGTTCTTCCACGCCATATACAAAGTGAATGCACCTGTAATTACGGCTACTAAATCATTTGTGATTTTGTCATCAATCGTTTGGTATCCGACAAGATTTAAGACACTATTAATCACAGCAATAACCAATATGACATAGCGACTAATTGATGCTGCATCAAGATTTTTCATATTCTCACCTCCTTTCAATAAAAAAAGTGACCGTATATACGATCACTTTCCTGCGAATTTAAAAAGAGCCATTATCCCACCAGTGATAATAGCTCCAACTACTGTAGTACCAATCCAAAATACTAACTTATCTAATCGATCAATTCGTAAATGAGCACTTTTCGCTGATTGCTGCGCTTCAATCGCAACATCCTTAACGTTACCAAGTGTGTCTAACTTTGTTTCTACCCTTGTTAACCCTACTAATAGTTCTTTAAAATCATCATGTTTTTGCTCTGGCATTGGTTCAACTCCTTTCCAAATAAAAGCACTATTTTATACAAAATAAAAAAGCCTGCTTATGCACGCTTGACTTGTAATAACTAAATTAAAAAGCTCATCGCAATATGAATGACATTTCCATTTTGAACACCATTCAAGAAAATTCCACCATCACTTTTTACTGTAACTTCACAAACTGTTGGTCCATTGCCATATGCAAGTGCTGGGAAAGCAATATGTTGTACAGGGCGAAATCCAGCCGGAAGGGTTGCAAATACTGTTGTATTTGCTAGATATTTAACTGATCCAATGACAGATATTTGTTCCCCACTTCTCTTGTACTTCAAAATTCTATCAGGAACATTCTCTACCCCAGTTGTAGGAAGGTTAATCCAACCTGTATCATTTGCTTGTCTAATTGTCCCATCTGTTCGAAATTCTACTCTTTTAGACCAATCCCAAGTATCCCCTTGTTCTTTTGTGGAAGGTGCAAATATCAATTCTCCCTGCGAACCCTTATGAATAACTGATTTAAAAGAACGACTTCCTAGCACTATTGCATTATCGCTCTTAAATTCAAGTAATCCATTTATGATGTCGCCAGCTTTTTTTAGAAGATTATCAGCAAAAACATTGAATACCCCAGTAGGTGATTTATCAAGCAACACTTTATTATTTTTCCAGTCTTTTAAATAGAATTGACCATCCGAGGCTCCTACAAGACCGATATCTAATACCTTATCCTCACTATTGAATCCAAATCCGATATTGGAACCGGGCGTCGGTCTCATTGTTAGATAACCTGTCATTATCCCGCCTGATCGCTTTACAACATCCATTTTATCAACCGCTTGCTGCAAAGCATCTATCTGTTTTTTGAGTTTATCGAACTCTGAAATATAGTTTTCTATTTTAACATTTCCTTCTTTTACATCTCGCCTTAATGTAATCCGAATGTCTGGTGTACTCATTCGTTCTGTACTTTTTTCCATAACAAAATAAGCTGTCCAATCATCCGATGTGGAAACAGCTTGTGAGGACAACGTATATGAAAATACACCATTCTTTGCATCAACTATTTGGGCATCATCCCGAACAAACAGTCCGACTTGATTAATCGCTTCGTACTTCACTGCATACCCTGTTAAATCAACAAGTTGCCCCTTTTCTCTTACATTTACAGTAATCTTCAATCCGTTTTTATCATTTTGCCTCGAACGAATTGTTTTGGTAAACACAGGATCTGCTAAATCTATAATAATTTCCTCATTTCGCATGACTACACCTCTCTCTAACTATTCCTTTTCACGCGTCTAGGCGGTCTTCTTTGACGTTTTACTTTGTTCCTGTGTTTTATATTTCCTTTAGGCTTTATCGGCTCTAATTCTTCGATTCTAGCATCTGTTTTAGTTACATACTCCTGAAATGCTTTAACAGTCTGCGAAATCATTCCATAGATGCCAACACCATTTTCTTTTGCTTCATCCGGAAGTACAATTCCATAATGAGTTGTAATATCCTTTGTTGTAAGGATTGGATCTCCTTCTTTACGTTTCATACGCATATCATATAACTCGGCTACTTCTGTCTTAAGGTTATACTGTTTAATTTCCCAGCCCATTACCTTCTCTAACGCATCAAATTTAATATCACGTATATTCGTTTTATATTTCTTTTTAGAAGATACTTTAAAATCTGCTGCTAAAACACCGTTGAAATAAGTTCCCCCAGCACTTTTCACTTGCACATAGGTATTTTCATAATTTCTGTTGTTCCGTAATAAAATGTTCTGAAATACGATGTCACTATCTCCACCAGGTGTCAACTTCAAATCAACAACTCGATCTCCATTTTGGCGGAAATTAAACCCTTCTTTTGCAGTGAAATAAGCACCACCTGTTCTACTTTCCAGAAAAAGATTATTTTTACTTCTCAAAGAAGCATAGGATTCTTTTGACTCTAGTTCTAGGCTTTGATCCGCTCTTAGTTCTGCATGTCCATTTTGATTAAACGCAAGGGCCGCTGAAAAATAGACTCTGTTTGGATCACCATTTAGGTATCCATTTGATATTCCGATTCCTCCTGACTTGGGAGAACCTTCGAGTTGGTAAACTAACACTGCACCCTGCGTTGCTGTTATATCATTGTTGCCACCTAATACAATAGTGGGTTGCATGATATTACTTTGATTTATATAATAGCCCATGAAAATCCGAGTGATATACGATTCCATTAACCTAATAAACTGTTTGGAAATAGAGACATAGTTAGAATCATTGGCAGTTCTAAGAGTAGTTCCTGTTATTTCTCCGCCTCGAATCAAATTTCCATTCAATACTCCAGTTGTAATAAAATCCGCAACAATACGCCCATCTTTTGTCATTGCTATTTCATACGGACCATTTACCCCGTTTGATGAATAACCTAACCCGTTTATGTTCCACTGCCACACTTTTGAAGCTGTCATTTCATTTTTTGTGTCCATAATTAGAATTCGGTCTGGATATACACGAACATTTCCACCAAATCCTGAATTGATTAGTTTTGTTGCATTTTCTTTCGCTGCATCAAGTAAAGATCCTGGCATATTTGATAAATCTTGTTGAATTTGATCTACTTTACCCGCCATGTCTGTAAAAGATTCTTTAAAGTTACCAATGGTTACATTGATATATTCCTTTTTAATTGGATCATATTTATACGCAATGACTTTTGCTTGAATATCAATACCATCTTCCTCATGTTTAACTGTAACAATATCGCCCATCCAGACACGCTGCAAAATTTTATATTCTTTATACTCCTCTGTTTGAGACAACTCTTGAAATTCAACCTTATATGTCGCTTTCGGTTGATCTACCATCTGAATATCAAACATAGCTTTAGCGGCTTGACGTAACCTTTTATATGCTTCTTCTACAGGTAATGCGTCTTCATCATTTGCATTTTTACCAATTGCTGCTTTTATATGATTAAATTCAATAACTCGTATTCTCGGATGTGGATACTTATTAATCAGTGGACTATCTACATATTTTTCTGGTAATAACAATCCGTCAAACCCTTGCGGCATAATTCTGGTAGTAGGGCTTTTCCAGTCCACACTTCCTTCATAACCTAACAAATCTTTTTTATGTCTTATTACTACTCCACGATTAGCTCCTCGGCTTTTCAGCATCTTAACATCGAAGTTGTCTCTTTTTAATTCCCCGCCCCATCGATTCACGAATGAGTTATCTTGGCTCGTATCTAACATTGCTTCCACTGGATTCTTTCGAACAATACGTGCGGTGGATATATTCGTTACGTCAGAATAAAAAGTAAACGGATGCTTATATTGACAACCTGATGATAACCTAGCCATAGCCCCACTACCATTTGTAGGCTGTATAAATATATCTTCAACCAAGTTTTCCGTTAAATCATAAAAAATGTGATAACAAACCGCTTTGATTTCTCCCATGCTCACTTTAGGAGTCACCACGCGAAATAACTGTTCCCCATCAGGAGTAGGAACTTTTATAATGCTCATTCCGTCAATCTTCGTTCCATATGGAGCAAATAAAGGATAATTAAAATTAAAAACAAATAAACCGTTGAGTTCTTCCTCAACAGTTGCACTATAAATATGTTTATCTAAAACACCAATTCCGTTATGCGTAAAATCTGTTTCATTTGGTTTATATAAAGTAATCATTATTTATATCTCCATCTTGGTTGAATTGAAATAAATTGAATAGCACCTGACCACTCTATTTTATTTTCTCCTATTTGGAATTCTGGAAAACCACCAATCATCTTATCATTCATTGATACTGTACCACTGTATGCCTCTAATAATTCTGAATCTATTACAACAGAACCATTTACATCTTTAATCTGAAAAGAAACATCATTAATGAAAATTCGAAATGTACCATTCCCTGCAATGAACAACATTGGAGTTGATTCCATTGTACCTGGATTATAAATAGTTCCAGGAGTACTCAACATTATGTTTGCATCTTCTGTATACTCAAACGGATCAAGCGTAAAGTCGACTTCAAACTCACCGTGTTCTTCTATTTCATTTGCAATATCACCTACTACAACATGTTTAATTTTTCGATACACATCATCATCTGTAAAATATAGTGTCTTGCCATTCATCAACCAAGCCTTCATGCGCCGAACTAATGGCTTAATATTCTCTTCTTCAAGCATATTGAATTTTATTTTTAAAGGGACGTCTTTAAACGCCCCTTTTTTTGTAAGTGAACCATGTCTACCCGGCAATTCAATATGTTCTACTTCCTGTTCTGCTGTAGGAATAACAGGGCGTTCTACCATACATATTCCATAGTCACTTGCTAACTGATTATCGATACCTATGTCTAGCAATTTAAGTCCTCCCTATTCCTATTTTTACATTACGGCCACGCTCAGCAAACCAATCATTTGCTTTTTCAAACATACGATCCACATCACGTTCATTATTAATTGTGTTATAAAAATTAATTTCTACAGGACCACTGTCAATTTGTTGAACAATCGGTTGAACTGCTCTTGTCGCTAACGTAGACAGATTAGAAGTGATGTTATCTTGTTTATTTATTCCATATAAATTTAACTTTTTAAAAGTATCATCAACCATATTTGAAATGTTATTAAGTGCGGATTGTAACACATTACCTTTGGTTGACTTTTGGTTTGGAGCATTATAAAAATCTCTAAAAATTTGTTCTCTGAAACCAGCTACTTTCTTACCTATCTCTAACCACTTTCCAGACTCTACAAATTCCTCTTCTAATATCTTTTGAAAAGGATCTCCACTCTCTAATACACTACGAATATAACGAGCAACAGGATTGTTTTCGCTCATACCACTATTAACATCATAACCTTCAAGCTCTTTACCAACTTTTTTAAGTGCATCCCTCATGTCTACAGGCAAATGGGTAATCCAATCATTAAGATAGTCACCATCTTCCAATATTGCCTCAAAATAGCTCCGAAGAGGATTGTTATTATTCATGTCGTTTAAAGTGGAGCTATTGAAAGTATTTAACGTTGTTTCTAATACCGTATACACTGAATTTGCTAAGTTTTTAGCTGCCGCAAGAACTGTCGACATTGATTGTTCCATACCAACAGCAAGCCCAGCACCAACTTGTTTACCAACCTGATCTCTCATTTTTCGAGAAGGGCTATGGATGTCGAAGAAGGAAGTAAAACCGTCAAGAATATCGTTACCAATAGATTTCACCTTACTTAACACTTTACCAGTCATACTACCTAGACCGTCTATCAATCCACTTATAATATCTTTACCTATCTTGAATAAATCAATCTTCTTTAGTGTATCAACAATCTTCGGTACAATATCTGTCACGATTGTAGAACCTAATTTTCCTACCATACTCACAATACCTTTTATTAAAGCCCAGATCAGTTGAACACCCGCTTCAAGGATTTTAGGTAGATTCTTAATTAACTCTCCTGCTAAAGTAACAATTAGCTTTAATGCTGCGGCAATTAATTCCGGTATCACCTTTACAATCCCAGCAATCAACATAAGTAAAATTTTCACACCAGCTTCAAGTATCTTCGGCAAGTTTGCAATTAATGTGGATGCTATTTTGACAATTAAATCTAATGCTGCATTAATAAGCTGTGGTAACACCTGTACGATACCATCAATAATGGCCATTAAAATCTTTACACCGGATTCAATTATTTTAGGTAAGTTTGTTAATAAAGTATCCGCCACTTTGGTTATAAGATTTATCGCTAAATTAATAAGTTGCGGTAGCATTTTAATGATTCCATCTATTAAGCTAGTTAAAACCTTAACACCAGCTTCAATAATCATAGGTAAATTCGCTGTAATGGCTTCAATTAAAGTTGTAATGACTGTAATAATCGCTAAAGCAATCATTGGTAAAGCTTGTGTGATTCCTGTAATTAATGAAACTAATAAATTTATTCCCATTTCAATTAACTGAGGTAAAAATGACATGATTCCGTTAATAATAGTTTGAATAATTGTTACAGCTATTTGGATTAACTGTGGAAGCATCTGCATAATTCCGTTTATTAAAGTTAGAATCAATTGAAGTCCTGTTTCTATCAGAGTAGGTAAGACTTGTACAATTCCAGAAATTAAAGTTTGAATGATTTGTATTCCCATTTGAACAATCATAGGGAGATAGGTAGCAATCATCTGTGAAATTGTGTTTATAATCCCAACAATGGCTTCAAGCATAATTGGAGCTGCTACAACCAAACCATTCACAAGGTTTGAAATCATTTGTGATCCCGCTTCAAGAAATTGCGGTAATACTGTTGTTACGAAGTTAGCTATATTGTTAAAAATATTTGTAATAGTTTCAAGAATAATCCCTGAGTTTGTATTCAAATACTCCGCTATAGCTGGTAAATAACGAGATACCGAGACGAGTACACCAGGAAGCCCACCAATAATTGCTCCTGCGATTGTAGGGCCAATCATCTTAAAAATTTCACCTAACTGGCTAAAATCTCCCGAAAAGACCGCTTTTACTGCATCAAAAAGATGAAGGCATGCTTCACGTATCTTACTAACTGCCAACCCTATCATTTCAGCCGCATCTTGAAATCCTTTTGGCAAATGAGTAATCCAATCATTTAAATAATCTCCATCAACAGCCGTATAGAATAGATATTTACCTAGTGAAGATAATGCGTGTCCAAAGTTTTGAACGCTTTCAATTACATTCGTAATGCTATTTTTGAACCCTTCATTGGTTTGCCATAAATTTCTCATCCAAATAATCAATCCAGCAATAGCCGCCGATGCAGCTATCACTCCACCTGCTACTAATGCAACTGGACCAGCAACAGCCCCAATACTCACACCCAATATACCAGCTATACTGGATAAGGTGACAAATACTGGGGCTAACGCCATACATGCTCCAACAAGAATCCCGAGCGCTGTTACAATTGTTGTTATAGCTGCTGATAACGCTGGGTGTTCCGAAACGAAGCCCGCAAAAGCACTTATTACATCAGCAATGACTCCCAAAACAGGTTCAAGTGCCATTTTTAAGTCATTCATAGCTTTTTGAAACTTTACAGCTGGGCTGGCATCCATTTTCTTAATCATTTCATTTAGCTGTTCTTGATTCTTGTTTAAATCTATAACTTTATCTTGAGCGCCAATAAGTGTATTGGTGATATTCTGGCCTTGATCTTCATACATCGTTCCGAAAAGCTTAACACCAATCTCATTTCGCTTTGTTTCATCTTCAATACTAGCCAATGCTTTCGCAATCTCTGTCATAGCTGCTGAACCTTCTTTACCGCCTTTAGCGACAGATTGCCCCCACTTTTCTAACTGATCAGCCGATATTTTAGTGCCTTCAAGAGCTTCTTTCATAGACTTGTCGACACCTTGACCAAATTCAGCCGCTTTAATACGGCCTTCTTTTAATCCATCTAAGAGATTATCAATCATTTGTAGTCAACGTGATTCGCAACGTCACGCCCGTTCTCTTATGAACTGCTATACGTCACCGCATAGATTAGACTATATCTTCAACTACTTGAGTTGCTCCCCGTTTCGAGTGTCATTTGCTTACACCCTACGTCTCTCGACTAGTCGTTGCACGTTCCTTAATTAAAAGGCTTCGCTCAGTATTGTCTCATTTGAGAGTTCCACTGAATTAAAGGAGTTTTTCATTGTATGTCGCCATACAAGGGAACTATAATCTAATTCCAGGTACCTGTATCAACACCAGCCTCCATAATCGCTTGTACTTCTTCAGCATTGTAACCCGCTCGTGTTAGTTGCCCACCATATTCAGCAATAATGTCTAATTGCTCAGGAGGAAAGCCAATTTTCAACAGACGATTCGTTAGCCCTAAAGCCGTATCACTAGTTATCCCTAATTCATTACCAATTTCATTCGCTTCTTGAATTAACTCAGTAAAATCTATACCTGCATATGCACTTGCAATGGCTCCTGCTCCTTTTACAATGGAAGCATTAGCCTTATCGCTTACAGTTTGATTTAATGCCCATTGTCTACGTGTACCCTCCAGTGCTTCTTCCACATCAACACCATAAGCTTCTAACCCGCGAACCGCTTCTTCTACTGATTTTTTAGAGGATGCTGGAACTTCAAAAGAGACGTCAATTTTTGTTTTTAACTTAGAGGTATCAAGCGCTTGCTCAATGGCTCCTGAAATACCACCTCCAGCCATTAATCCACCTAGAATATTTTCTAAGCCGATATCTAATTCTTTGAAACTGTGCGACGCTCTCTCTGCTTCTCGTGAAAGGTCTCTCAAATCATTTCGAACTTGTTGTAATGAGTTTCCATCATCTATTGAACGAAGAGATCGCTGTAATTTCTCAATATCTGCTTCTGAACCTAATGCTTCACGGCCGATGATTTGGATCGCTTGTTCTAACTGCCTAGCTGTCGCTGTACCGTTTCGTATTGCGTTTGTAAGGTTATTTCCTAATGCATTTGCAAAATGATCTACACTCGTTTCAGTCGCATCAAAGAATGTCTTTAACTGTTTCGTTGCGTTTTCTTGTTCCTGCAAACTTCTATTTGTCGCACTTAATTGGTTCTGCAACTGTTGTTCTGCTGTCCTAGATTGTATAAGCTGCGTTTCATATCTTTGGATTTCACTAGCATTTTCACCATACTGCTGTTTGGCTTGATCTAACTGTTTCTGATAGTTTTGTACTTTACTAGCTGCAACAGTATGTTGCTCTCCAAGATTATCTATTTTTAAACGTAATTTCTCTATTTCTGAAGCATTCTCACCAAGCGTCGCTTTTTGTAACTCGTATTGAGCATTCAACTTAGAAAGAGAAGATTGCAACTGCTCTTCCTGTCCTTTTAGCTCTTTCAGTTTTTGAGCCGCTTTAGCTGTTTCACTTGTTCTTTCTTGTTCAGCATCTCTCGCCTGTTTTAAACTTTCAGAAGTTTGTTTGATACTATTCGCTAACTGTTGTTCTGTTATTTGTTGACTTCGTAATTTTGATTCTAGCTTTGCTACAACAGTAGAATTTTCTCCGTACAATTCTTTAGCACGTTGTAAATGTTCCGCCGTTGCTTGCGTTGCCCTTTGTGCAACTGCATACTGTTGGGAAAGGTTTTGAAGCTTTGCTTGTAGTTTTTCTGAATCAGTAGCATTTAACTTCATCTGCTCTTCTTGCAATTTCATTTCTTGACGAAGTTTTTTAGTTTCCTGATTCATGCCCTTCATAGCATCATTAAAATCTTTATTTTGCGCTTTAAATATAACTTCAACTTCCGAATTATTTCTGGCCATTTTCTCACCTACCTTTACTTGGGATTATTACGCCATGCTTCAAACGCTGTAATCCCTGCGTAAATACGCTCAACAGACGAAATTGGCTCATGCCAAAAAGTCTCTGGATCTATTCCAGAGACTAGACAATACAAGACGTATTTATCTTCCACACATTCAATTTTAATGTCTGGATTTTTTACTTTTTTTCACCGTTACCGCCGCTATTTGTGCTTTTTTTGAGTGCTGCGGCAAATTGATTTGGATCTTGACTAATTACATCCACAACAAGCTTAGTATATAGTTCCATAGATTCCGCTAATGAATCATGATACTTCTGTAAGAAATCATCAAATGTTAACTTCTCTTTAGGATTTGCTCCTTTAAAAGACATATAAATCACTTTATGAATACTTGTTTGATCGATTTGTTCTAAAGCTGATAAGTCTTTATTATCCTCATTTCTTAGTCCATCTAAAGCTTGGAATTTTACAATATCAGCAATAATTGAACTAGTAATAAGCCCTTCTTCTTGTCCCTTTTTTAAAGCATAATTCGTTAAAAATGCCGGATAGTTTTGTTTATTAATAAAACGTTGTTCATACTCACCTTCTACTTCTACAAATTCGACTTCTTTTAGTGTTATTTTTTGTACTTTCATCTGCAATTTCCCCACTTTCATTTTTCACTTATTTAAATCCAAAAGAAAAAGCCCTGTATGAAACTAGGGCTTTAAGCTGAAGTTGTTCCTTTTACAAGGGCTGAATTAAATTGTGTATGCCATTTTTGAGCCACTGTTGCATCTGCTAACTCATCCACAAACGCTTCATAATAGAATTTATTTAAATCATCTGGTAAAGCCGAGAATTCTAATTCCATCATTGCCAATTCTTCCTCACCATTCGCAATAGCAAATTTAAAACCAGTGGAGTTTGAGCAATTTGGAAACGCAATGAGTTTTACAACATCTTGAAACTCATCTACTACATCAGCCGTAAATACAAAATCATATCCCTTTGAATCACTACCGAACGCCCATACACCCGGCTTTAATCCAGTTGTATTAAAACCAAAATAATCTCTTGCTACTTTAACAGGAATATGCGCTGAAACAGTAACTTTAAGTTCCGTGGTTTTTGATTTCTTTTTCAACGTCACGCCACCACATGTTTTTTTCATTTCCTTGTTTTCTGGTTCCCCTTCAATTGATCCTACACATCCAAATTTTGTTCCTGGCTCTTGCGTTCCTTTCTTCTTAAATTGAATACTTGCATTCGCAATCGATACGGAATCAAATTCTTCAATTACTTTAACCATTTAAAATTCCTCCTCAATACTTTATCTACACCTTTGTGTAGCTCTCCTAAAATTCTTGGCCTAGCGTTCACAATCCCACGCTCCGCAAATCGTTGTTCTAAGGGATTATGTGAACCTCTCCCTTCGTTCGGGAAGACTAGATAACCAAACGATCCTTTTTTATTAGCTGCTCCACCACGGGCCAATATCCTAAAACCTAAATTCATCTTTTCACTTTTTGACCAATTGCTATCTTTGGCATGGGTTTTATTTCGAACACTCCATTTAGAACGAGATACCGGAATAAGCTTTGTAATCTCTTCTATCGCAATTCGTATACCGTCCGTGTGGAGGATGGTATTGATTGTAGGTTCCATCTTATTTGGTAATAACCGCATTTTTTCTTCAAGCTTTTCTATCGCTTCATAATCAAGCTCAAATGCACTCAATTGGAATCACCCTCTTAAACGTAAAAACAACACGATCAATAAAACGATCTGTATCTTTCACTTGAAGGCGATCACTTTTAGAAACTACAAAGGATACCATTTTCACCTTGCCAACCCACGAAATAATATCAATGACCTGCTCATCTAAATTCGATTGATTTTCCGATAAATAACTTACATATATGCTTTGAGAAATTGTACGATCATTAGAAGACGGTTGAAACTCACCATATTCCAAAATAAAACAGTTGTATCCCTCTTCTGTTAATTGCGATTCCTCATCTTCTGCTAGTTCATCTTCAACTACTAAAAGCTTAAATCCATCTTCAAGAGCTTTTTTAATGCCCTTTCTTTGCTCCTTCATAAGCTTTTTAGATTTTTCATTCACGAGATTTCACCGCCTGCTGCAAATAAAAGAAAAGGTATTGTTTGTTAGAATCATGATCCGCTTTAATCACGTCATATTCGATTCCATCCATTAATACCTTAAGTTTATTTTTATTTATCTTTCTAAAGGAAGATGGATACAGTGTTTTAACTTTTAAATCTAATCCCGTTGTTAAAACGCCCACCATTTTATAATCACTGTCCCGTAAAGACATCACTTTATAGGCAAGCTTTCCTTCTTCACGAAACTTCTCACCTATTCTTTTTCCCTCTTCTGAACGCTCTGTTTTTTTATATCCATATTGTAGAAATCCGTCATTTAAGGTTTCTCTATACGATTTTAGAACCATTGATTACACCAACTTTTCCTAAAGCCACATCTAAAATAAGCCTGGATAATTCATTTTTATAATTCTTTTCAAACTCATCACCTGCATTGTTATAGACATACCGACACCGTTCTAACAGCAAGTCTTTCGGTATTAGCTCTTTTGAAAAATCAAAAGACGCATTTGTTAATCCTGACAAATACGCCTTTCCCTTTTCTAAAAGTTTTATTAAACTAGCATCCTCTTCATTCCAGGTGATTTTAAGAACATCTTTTAGTTCATTCAAAAGCTCATCCATTCGCATCACCTTCTAATAAAGTGATTAGTTCAGCCTTTGTTGCATTAGACTTGTATTCAATACCACTTTGATCTAATAAAGACTGAATCTCTACCTTCGTTAATGCTGAATAATTCCTCTCTTCAACAGGAGAGGATGGATTAGGGCGTTGTAGTGCCTTCTTTCGCTTCTAGCGCTGTAATGTCAAATACAGTGAACGAATCAGGATCTAACGGACGACCATTTGCAAGTTGACGAACGAGATATAAACGTTGATCTTCAATTAAACGGATTGTATCGTCTGACTCTAAACGTTGTTCTGAAGCAACTCCCATAAAGTAATCTTTCGGTTTACCAGAGATCATTGTATTTAATGGGACGGCTGGTGATTGAACCATCGTTAAACCTGGCACTCCAAAATTATCATATGTCCAAGTACCATCATCTTTACGTTTTGCACCAATCGGGAAAAATTTTGTTGCATAATCCAAAGGATTCACAATAAGCGTTACCCCTGTATAGCGTTTCGTTCCTCCTTTAGTAGTAGGAGCTAAGATTTTTTTACCGATTGTTACAGGAGTAAAGTCTTCTAAAACAACTTTCTTTTTATCTGGATAAATACCATCTGTTACTGATCCTTTTAAATCTTTAATCATACCAATTGGTTGTTTTTTCCCTGTCCCCATAACAATAACTTTTTCTAATTCTTCTGCTACAACTTCTTTCATAAATGTACGAACATACTTATCTAACCATTCAGGACCTAGTTCAAACATTGCTTTACATACAACTAAAAATCCACTAAGTTTGTACATTCCTTCTTCAATTGTTTCAAAACCTTCATCAATCATTTCTCTTATCGAGTCACATACATCGCCCCAGAACGCTGTCGTAGTACCCTCTTTTCTAACAACCCATTGCGTCTTTGCACCTACGGTTTGGAAATTAACAAGAGAAAGTAACGGATGTTCCTTTTCTAAATCTTCAAAAACTCGTTCAAAAACAGTTGGCGGCATTAATTGATGTGTTTCGCTAAATGATTTAACTTCAATTGCTGCATTATAAAATTTCTTTTCTTCATTAGTTAAAACACGTACACCACGAGAGGCCAACACTTGAGCATCCCAATTTTCATTTTTTGCTTGTTGTGCTTCATTAATTACATCGTTCATCATATCTTGAAAATGTTGCATGTTGTTTTCCATATTTGCGACAATTCGTGCCGCTACCGCTTGTGCATCACCTGTTTCAAGCGCCTCTTTTACATTATTAATTTGTTGATCTTTATTTTCGATTATCGGACGATCTAAATTTTTAATAGTCATCTTATTCCCTCCTGTTTTTAAGACAATAAAAAAAGCACTGCTTTACGCGCGCTTAAATTTGTTAAGTATATTTTCATTTGAACCTGCTGCTACTGGTTCATTCTGTTGGTTATTTTTATTTCGGAATTTCTGAAGTACATTATTTTTAAATTCCTCTGGATCTACCTCATCGTCATCTTCTACATGTTCATTTACTTTATGAGCCAATCCAATCTCTACTGCCTCATTGGCGGTAAACCATGTTTCATTCGCAATCATTGTCTCAATTTCTGAACGTTCCCCTTGATAACGGGTCATATAAATATCCGCAAGCGATTTATCAATTCCCTCAAGAGCATTCAATGTCTTGCGAATATCTAATTTTGTTCCCCAAGTCCATGTAGAGGCTTCATGAATCATTAACATAGAACCTGTATTCATAATTAGTTCGTCTGCTGCCATTGCAATAATAGATGCGGCACTTGCGGCCAGTCCATCTACGTTAATGATAATTTTTGCCGGGTGGTTTTTTAGTTGGTTATAAATTGCAATCCCATCGAATACATCCCCACCAGGACTATTCAAATTGATATTAATAATATTTGCTGAAGTAGCTTTTAATGTTCTCTCAATATCAACTGCGGATGTAGAATCACTCCACCATGATTCACCAATATCACCATAAATCGTTATGTCCAGTGAATCAGCTTTCGCTTCTGCCTTAAAGGCATGTTGGACATTAGCTAGATGGTTATATTTTTCATTCTTGTAACGTTTCATCCTTTTCACCTCCTTCCAGTGAATCAGCTTCTTGATAGTTTTTTGTTACATGTCTTCTGTTTGCCCATTCTTCATCAATAGGCTCTTTTCCAAGCATCATTATGACATCATTAATTGTTAGACCACCAATCGCAAATAATTTATCCATTGCGGTTGATAATTTCGTAATATCAACAATCTTAATTTTTGTTGTATCAATTTTTAAATATGTTCTTTTTAAATACTCTTCTTTTTTGTACATCTTTCGATTAAATTCATCTTGTATCAATTCAGCAATCGGATTAATACAAAATGCTAAAAATGAATCCATTTGCTTTTCAATATCAGCCACATCACCTTTTAAAATGCCGATAGGCACATGAAAAGCCGTTGCTACATAACCAAATATATCACTAACTAAATCGCTAATATCACGGCTTGTGCTATTGTTTGCGACACCATTTTTACTATCACTCATATCTTCAATTTCATATCCATTTTGTAATTGAAAAGCCGAACCTACTTTATCAGCGTTAAACCAATTTTTTAACTGACCTTCAAACATTTCATCAATCGCGGCTTGCGTTTCTGGATCTTGCGCTCTTAGAAAATCACCTTTAATTAACAAGCGCTTATTATTTTTTCTTTTATAATAGTCAATGGAAGATGCAAGCAATTTCCCAAAACTGTTATACATTCCATCTATGACTTGCATAATATTGCGGTCATTCAATTTAAAATGAAATACTTCAGATTCATTAAATGATTTATCAAAGGTGAAATCACCAATTGTTATATTGTTATAAATGTTTTCTTTTAACACAAACTTAGTAATTTCAAAGGAATCTGCAATATATAATTGCTTATTTTGCATAATTACTACACATTCATTTTCCATAATTAAATGATTAACTAAGCTATGCATAAATTCTGATGCATTTTGATTCTGATTAGGTTGTACATTGAGCAAATAATGATTTTCACCACGTTTTTCTTTCCCTTTTTCAAACGTTTGAAATTCACTCCTGGTTAGAGCATTAGCTATTAAATCAATACAACTGTCCACAGCTAATTTTTTATAATAATAATCAACACTTAATTCATAAAAACACTCCTTTAAAGTAAAAGTGTTATTACTTCCAAGAAAGCCACTTATCCATTCTCTTAATCCCATATTCTCACCACCTTTTACACATTAAATGATCTAAATATCTTTCTAACATTCTCTTTTGTTAAAGCGTTGGATTCTTTCAATTCACTATCTAAATTAAGAGCATGTAAAAAAGCGTGAAAACCATCCGTTTTCCGCTTCTCTGGATCAATCTTTGCATATTCGATATTCCCATTGTTTTTATTATCCTTGAAAGTGTTCCATACATACCAACGCATTAATAAGTCATCACCAAATACTAACTTTCCATTAATAAATAAATCATCAACAAGTGGTGATAATTTTGAATGCGTAATATGTCCCCTTCTTACAATTTCGACTTCAAAACCCGCTTCTTCAAGTACAGGTCCTAATACACTTGCACGATGCGAGTCCATACAAATCTTTTTGATTCTATATTTCTTAGCCATTTCTAAGAACCAATTTTTAACCCGGTGTGGATCAATAGATTTTTCAGTTCGAATAATGGTACATAATTCTTTTGCTTCCGCTTCTCGGATAACATCCATATTTATATCTTGAATATCTAGTGCAACTTGATTAATAAAGGAATGATGTAACCAATATCGTTTATTATCTTTTTTAAATAATAGACCCATTCCACAAAAATCTCGTACTTGCGCGAAATCCACAGCACCAATACATTCACATCCAGATAAATCTGGTATAGATTGATTTGTTCTCTCTAATTCATCCCAGGTACAAACTGTTTCTAAGATATTTGAAATCGGGATATTCATACGCTTTGTCATAAATTCGACTCGTAATTTCGAATTACGTTGCATCTTTTGATATTCCCGTTTCATTTTTATCTTTAACTCATCATTGTATGGTAAAGAAGGATTCGCTTTCTCCCAATTTGCCGGATCATCAACCTCATCTTCACTGTCTAACTTACAAATGAATGGTAAAAAATGAATATCTTCAATCTCACCAGATAAAATTAATTTTGCTGTTTCTTTTAAATCATCAAGTGGCCCACCTCTTACGTGTCCATCTGTTGTGGTATAAATGATTCGGGAACCTCTTACTTTACCTTGACCACTTGTATAAACATTGATATTATCGTAATTTTCGTATTCATGTGCCTCATCAAAAATTACACATCCAGTACGTTTACCGTCTTTTGTCCGAGAGTTGGAAGTATTATAATTCATCACTGAATTTGTTTTTTTATGTTGAATTTCTTCTAATGTCCATTTAAAAATTTTTTTAAACTTCTCTTTAAAAGATGGCGTATTTATAACATTATATACATCAGTAAATGTTCGCTTCGCTTGATCTTCACTGGTTGCAACTACATCAATATCGTAATTATTAATACCATGATGTCCAGTCATCATATAAAAAGAATCATATGCCATATAACCTGTTTTACCGCCACCACGACCCATTAATATTAAAACTTCATCAAATACAATACGATCATCTTTTTTGAAGCGCACGCCATACATCAATGCATTTAAAAACTTTTGCCATGGGAATAATTCAAACGGAAAATATTTAGCGGGAACATTAATAGAATCCTCTGCTGCTTTAGCATTGAAGTAGATGTCGTCTCGGCTTAATATTTTTCGAACATATTTCATTAATAATTTTTGTTCTTTACATGATTTGATTTGACCACTTTCTACCATACTCATATATTCATCGATATATGGATGATATGTTACCGATTGCTTAGACATCATCGTCATCATTACTTCCATCGTATACAGGTTCTTTTAAACCAAGCACTTTTAATAAGTCCGTCATACGTTTATTGGTTTCACGAAATTCTTTCGTAGCTGGATTAGCTTTCATTCCCTTTTGGCTTTCACTATTCTGCCATTCAATCATTGGTCCATTCTTTTTAATTTCTCTCGCTAATTTGTTTTTCGTATCGAACAATGTTATGTAATCGTCAACAAGGTCAACATAGTGCATACCATTCAAATTAGCATTTTCCAATTGTTGTAATAAATCTTGTTTGATTTGTGCTTTCTTTGATAGTTTTTGCACATGTACCCCCCCTCTTAATTTGATATCTCAAAAAATATTTTTTCTCATCTCCTCCCCCCGTTGAATGGTCCTCCAAATAAAAACCAAAACTTTTGACCGGGGGGTGTTTAAGAAACTAACTCAAAATACCTTTCAATAAAATCCAAAATAAAAAAGACTTCTTCACTAGAAATCTTTAAAATATCTTTTGTAAATATTAAATTCTCTTCTTCTTGTAATCTTTCTCTTACATCAGTAAGCTTAAGTCTCTTACACTTCCTTGGGTTCACACAGTCTCTTATCTGACAGTAACGCCAGTAAGAATACCTTCGAAACTGATTAAGCATGTCGCGCTCATACGATGTGCGCTCGTCCTTCTCAGCATATTGAATCATTAAGTCAGTATCGAATGTCCAGCTACCATCCACAATTATCATAGCTACCACCGTTCCTCATTAACGAACTTAGGTTTACTATTGTTAATCATCTTGTCCTTACCATCAGCAATGTTATGGTGACGTACACAAATGTATTCAAGGTTATCTAATTCCAACGCAAGATGTGGATGAGTCTTAACCGGTTTGATATGGTTCACATCCATCTTCGTCTTACGTCCACGCTTATCAAGTGTGTCCCGTGTTGTTACCTTTCCTTCCTGTTTGCAATGCTCACATTCATTCTTAGCTCGTTGGATTGCTTTTAATCTTAAGGCTCTCCACTCTTTAGACTTATAGAACTTCATAAGTTTATCTTCTTTTATAAGTTGGATAAGGTAATCTGTTCTCATTATCTCACCCCCTAATCTAACTCAACATCTTGTAAATCCGTCCAATAAACTTCACCGACATTATCGCTCACGCGCACTGATACGCCATGTTCACTTTCCGTTGCGTCAATTATTTCAATGGTACGTGTAATTGTGCCAGTCTGACCGATTAAATCTGGTCTTGATTTAGCACCGTTTTCTATATCATCAACTAACTTTGAAATCTCTTTATGCAGCTTCTCCCCATATAACATTACCTCACCCCTATTTAGATTCCTGTGTTTCTTTTAGCACTTTTAACTCCTCAACAATCCAAGATGTTTTCGGATAAGTTACTGGTGGTAAAGAGACATGCTTAGTAGTTTTAGTTACCTTATAATCCTTCCCGAGTTCATCTAATGCATCAATAATCTTTAACAGCTTTTCTTTATCTCCAATACGTGTCACATACATCTTCCTTCACCCCTTATTATTCTCTAACAAATCATCCATCAACTTATTGATTACACTTGTTATAGCTTCTTCTTTGTCTTCAAGTGTTGTACTCTCTTGTAATTCATCTAACAGTTTAATTACATCTGGTAACCTTTCTAAACCAGCATGCTGTTTGATTTTCTTCTTATTACGAAGACCACGAAGGATTATGCCAACAATCATTGCTTTCTCAAGCTTATTTAATTCCATCATTCACCCTCCTCGAAAATAAAAAGCAGCCCCTAAGGTATGCTCTTGTATAAATTCAGTATTCATTTGAAGACCGACTGTTTCCGCAGCTCACTTCAATTAACCATCAAAGGGTACAAATGAACAAGGTCTTTCTCAAATCGTTATTCTGCTACATAACACGTTTACATTTCTGTACTCTTTTCATGACATATATGTTATTCATTTATTTTTACATATAAACTCCTGTCCCAAACTGTTAGTGCCTTATTGACATATCATAGTCATGTAAATCCTAAATAGAAAGAGGTAAAATTTCTATGCAACGTGATATTCGAAAAGCAGTTGAAGAACTGAAAAGTGCAGGAATGGAGGATTTTTTACATCAGGACCCCTGTCAATTTGATTGTAATGAGGATTGTTCTTCAAAAGAAAGCTGTAAATGCCCGAAAACCAAATGTGCTTGTGTAAAGAAATGGACGTTTGTATCAAAATGTACTCGTGTAAAGAAATGGACATTTGTATCAAGATGTACTCGTGTACGAGTGAAAAAATGGACATTTGTATCAAAACGTATTCGCGAAAAAAAATGTACGTATGTTACAAAGCGTGTTCGCGTGAGAAAGCGTAAATGTGTTAAAAAATGTATTCGCTTTGAGAAAGAATGCTACTGGACAAAAAGATGTATCTGCAAAAAAAACATAACCTTCCATTGCGATAATAATCAATCTAATAATCGTTCAGATTATCCTGACTGATTTTTTACGAAATAATTCGGTGAGACTCATCTCATACCATGATATATGCATGTATAGTACTTTATTGTTTAAAATATCCATTATGTCATGGATATTTTAAACAGTGTATATCCTTTAACTACCTCACACAATATTTCTAAAAAAAGTGCTTTATGAAATTAACACACTTTCTGTTAATTATTTTCGCTCTTATCATACTTATAATTGTGTGATTCGCTTATTAATAGAAAAAAGAGCATCATTGGATGCTCTTTTTTCTCAACGGTATCATTCAACCGCTACCATCTGCTGGTTTCGGATTTTATGTGCCGTCATTATGAACCGTTTGGAATTTCAGAAACAACATAGCGAGTTGTGTTTTCCGCCACTTCTCACAATACAAATATAACATGTTAAAAACCAAAACGTATTCGCAAATAGTTCACGAATAGTTCGCGTTTTTTATTTCTGCATTTTTTCGCATCGTTTTGATTAAATAGGTACTTTAATCCTTGAAAATGAATTAGCTATAATCTGGATTGTGTTGAGTTAACCTATCCTATTTTTTCCTAGAGCTATCAAGCTTTCTAGCATTTCATCAAAATGAATTTGACACTTTCAGTTTAAAGCTAATTCAATAATTGATAAAAAAATAAAAGAATTAGATTCTAAATTTCCTTTGATAATCATTTAATGTATCTTGTTGGATTCCTATATATCTTAAAGTCTCTTTCTGATCTGTATGATTTAACATTTGTTGTAAGGCAACCACATCTTTAAACTGTTTATAATGATGGTACCCATATGTCTTTCTAAGCGAATGAGTTCCAATACGTTCTAATCCAAATTCTTGTGCTGCCTGATTCAATATGACATATGCCATCGATCTTGTAATAGGCCTGTTCTTTCCATTCCTACTTTTAATGAGAAATTCATTCTTCGGTTTTCCTTTTGTATAATCCCTTAATGCCTTCTTTAAATCAGAAGGCATCTTCACATCTTTAATCTTATTAGTTTTCTTTTCACGAATAAATATGTTCCACCCTTCAACATCATGTACTCGCAAACGTAGAATATCTGAAATGCGTAATCCTGTATTAATGCCAAGAAGGAACAGAATATAATTACGTTCATTCTGCTCCTTAAAATATTCTTTTAGTTCTTTAATCATTTCTTTATCTCGAATCGGCTGTACAATGTTCATACACTTTGCCCCTCTTTTTGTTTACGTGTTTTTAGATATACCTCTTTCTTTAGATTGAAAGCTAAACGTAATATCGCACGTCCTTTTAACTTATAATACTTTGTTTTACCTATACCTAAATCCATCCAGATATCGGGATCATATCCAATATCGTCTTCCATATAAAACTTTACGATGACCTCTCGTTCATCATCTCTTAGGCGATTCACAGCATCATACAACCAACTCATAAATTCATTTCTTTCTTGTTCATACTCAATTCTTTCAATTGCAATATTTTCAGTTGAACTATTAAACTCGTTTGTAGTTGATGGAGGAACAATAGAATATGATGGTGTCACTTTTGGCAGCATATCACATGGCATTGTTGCTAAATATGTACGATACTCGTTGAATACTTTTTCAATTTCTTGTTTTGTTCTTTTCCCATCCACGATTGGCATTTTAAATGATAATTGTTTATTCATATTAGATTCCTCCATTATTATTATTTTTGTCTTACTGCTCCACGTCTGCGTTCATAACGTGGTCCATGAACTCCCATTAACTCTTCAATTTCACGAGTGCTAAATTTCTCTTTTCGTTTTTTCTTCTTTTTCTTCTTTGTTTGATTCGATTGCTTTTTCCATTCACGTAACTGATCCTTTAACCCCTTCATTTCCCCATCTCCCTTTTCAAAATAAAAAGGACACCTATTCCTAAAACAGCTTTAATTGCTGCTTTAATGAATTGGTGTCCTCTAGTTTTCTAGCCGGACTATATTCTGTTTGTTTTACTTTAAAAGGATTATTTTGTTGAGTTTTTCTTTATTTTTAGAAACTCAATACTACTATAAGGAATTAAAGTTCCATTACATTCAATAGCACCTTTCTTGGTATAATCCACTTTCTTCATTCGTTCCCACGCTTTTTGCATTTCCTGTTCAGTGTCAAATATCCATCCTAAACTTCTTCCGCTTTTAAGATTAATCTCAATCATTTCCCTCTACCCCCTGAATAAAACTTAATAATCCGTCAATACTGTAGATAACGCGGTGATCTTTTCTCCAATTTCCTTACTCGAGCAGTTAACTTTTGTTAGCTGCTTTTTTATTGAACTGAATAAAATCCAATATTCCGTTAATACTAATTACAAGCTGTTTTCCCCAAAGCAGTCCATTTCTCCAGTATTTGTGAGAGCAGTTAGTTATGATAACTGCTCTTTTTAATTTTCATTACATAAACTTAGAAATTCCGTCCATACTATATGATACTCCTTAGATTCGTGTATGTAATTTTCTCATTGCAGTTAGCTTTTGCTAGCTGCTTTTTTATTTCGTTCCTGCTCTTGCTTCTTAAAGAATTCTTTAACTGCGTTTTCCCAATAAGTGCACATTATCCATTCCTCCTCGAATAAATTTCTAAACCTTGTCCATACTATAAATACACTTGAGTTCTGAACTTCCTTCTTAATGCTTTTCTGGAGAGCAGTTAGCTTTTGCTAGCTGCTCTTTTATTCAATCCTGAATAAAACTCTAACTTTTACACATACTATAACCATCCTACAGATTTTTGTAGGAGACCCCATGAATGGAGCAGTTAGCTTTTGCTAGCCGCTCTTTTTTATTGAACTAATAATAAAATTTAGGTCTTATTCCTTTTCTACATCATATACTTTTAACCTAATCATCCAGCTCAAAGTGTTACCTCCTATCTTAAAGAGCACTGATGCATGGTGCTCTTTTTTAGTTTCCTTATTTCTATAAAATGAAGTTTTTGTTCGAAATTACTTATACCAGCATTCGTTTATATACCAAGCTCTATGCCACGCATCGCCTAAGCTTTCTACAGCTTTGTTACGGTCGTTAGGATCAACTGGTAAGCAATATACTTTTGCATTATCTGGATCACTTTCTTCATCTTCAATTTCGATTTGAGTAACTTTTAAATGGAATTACTCAATTCCGTTACTGAAAACATCACCTACAGCAATATGCCAACCACTTGTTTCTAACTCTTCAACATATTTCATCTTTCATTCTCCTTTTCTATTAAAATATAATTTTCTCAACACTATATGCTGGAAATCAATTACCTTTTATGGTAACATATTGGTAATCCCATAAAGTTCTATTGTTCCATTAAAAAGGACCCATACCCCTTTTCGGGTCCTTTTTTAACGTTTTCTAATAAAACAGCGTTTTTATAACAAACCTCTATGCTAAGAGCAACTGTTCCTTTTGCTTTTCTAAATCCACTATTCGCATTAGTAACGCTAGCGCAACGCATTCATTACTCGTTTCATATTTTTGTAGTAATATAATTAGTCCTTTCTTATAACTTGAGCTCGTCCCTTTTGTTTTATAAATAGGATCATATTCTATATTTTTTCATTATCATTTATAATTTATTTTTGAAAAATTTTTTATTTTATCGAGAGGTGGTTGCGAAAACAACCACCTTTTACTTATGACAAATTGTATAAAATGATTTTTAATTTATTTCAAACATAATAAGCAAAAATTTGAAATATAACTGGTTTACATGCAATTTAAGAAATGCGAAATAACAATAAACGAGCTGCTACACTGGTAGCTCCTGAAATTGTTCCTCCTATTGAAATTGTATGTCCACTAAGGTTAAATAAACTAATTGTTGTACCAGCTGGAATTTGACCAGTTAAACCAAAACCTACGACCTCTTGCCCTGCTGACTGGGCATAATTTGCACCATCTAATGCTGGGACAGGAATGCCATTAAGCCCTATACCGACAGCAAATGGTCCTGTTTGAGTCTCTGCAGGCATTAAAGAACCTATACAATAATAATTACCTGGAACTAAAACTGTAAAAGTATCAGTACCATTAAATATTACACTATCAAGCTCTAGCACCGGTGCAGTAAACTGAATGGCCACTAAATTGTCTACTGTCTGCGCTGTACTTGTCATAGCACTAGCACTCGCGACTGCTAATCCCCCTGTTGCTCCCGTTGAGCCCGTTGAACCCATCGGCCCTGTTGCTCCCGTTGGCCCCGTCACTCCCGTTGCTCCTGTTGCTCCCGTTGCTCCCGTTGCTCCTGTTGTTCCCGTTGAACCCGTTGCTCCTGTTACTCCCGTTGCCCCTGTTACTCCTGTTGAACCTGTTACTCCTGTTGAACCTGTTGCTCCTGTTGCTCCCGTTACTCCCGTTGCCCCTGTTGCTCCTGTTGCTCCTGTTGCTCCTGTTGCTCCTGTTGCTCCCGTTACTCCCGTTGCCCCTGTTGCTCCTGTTGCTCCTGTTGCTCCCGTTACTCCCGTTGCTCCTGTTGAACCTGTTGCTCCTGTTGCTCCTGTTGCTCCTGTTGCTCCTGTTGCTCCTGTTGCTCCTGTTGCTCCCGTTGCTCCTGTTGCTCCCGTTGCTCCTGTTGCTCCTGTTGCTCCCGTTGCTCCTGTTGCTCCTGTTGCTCCCGTTGCTCCTGTTGCTCCCGTTGCTCCCGTTGCTCCCGTCGGCCCCGTTGGTAATGTAAATGAGGGTACAGGCGGTAGAGTTGGACCAACCAAGTTGGGATCGAATGCTTTAGCACTTATAATTTCATTATGTTTTAAGCCTTTCTTATTCTCCATCAATACACCTCCTAAATACGTTTATCATTTTTAATAAATGCTTAATAAACAAAAATGATACAATTTCAAATAAAAACTAACAAACGAATTGAGTACTAAATGAAAATCTCATTACCTTCATTAAAAATTGAATAGTTATTATTTCTTCTTCATCCCCCTGAAGCTCAACAGTTAATTTTTACTAATTGCTCTTTTTTCTACAAAATAAATGTTTTATTTTAATCTTCCTCCTTACTACTTGAGCAGTTAGTTTCGCTAGCTGCTCTTATATATTGGATGACAATAAAACATTGTTCTTTTTTTACAACATATAATTTTAATCCAGACATTTCGTTCACTGAGTTACCTCCTTTCCTAAAAAACACTTGTGCATGGTGCTCTTTTCTTATTATTTTGATTTGCAAAATAAAATTTTTATCAGGCTTTTCCCGCATAACATCTACAATTTTGTTCATTCTATAACTGTAACTTCTAAGTTACAAAACATTGTGGTAATGTTTTTGTTGGACAAGGAAGCAGTTAGCTTTTGCTAGCTGCTTTTCTGTGTACATACACTTTTGGTTAGTTAACACATATATTTAATGTGAGATCCTACTTATTCATAACCCGTTGGAAAAATTCAAAATTTATTAATGAACGCTCATTAAAACTCTATAGACTGTTCACTCCTCTAAAGAGCACTTGCGAAAGTGCTCTTTTTATACGGAATAGCATTTTCTTTAAATTCATTTCATAAATTGTTTAGAGCCCTATAGTTCCAAGTGCTTAGGGTACTCCCGTCAAACTCTTAGTGCCAATTGACACTGTTAAACAGTGTCCTTTTTTACATACAACTTACATTTTTAGTAAGTTCATTTTGTTCTCATAATTAGTTACCTCCTATCTTTGGAGCATCGTAAACGAGTGCTCTCTTTTATATTGGTTTCATCAACGAAACATTTTTGTCATACCTTAGTATTGAAAAGGTATTCAAACTTCATTTCATAAATTCTTGGTCAAAGAGCACTTATATACGGTGCTCTTTTTATCTCCTTTTGTTACAAAATAAAATTCAGGTTACTTCTCCCCACATAACATTTCCAATTCCGTTTATACTATAGCTGTAACTTTAAGTTACGTATCTGTACTTGTAGGGCCTAGTTTCTTTTGTACAACAAGTGGTTAGCTAGTTAAGCTGACCGCTTTGTTGTGTCAAATAACTATTTTGTTTAAAAATGATTAATTAATTCCAACTGAACATTACTTAGTAATCTATCAGATATCTCGATATAACCAGGATTCAATTCAATACCAATAAAATTCCTATTATGCTTTGCAGCGACACGACCAACTGTTCCTGAACCGAAGAACGGATCCATAACAATTCCTTCAGCTGGCGCTCCAGCTAATATACACGGTTCAATTAATGCTTCCGGAAATGTAGCAAAATGCGCTTCCTTCAATGGTTTTGTTGATACTGTCCATACCGACCTTTTATTTCTTTTATCTCGAATTGCTCTAAATGCTTCATGACCATATTTTCCGTTAAAAGAACCTTTCTCTTTGCTTGTTCTTTTTGCTCTTTGTGGTGGACCAAATGCACCTTCCGAACCTCGCACATCTTGTTGCCCATAAACTGCTGGTTCCTTAATACTTTCATGATCGTAATAGTATTTAGGTGACTTACTTAACAAGAAAATATATTCGTGTGACTTGGTAGGTCTATCCCTTACACTCTCTGGCATCGCATTTGGCTTGTTCCAAACGATATCTTGTCTTAAATACCAACCATCTTGCTGTAATGCGAAAGCTACTCGCCAAGGTAAACCAATCAAATCCTTTGGTTTTAATCCATCTACTGATTTTGTGACTGAAACAATTCCAGTAACTTGGCCAACACTTTGAAAATGATTGTTACCTGGATTTCCTTTCCCGTCTGCATTTCTTCCACGCCCACTTCCAGCGTATGCATCACCAAGGTTTAGCCAAAGTGTTCCGTCATCCCTTAGTACACGCTTTACTTCTCTAAATACAGATACAAGATTTGATACATATTCTTCTACCGTTGCCTCTAATCCAATCTGGCCATCTACCCCGTAATCACGTAATCCCCAATATGGAGGACTCGTGACCACGGTACTCACAAAATTATCCGGAAAAGTTTTTAGTACGTCTAAACAATGTCCTGGATAAACTTTATTTAGCTCCATTCCTGTCCTCCCCTTTCTATCCAATAACGTTTTTGATTATAGTAATGATTCTTTTGCTATTCGATTCACATCTTTGACAATGGCATTATCTAATCCATTTGTTATTCCTTTTATCAGTTTTAACGACTCTTCGTATTTTTCGTTACGCATTTCATACTCTTTACATGCCTTTGATGTTTGCTCTAAATTCCACAAAGCATTTAAACGATAATTATTTATGTCATAAGCTAGGCTTAGTAATTCATTTAAATCAGATAAACCAACCTCTACCACCGTCTCACCATTCTCAAAACGAGATTTTCCATTAGAGAGTTTTTCTTTGATTAAATCAATCTTTGCTTCCATTTACTCTACCTCGCTACACTGTATTTTCTGCCAAATAACTATTTTGTAATATTCCTTGCACTTTTAAATGAGACAAGCATATGTTGTAGTATGGTGTTTCATTACTCATATACACCTCCTTTTTTTTAGAGTACATATTCGATATGTACTCTTTTTGCATTACTATAAAATAACGCTTTTGTTTAATTTTCAACTACTTTTGCATCTAGGAGCCACTTTCTGAAAATCGTTAAGTTTTCACCTGTAATTGACTTTGAAGAAGGTGTTCTATAATAAGCAAACATACCTTTAACTCCTAAAAAGATTCGTTTTCTTTTTCCTTTTTGCAATACCGTACCAACTTTCATTGTGTGTAAGTCAGCTAACATTAAAGTCATTTCTTCCCCTCCGTTTTTCTACAAAATTCAAATTTTGTCTTACTTTACATCGACACGTGCTTGACTTGCTTCTCGACTAAAACCAACCTGATACCTTTTAGCTAATTTTGCAATATTCATTTGAGCGATATCTTCTAAGGTATACCCCATTTCGTGGGCCATAATGGAGAGATAGTACAAGATGTCCCCCAACTCTAAAGCTAATTTATGGGTATTCCCGTTCTCCTCTCCTAAACAATGAGCCGGATCAAATCCATGGCCATGGAAAATAGCTTTTTTTACAATATCAGCAACCTCACCAGATTCCCCTGAAAGTCCTAATGCTGCATTTAAAACACGTCCACCAAAATCCTGATTTGTATTCCATGTACGTAATGCCGCTTCTTGATATTGATCTAATTCACAAATTTGATTGTTGTTCATTAAGGCTTGTCCTTCCTTTGATTTACTCATTAATTTAGTTGCTTCTAATACACCATTTTCCATCATGTTCATTTTGATTTCTCCTTCCTATTTAGCAAATCCCTAATCCTATCGGACGATTTTCAATTAAATACTTATCAGCTTGATCTATTACAAGAAGCGCAACTTCCACTTGGTGTCTCCTTAACGCTTTGGCCATCTTCGGTAAGCTCATACCTTGACTCCACATTTCACGAAAACGTACTACATCTCTTTCATCCCAAATGAAGTTAGCTTCTTCTAAAGCGATGTATATTTTTAAACGTGATTCCTTCATCGCTTCATGATTTCTTGCTACACTCATAAGCGAACCTACTTTCTAAAAATGATTATTTTATCTTTTCAGTAAACTTAGTATCCACACGATCAACTTTACCGTTTACCCAAACCGCAACTTGCTCACCGAATCCGCTCATTGGTGGATTTACCGCTGTGACATTTCCATCCTTCACTATTAAAAGTTTGTTGCTGCTAACATCAATTTCTATTTTTTTCATATGTCCCTCTCCCTTTTACTACTGCATGTACTCGACAACATCAGGTTTAAATCCACTCCCTAGGTAAACCCGTACCGGAATTATTTCTTTTTTATCCCTTGCTGCCTTACACAATTCTTCAGCTGTCTCCCAATTACATGAACTATCAATTGATCTCCCATATCGCCAAATTGCCATTGCATACTGTTCAAATAATTCATAACGTTCATCTGGTTTCGTTTTGCGTGGTAACTCATCCGTACACTTTGCATTCTTTGGAACTTGGACGCGTACATCAGCATATGTATTGCGTCCAGTTCCTTTCTTAACATTGGCCTTCATTACATCAAACTGACAAATCTCCGGTTCTACATCGAAAATATTTAGTTGTTTAGCCATGTGCGATTCCACTCTTTTCAAGAATGCCCAGCAACTCACTTGCACCTTCCTTACTTAAAAACATCCGACCATTTAGCAACTCTATGTTTGATTCAGAAACTTCACCCGTTACAAAGCACGACTTATCCTGTTTTCTTAAAACAATGTTTTCCCCTTCAACATGAAAGCCTAATGCTGTACCTTCAGTAATTCCTAAAGTTCTGCGTAACTCTACTGGAATTACTACACGCCCTAGCTCGTCCACTTTTCTTGCAACACCTGTGTTTTTCATTTCTCGCTCCCTCTTGTTAACTTACTTTTTGTTGTTGATTCCGTTGCAATTCTTGTTTCATTGATTCAAATTTGATTAACCATGCTTGCCAACGCTTATCGTTTTCTTCTTGCTGTTGCTTTGCTAATTCACAGTTACATCCTTCTGTTATAGTTACACCTGGATAAGTTTCTTTACGAATAATTCCTGTATCATGACATAATGCACACATGCTTATTCCTCCTTTTTAAAGTTACGCAAACTGTAATTTTCACCGTACATTTTCAATACTTGAGTATCTTCCATAATCCGACTAAACTCACGTTCTCCGTACATTCCAGCTAACTCCATAACTCTAAAGTTTGTTGTAAATAAGTTTGTTCTGCCTAGCCTACGCTCAAGAATATCCTTTGTTTTCGTTTTCTTCCAAGTAACTCCCTCAGCATCTTTTTCCGTGAACTCGGCTCCAAAGTCATCTAATACAAGTACATCCACATTTGCGAGAATAGACATTAGCTTGTCCTCTGTTAATTCGCTATTTTTGTTCCATGTAGATGTAATTTTTGTGAAGAGTGCATTCATTTCAATGAACATTGCACTGTAGCCTTTTCTCATAATTTCTTTTGTAGCTGCTACACATAAATGACTCTTTCCGACTCTATAGTCACCTGTAATTACAATACTTTCTGACTTGTTAGGATCAAAGTTTTTAGCAAAATCCATCATTACTTCTTTAGCCTTTGCTAATTCTTTTGTAGGCGGTTCATAGCTATCAAATGTTGTTTGCTTCAACTTAGGATTTATAAGACTGTTATCTGAAAACGAATCGTATAAATGAATAATTTCGTTCTTCTTCTTAATGGCCAATGTTTCTTTTGCAAGTTGCTGGTCCTCTTGCTCTACCGATCTACATTGTGGACAAAACTCTTCATTCGTTTTTGTATCTATAAGTAAGCGTTTATTACAAACGTCTTTAATTTTGTCTTTCCCGACCAAGAAAACATTTGTACATCTATTAGGAGACAACACATAACTTTGAGCAAATTTACTCAAAATCGTATTTTTCGATGAAGCTACTGTTTTTCCTAACGCTTGCATTGTTTTTCTCTCCTTTTTTACCTTTGTTTTTAAACTCTATTTCTGCTGCATTAACATCAGCTAAAGTACGAATGTTTTTATTAACCCACTGTTTTAAAATCCCCTCAGCATAATTCCATTTCTTCTGCTGTTTCAAAGCACGCTCCATAGCTGCTTGTACAAGTTCTTCGCTAGTATCGTTTACCCATTGCGAAATACTTTCGGCTATGAATGAATTTAAAATACCGAAATTATTTTCGTAGAAAGAGAAGATGCTACTACTACTTTGTATATTAGTATTTTGTTTATTAGTACTTAGTTCTTTAGTACTTAGTAGCTTGGGATTTTCCACCGGTGGTTTTTCCACTGGTGGCTTTACCTCTGGTGGAATCTCCACTGGTGGCTTTTCCGCCACTGGGTCATTTTGCGGAACTTCATATATGATTGTTTCCCACTTAATAATTTTGTTGTTATCATCTCTCACCGGAAATCTTTTAAGATACCCATATTCCTTTAGTTCTTTCATTCCAGCTCTTAAACTATCTAGCCCGTCCTTTGCATGCCTAGATAATTCTTCTCTATAAAAAACCCAATCATCAGGAAGTGTAAGAATATACGCTAAAATCCCTTTTGCTTTCCAACTTAATCTTTTATCTTTAAGACCTGTATTATTTATTGTCGTGTAGTTCTTATCTTTATTAACTCGAAAAGTAGCCATTCATTTACCTCCTTGTACAGACTGCCACATATGCTTGTCCACTTTTAATAATCCGTTGAATTTCATAATGCGGATAACCTACATTGAAATACTGCTCAATCATCTTCTTTAAGTCATCCTTGCTCTCTGTTAAGTCCCAGAACTTATTAGGTAATAGCACTTGATATTCAATTAAATCCATGTACTATTTCCCTACTTTCCGTGATATACTTATAACAATTGTTTTTTCTTAAAGGACCCATTGCCGTGGGTCTTTTTATTTTGCTTTACGTCACTCCAAGCCCATCTTTTTATCGGTTCGTAAGTAATGTAAAGTAACAACGAGCTACACGCGATAAATATTGCGAATATAACTAACGATGTTGTATCTTCCACTAGATCACCTCCTTTTGTGTTTCAAGCCAAGCTTCTAAATCCTTTTGTAGGAAAAGTAGTTTGCGCCCATCTCTAATCGCTGGAAACTGTGGATGTTTTGCCAATTCATACATTCGACAAACAGCGATATTGAGATAAGCAGCTGCTTCTTTCACCCTCATTACCTTGTTTGGTTGTGATTTTTGTTGGAACTGTGCTAAAGCAGCTTGAATTTCCTCTCGAACAACTTCACGGATTGATTCTTTAATAATTTGATCTAATCCCATTTTCCTTCTACTCCTTTTGAAATCCCTGAATTTTATTAAAGATATATAATCATACCAATCTCGGTGGCCATGCATTTATGCATGATATCGCTTCATTGAAGTCTTTCTGTAAGATGTTGCACAACTTATAATTGATTCATTTTTTCCCTCCTACACAAATTAACTACAGGTTAACTTATTTTTTTAAAAAAAGGACAACCTATAGTTAACTTTGTTCTAACAATTCATCAGTTGCCACATTATATAATGTTGATAGTTTACCTAATTTTTCTAAACTCGGTTGCCTTTTTCCTTGTTCCATATAACAATAACCACTTTTAGAACAACTTAGATATTCAGCTACAAATTGTTGTGTATAACCGAGTGATATCCTTAATTCTTTCACGCGTTCTACATTAAGTTTTGTCATTAGCATCACCCTTGTTTCTTTCGATGTCTTCATAATAACAACTTGTTAACTACAAGTCAACAAGTTTGTGTAAAAAAATCTTTTCAAAAAAACTAAGTTGTCTCAGAGTCAACTTTTCTGTTATATTTTATATATCAGGTAATACTAAGGTAATAAAAAGGGGATTTTTATGGAGAATATAATTGGGAAAAGAATCAAAGAGATAAGAATGTCGCTCGGGTATACGCAGCAACAATTTGCAGATAGCGTGGATATTAGTAAACCTATGGTATCTTATATCGAATCAGGTAAAAAGACTCCATCTAGGGAAACCGTTTCAAAAATTTCCAATTTAGCAAACATATCAACCGACTACATTATGGGTTTATCAGATAATAAAACTAGCGAAGAACCTTCAGCATCAGATGTTATGTTAGAACTAAAGTATTATATAGATCGAGTAGAAACATTCGATGATGAAACGAAAGAATTTGCTATTAAAAAGATAAAAGCATTAATTTCTGGATTAGACATAGAAGAAAATAAATAGTAAGGATGATTGATAGCTATAGCTAACAATCATCCTTTTTTCTTTAGCATAACCATTTCACATTCATCTAAAAGATTGTCAATCTCCTTCAACATTAAAGTTGCTCCCTCATCTCCTTTTTTAGCCATATCAATTAACAATTGAATACCTTGTTTACAATCCTCCATTTTAAATTCCCCATCCTTTTTCTTTATAGTAATTTGTGAATTGTTCACATAGTTTCGATTTCTCTATTTTTAGATAAAAACCGAACGCCCCTTAAAAACACGAAATGCGACCATCCTTTTTAGGACAATCGCATTTCTATTGATTATATAGTAGAACCTTAAAGGCCGCCTCCGCCTGGTTCGTTTGAATACAAAATAATATTTTCATAGCTCGCTGCCTCTTGTTTCGGCTCTTCAACTTTTTTATCTACTGAGAAAACAAACACTCCAGCGATTGCTAAAAATGATAAAAGGATTGGTATTTTTTTCAATAAATCCACCTCTTTCTACAAAGATAATTATACCATTTTTTTAAAAATCACCCAAGTATAATTTAGGTAAATTTGCATAGAAAAGACTCTTCTTTTGCAAAAACATCATATAGGATTTTTCTATTAACGATTTATCGTTTCTAGCTAACCCCATATAACAAGTTTGGAATTCGTTTAATGCGCCGTTTTCTTTTTCAATTTCTAATAAATACATTTCTGCTTGTTCCTTGTTCCCTTTTTGTAATTCTAAATAGACATGACCATCCTTATCTAATCCAGAATACACTTCTTTTATGTCCTGGTAATGATGAATTTTCAAAAAGATTATGGTACTCTTAATTCGTCTCATTTTTCTTTCGATATCTTTATCCCCAGTAAACATTTCATCACTTAGAACTGATAAGCTTTTTTCTAAAAACATTTTCGCCTTTGAATAATCTTCAAATATATATGATTCTCCCATGTTGTAATAGGAGTTAGCTTTTTGCATAAAAAAACTGCTGTTTCCGTCACACATGTCCATTAATTCAATACATGTTAATCTAGCTTTCCTCACTTCGTTCTGCATCATATAAGTGACAATCAACACTTCTTTTATTCTGACTAAAAAACTATTATAAATAAATTTATTCTTTATTTCTTTTACATTTTTTTTAGCGATACTAATACGCTTAAATAATTTTTTATATTCTTTCGTTTGATATAACGTTTGGCATAAAAGAATATCAATTAGTACTTTCATTTCCCATGATAAAACATGACTTTTGCACTCTTCTAATTCGTCATAAAAATCCTCAGGGCTATATTCTTCTACATCCTTACAGTGTTTAAAGACAATTTCGTATATTTTCGCGAATTCCCGATTAATTTCAGTATTAGAACTTTTCTCAATATCAATTATTACTTTCAAAGAATCGAATTCTCTTCGGAATGCAGCGTATTCTAAAGCTTCTCTTCTGTTCTCGGGTTTTGCATACATTAAATAATCTGATATTATGTCATCTTTTAATGTAACATACGGTTTCTTGTAAATCTTCATAATTATTTTAATCAAATAATTAAAACTAATTTCAGTTTTCCCGCTCAAAATACTAGATACTGTACTTTTAGCAATCCCTAAATAAGAAGCTAATTCATTGTTTGTAATTTTTAATGCAAATAAATCGTCATTTATTTTTCTTAATAATTCTGTCATTACCTGGTCTTTTTCCCTACTTACTAGAATATTATCCACTATTTTGTCCCCCTTATTGGACAAAAAGACACGTTACCCTAGATTTCTTACCTTTACAGGAAAACGTGTCATTATATCTAGGTTATATGTTATAATTATGGATGAGACTTATGACAGATGTTTTCCCTACTCGCATTAGGGAGGACGGTGTAAGAGTGCAGCCAACACTACTTACACAGTCATGGGTCTTTTTTGCGTCCATTTATTTTATTATTTTCATAATAACACAAATTTCCCAAAATTCGGTCATACAGTAATCTGATAATTATTGAGAAAGTTCAAAAAACGCTATATATCAACGTTCTTCGCATTCAATGGAATAGAATATGCAATTTTGCATTTCGTATTTTAAAGTACCATATGCATATGATACTCTCTTTTTTTCTGCAATAAAAAAAGAGCCATTAGGCTCCTATGTATTACACTCCGTTCCTGGATTTAAACTTATTTTCCATCCCCCTGGGTCCTTTATATAATTTGTCATTTAGGTATTCTCCCCCTTGTTATATACCCGTGCCTGGGTCTAAACTTATATCCCATCCACCGCCGCCTGGATCAGAAATCATTTTCCACCCTGTACCAGGTTCTTGATTGTGTTTCCAACCACCACCCGGTTCATTATGCCACCCTACACCAGGATTAGTTACTTTATGTCCGCCTGGATCATTTGGGAATTTTCTCATAGTCTTACATCCCCCTTTATCTAATTCTATTAATATCTTACTATTATTTAACATTGGATGACAATCATATCCTATAACTGAATTTGTTTATATATGGTAGAATATATCCATCGCTGATATGTCCAAACATGTAATTTTCATAGCAGCAAAATTACAACTAGACTTATACAACATGATTCAAAACAAAATGAAGGAGTGTTTTAAGTGAAAGGACATATTCGAAAAAGAGGAAATAAATATTGCATCGTTATTGATATCGGGGCTGATCCGGAGACAGGAAAAAGAAGACAAAAGTGGTTCTCTGGATATAAGACAAAAAAAGAAGCTGAAAAAGATGTAGCGAAAAAGATTACGGAGTTGAATGAAGGGACTTTTATCGAACCGTCTAAAATTACTCTAAAGGACTATTTGTTAGAGTGGTTAAAAGTAAAAGAAATGGAAGTCGACAAAAGTACGTATGGTGGTTACGAATGTATTGTTTTAAAGCATCTTATTCCTGCGCTTGGAAAAAACAACCTTAATAAACTGAATGTGATACAGATTCAACAATTTTATAGAAATTTAACTGAAAAATTATCTAACAGTAGAATCATATTGATTCATAGGATTTTAAACACTGCATTAAATCAAGCTGTTGCACAAAATTTAATCATCACAAATCCTGCTAGATTTGCAGCGAAACCCAAAAAAGAAGGCACCTCTATCCAAACTTGGACAGAGGAAGAAGTAAAAACTTTTTTGTTACATTCACAAAACTCACGATATCATACTGGCTATATTCTGGCAATAACAACAGGAATGAGGCTAGGTGAAGTTTTAGGGCTACGTTGGCAAGATGTTGATTTCGATAACCACACAGTTACAATTAATCAAACATTAGGTCATGATAATAAAATTAAACAAAGCGCTAAATCAAATTCTTCTAAACGCACTTTACCTATACCGATAGAAACTATAAATGCCTTAAAGGAACACCACCTATTTATAAAAAAAGAAAAATTGAGATTTGGAAATGCATACAGCGATTCTAATCTGATTGTTTGTACAATGAGTGGGAATTTTGTATACAGAGACTATTTCCGAAAATGTTACTATAAAATAATCCAAAAAGCTAACGTGCCAAAAATAAAATTCCATGATTTAAGGCATACACACGCAACTCTATTATTAAAGCAAGGTGTAAACCCGAAAATCGTTAGCGAAAGATTAGGACATTCAAATATATCTATGACATTAAGTATATATTCTCATGTTCTTCCGAATATGCAAGAGGATGCTGTTAAAAACTTCGCAAAAAACATTTTCGGATGACAATGTTTGCAATCCATATATACATAGTCTTCAAAACCTTTATATATCAAGGATTTAAAGGCTATGTATTACAATACCACGTAAATTACTTCTACCATCTGTCACTGAGGCCGCCAGTTTCCCTCCAACACTAAGATAATAATTTGATGAAGAGCTCTTTCTAAAAGAGCTCTTTTTTAACCTGAACGTACCATATACAAAATCCAACCTTAATCACTTAATTACTTATAAGAATCTAACTTGTAAAACGCATAATAATTATATTTATTTACTAGTATACAAGCCGTATCTCTTAGTAGAAGCACAGCATAATATACGATACAGGACAAAACTTTCAAAAAAACTTGTCTGAGTTAATTCTCAAAAAGGGGTGAATATAAATGCCTATCGTTAAACCTTTTATAGCTGGAAGACGATTTGTAAGTACAGCAGCAACAGGAACTGCTGCTGGAGCAGATTTAACTTTTGCTAACACAGACTTCACTGATGATACTGGTGCTGTAACAACATTCCCTGCTTCATATGCCTTTTTAACACTTTATATTAATGGTGTTATTCAAACAGGTGATACTATTACTGGTGTAACTACTACAGCTGCTACTATTGTAGGAGGAGCTGTCCTAGATGGAGGCACTCCTATCGCAATTGAATTTACTATAACGTAACTTTAGTTGTCTTTTTAGAGGTTTCATTAAAAGAAACCTCTAATTTTAAAAGTTCATATCAATTTTAGTAGCAACTACATAATACAGTGCATATACTAGATAGAATGATAGAAATTTATACTCACTCTCAAAAAGAGCACTTATCTATAGTGATCTTTTATATAGCGCAATAATTTTTCGTCTATTTGCTCTTGGAGAACCTACTAAGCAGTTAGCTAAATTAGCTAACTGCTTTTTCCATATAGTATTTATTATTATTCATAGCTTTATCCGTAATAGTAACGCTTATGCACTATCTACTATAAATTTTCATATATTGTATTATGCTTGTCCAAAATGTGAAGTTAATACTCACGAAATCTAAATACAAGAAAGGAGTGAAAATATGCGCTCATCCATTCGTAAATTCGCTAATTTTAATTGTGAAGCACAAGCATCTAGTACACTACCTGCCCTAGGTTTTGCCTTCAATGCTACTTCACCTCAATTTGCAACATTATTTACACCACTACTATTACCTAGTACAGGCCCAAATCCTAACATTACTGTCCCTGTAATCAATGATACAATTAGTACTGGAACTGGTATTAAAATTCAGGTAGCTGGTATTTATCAAATTAGCTATACATTAACGATTAGCCTTGATAACGTTCCAGTAGCCCCGGAAGCAGCACGCTTTTTCTTGACATTAAATTCATCGACTAATGTTATTGCAGGATCCGGAACCGCAGTCCGTTCTAATATTATCGGAACTGGTGAAGTCGATGTATCAAGTGGTGTCATTCTAATTAACTTAAACCCTGGTGATTTAATTCAAATTGTCCCCGTTGAAGTAATAGGTACAGTAGATATTCGTTCTGCAGCGTTAACAGTTGCGCAAATTCGTTAATAAAGTGAAACTTTAATGAGCCCTCACCAATCGGGCTTTTACGGGCAGTCCAGCCCCCACCTAACTTCTTTGCTTCCACTAAATTTTGAGGTGGGGGGTCTTACTGCCCGGCAAATAACAGGATAAAAACAAAAGACTTGGCTAATTAACATTTAATATGTTCCTTATACACAATATCTTTTTATAGATTTTACACACATTTATATCAAACAAGCATATTTTATTGTATGACTATATAGTCATACAAATCTAAAGCGTTCATAAAAGCACACTTATATGTGTGCTTTATTTTTAATTAAAACCTACAACATTCTCACACAATATCCATATATTATCTTGATTCCTCTCTAAATATATGGTTTGTCTCAGAGCGCTTTTAACAGTGCTCTTTTTATTTAAATTCCAATTTTTAAGGTTCGATTTTATGATTTACGTTATACACATGCTACGCTACTTTTGAAACAAGGTATACATCCAAAGACTGTAAGTGAACACTTCAGTTATAAACATATGTTCATAACATTAAATCGCTATTCACATGTTTTGCCTGGAATGCAGGAGGATACTGTTAAAACATGTAGTGAAAAACTATTTGAATAGTAATATTTATAAATATAAAAAATGCGGTTTCTCCTCTCAAGAGAAACCGCAACATATCAATGCTTTTACTATATTTTAAACTGACTCGTATACAAATCAAAATAGAATCCTTTATCTTTCATAAGAGATTCGTGATCCCCTCTTTCTAAAATTCTTCCATCCTTTATAACAAGGATTTGATCTGCTTTTTCAATTGTTTTAAGTCGATGAGCGATCACAAAACTTGTGCGACCTCTCATTAAATTATTTAGTCCTGCTTGTATTTGTAATTCTGTTCTTGTGTCAATATTAGATGTCGCTTCATCGAGAATTAATATATCTGCATCTGCTAAAATTGCTCGTGCAATCGCAAGAAGTTGTTTCTGTCCTTGACTTAAATTCGATCCTTCTGAAGCAATTTCTGTTTCATATTGATTTGGCAAATGCTTAATAAAAGTATGTGCAGATGCTGCCTTAGCCGCAGTGATGACTTCTTCATCAGTAGCATCTAAGCGTCCATAACGGATATTATCCATAATCGAACCAGCAAATAAATACGTATCCTGTAAAACTACTCCTATTTTACTTCGTAAAGAATTAATATCATAATCTTTTATATCTTTTTCATCAATATGAATTTGTCCTTGCTGTATATCATAAAAGCGAGTTAACAAATTAATGATTGTTGTTTTCCCTGATCCAGTCGGACCAACTAAAGCAATTGTCTCTCCTGGCTGCGCTTTAAGACTCACTTCTTTTAAAATCGTTTTATTCTCTGCATAGCCAAATGAAACATTCTCAAGTGCAACATGCCCTTGTAAATTTTGTACAACAAATGCGTCTTTTTTATTTTGAATTTCTGGTACCTCATCCATAATCTCAAAAACACGTTCTCCACCAGCAACTGCCGCTTGAATTGTATTCATTAAAGTCGCAAATTGACTTAACGGTCTTGAGAATTGACGAGAATAATTAATAAAAGCTGCAATAACACCTACTGTTGTCATTCCGTTTAAGACCATAACTGATCCAGTCCCAATGACAAGCCCCATACCTAAGTTATTAATAAAGTTCATACTTGGAAAAATAAAAGCTGAAAATGTATCAGCCTTCGTAGCTGAAACTCTTAGCTGTTCATTAATTTTATTGAAATTTTGTACAGTTTCTTTTTCTTTTCCGTACAACGTCGTAACATCCGCACCTGTAATTGCTTCCTCAATAAATCCATTTAATTCACCTAAATCTTTTTGACGCTTCGCAAAGTTTTTACCACTATATGCAACTAGTTTTTTTGTAACGTAAAACATAATAGGTACTGTAATTAAAGTTACAATTGCTAAAATCCAATTTAAAGCGAACATCGCAATCGTTACACCTATAAAAGTTAACGCTGATGAAATAATTTGTACAACACTTTGTGTCAAAGCTTGATTCAAATTATCTATATCATTTGTCACCCGGCTCATTAAATCACCTTGAGAACGCACATCAAAGAACCGTAAAGAAAGCGTTTGGATTTTCTCAAAAATATCTTGTCTTATTTTTTGAATTGTTTTTAATGCAACGTTAATCATGACAAATGTTTGTAACCATGTTAAAAGTACAGTTACACCGTAAATCGCGATAAGTAACATACACATTCTTGCTGTACCACTTAAATCTTTCGGTACAATATATTGATCTATAATGACTCCCATAAAATAGGGACCTAATAATCCAAGTAAAGTAGTAACAACGACTAGAAATATAACAAACATAAGAGCAGCTTTTTGATAGCCCATATAGTTCCATATCCGCATTACAGTTCCTTGAGCATTTTTAGCTTTCCCCATCTTTGGCGTGTTTCGTCCACCTTTATTAGCAAATTGCCCTTGAAAATTACGCATGTTCTTCCCCACCTTCTTTATGCAAATTACCACCTTGGGAAAGATAAATTTCCTGATAAACCTCACTTTGTTCTAATAATTGTTCATGTGTACCATTGCCAACTAATTCACCATTATCTAATACAAGTATTTTATCCGCATCCATTATGGAAGAAATTTTGGACGCAATTAATAAAGTCGTTGTGCCTTTATATTTTGTTTTTAAAGCTGTTTGAATAGTAGCCTCTGATTTCGCATCAACTGCTGATGTAGAATCATCTAATATGAGAATCGGTGGTTTTCTCACAAGTGCCCTTGCAATTGATAGACGTTGTTTTTGTCCACCTGATAAATTTGTCGCACCTTGTGTTAAATTATATTGATAAGATTCTCCCAGCTTATTGATAAACTCAGTCGCACAAGCTGATGCAGCTGCTACTTCCAGCTCATCATGTGTTGCATCTTCTTTACCATAACGTAAATTCTCTTCTATACTACCTGAGAACAACAAAGCCTTCTGAGGTACAAACCCTATTGAAGCACGGAGTTTTTGCAAATCATATGTTTTAACATCTATTCCATCTATACATATTTCACCTTGATCAACATCATATAGACGTGGTAACAGCTTCGCTAAGGTAGATTTACCACTTCCAGTCGATCCAATAATCCCTACTTTTTCACCTTTTTGTATGCTAAACGAAATATCTTTTAAAACGTATTCATTATTTTTCGTATAGCTATAACTAACATTTTTAAATTGAATATTCCCCTCGATTTTCTCAGGTTCGATCGCATTCGCTCCGCTTATAATATCAACCTCTGTATTTAACACTTGCTGTACACGATCCGCAGATGGAAAAGCTCGCGCAATTTGAATAAATACCATGCTAATCGACATAAGTGACATTAAAATGATATTCAAGTAATTAATAAATGCCAAAATCGCTCCTACTTGAAGCGTTCCATTGAATACTTTTTCTCCACCAATCCATAATGTTGCGACAATCCCGCCACTTACAACTAGCATAATGATTGGCATCATTAAAGAAATAAGCTGCACAGCTCGAATATTTATCTTCGTTAAATTTGTATTTACATTTCCAAATTGAGCGATTTCATATTTTTGTCTTACATACGCTTTTATAACACGCACACCAGATAAATTTTCTTGTAACTTTGTATTGACTTTGTCTAATGCCTCTTGCACCTTTTTAAATGTACCACTTGCTTTGCTTGCAATTAAAATAATCGCAAGTAATAAAATTGGAATAACTACAAGTAATATTGGAAATAACTCTCGCGCTGTTACAAAAACAATAATTATACTTCCAATAAACAACAGCGGACCACGAACGAGAACACGTAATGTCATTGTCATTGCCGATTGGATGGAAGTGATATCATTCGTCACAATCGTTAATAATTTACCTGTTCCAAATGAATCACGATTATTACTAGAAAATGTTTCTATTGTCGCAAACACATCTTTTCGTATGTCTGTAGCGAAATTAACAGCTGCTTTTGTAGAATACATCATACACCCAAGCCCTCCAACTAAACCGAGTGCTGCTGCTCCTATCATAAGAAGCCCCATTTTTATTACATAATTTAAATCCCGATTTGCAATCCCAACATCAATGATATGTTGCATAATAGTCGGTTGAATTAAGTCCATCGCAACCTCAAGTACCATAAATAGCGGTCCAATAATAGCGAAGAACATGTATGGTTTTAAATACTGTAATAACTTACGAAATGATTTCATACATAATCTCCTTTTCCTATGAAATTACCACTGAATAATTCATATCCCTCCTTATTTAAGCGATATTTTTTGCAATTTCTTCATTACTTCTATTATATTATGTAAATTAATATTTAACATTATTAAATGATAAGTATTAATGACTTTCTGGTCAATACATATGCTTTATATTATGTAAATACAAAAACCGCATTCTTAATAAAAAGAATACGGTTTTTCATCTATATTTCTTCAATTGTAAAATTTAAAAACTCAGTCTCAAATCCCTTATTTTTAGAAGGACTACACGTGTAAAAACCTATTTTAATAGGCTCATTCCCTATATCCTCCATTAAATGAGCGATTCTTATTTGTTCCCATTGATGGCTCTTTTTCACATATATTGTATAATCACCGCGTTTTCGAATAATGCGAAAACGAAGTTGTTGCTTAGCTGCTTCAGTTGGATAATCTTGCGTTGACCAGTCAGAATATCCATTATTCGTTACGACAGCACCTAAGTGAGATGGACCATCTGGAATATATTCTAATGAAGTTTTCAGCCAACAGTTCTCCGAAATCATAACAAAAAGACCTGCTTGATCGAATTTTGAATTTGGATTCATACGTAACTGAACTTCAGCTTGAAAGTCTGTCATCATCTCATTATAAAATACATGACCATTCATTACTTCAAAACCATAATGTGTTTTAAGCCAAAAATCGGTTTCTGCTTTCGAACGGACAATAAACGCATGATTGTCATTAATTTTATAGTATTCAGGTACATTCATTATAGTGAGTTGCTCAATACTTTCTGGTATATACGATATATTCATAGCTCCTCCATAACAAAGCATTTATATAGACATTTAAAACTCCGCTAATACTGGGAATTTATAACCTTTAAAATCTAACTCTTTATCACTTCGAACCATTAAATACTTGCTAGACTGTAATTCTGTAAACTGTACATCCTCAACCCCTAATTGATCCGGAGAAAAATAAAATTCGATTTCCGTAAACCTTTCATTGATTTCTCCACATAATTCATCTAAAACCGGAAGTACTGGCGCAAATACTCCAAATAATTTCAACTTTTCATTGTCTACTTCATAAACGATTAAAGCATCTAGTTTCTCTGAATAATACAGTTTCTCATTCCATTCTGAATCATACATATTCAAATAAAATGAAGGATGGAAGTTTAAAGTTGAAAAACTATTTGAAAGTCTTTGGCTACTATCAATAGTTTCATGTATTAACTGTCTATTCTCTATATTATAGAAATCTAACTTTTTAAGTAGTGAATCGTTATTATTAATATTTTTATCATATGGTATAGTCATCAAATATTCCTGCACAACTTCAAATCCAAATGCTGTATATAGTTCAGGTTTTTCCGTAAACAATAATGCACATTCACATTTCTTATCGATTTCCTCTATCATTTTACTCATTAATTGTGTCATTAGCCCTTGTCTACGGAAATTAGGGTGTGTCATTACTGATTGAATACCCGCTGCATTTATTTTTTCACCATTAATTAATAATGGGAGTGAAAATGCCGAAACATTTGCAATCACTTTACCTTCTTGTAAAAATGATAAAGCTTTATATGTATCATCCCAATATCCTTTATCCGAAAAATCATTTAATGTTTGAGTTGCAATTCCAAACACTTCTTCAAATAAAGGAAATAACTGCTCTCTTTTCGGTTCTTCTATTAGAAGACTTGCCAATTTTTCAACATTCCCCATGTTGTACCTCCAAATGTTAAATTCCATTAAATTAGATATACTTATATGACCTACTCTTAAAAATAGAGGTCTTACCAATCAATATACTATCATAAAACATAAAAAAAAAGTCTAATTAATTTTATGTTTTGACTATTTGAAAATAAGTCGAATAAAAAAATATTAAGATTTTCGGATATTAATTAGTTTATTTTATAAAAATAGCGCTTTCTAATTAGCTTTTACTAATAGAAATACACTATTTATAATAAAATATTTTTATTCTTTTATCCCTTCAAGTCTTTCCTTCGTATTAATTTCTTCTCCACTTATACGCTTTTCAAAAGACTTTCTCCAACTATTTGAAAGTGCATTTACTTCTAATATTCTTTTTACCCCTTCAATATTTTGTTTTTCCTTGTGCATAATACGGTTAGCGAATGCTACTGAAACACCTTTTGGATCAGACTGTAGTCTTTTTAAGGTGTCGACTGATGATACCCATCCTTCTTTTAATACACGAAAATAAAATCCTGTATATCCTGTTTCTTGAAAATATAGTGGTAACTTTGGAATATTATATTTTTTTGCTAATTTAAAACAAGGTTGCCTTGGTTGTGTTACCTGTACGATTGCCTGTCCTAGCTCAAACGTATCACCAATACAAACATCCTCTTCGCTCATACCACTAACTGTTACATTTTCTCCGAAAGCCCCATATACAAGATCTTGATTCAATTCTTTTTCCCAGTATGGATAGTGATCACCAGTATAAACACAAACTGCTTTATCTACTCCTCCATGATGAACTAAGTCAGCTTGTCCATCCCCATTAAATTTTACAAAGGATAAATATACCGGTTCCTTTACTTGTTTCTTATTTATGCCTGTATGAACTACCTTTCCGCCGTATGTAACCTCTTTTGGTAACCCTATATTTAAAGATAATAATTGATATTCATTAGCCATTCTATTTCCTCCTTTAAAGGTGTTACATGTATTTTCTCTCAATTAATTTTTACAACCCTCTCTGTTATATAAAGATGATTATAAAACCTCTAAAATCATTGTTCAATTCAATTATTTATATAATAATGATAGGTATAACCTATTATTATACTTGAGGTGATTCCAATCGAATTACGACAACTTGAATACTTTTTAGCTGTTTCAAAAGAATTACATTTCACAGCCTTCTCTAAGTCAACAAATACGTGCATTAGAGCATGAACTAGGAATGCCACTTTTCGATCGAATTGGTAAAAAAATATCTTTAACTGAAGCAGGGAAGATTTTATTATCACATAGTAAAACCATTTTTCATGAAGTCGAACAAGCTCGTTCAGCTATTCAAGACCTAAACGGATTACAGCAAGGTTCCTTAACAATAGGGGCTTTGTTAACCGTCGTAAATTATTTACTACCACTAACTATTTTAAATTTCAATAATTTATATCCCAATATAGAGCTTTCTGTATTAGGGCTTCGTACAGGAGATATTCGTGAAAAATTATTACAAAACGAACTACATATTGGAATTACATTTCTCCCGGTGCAAGATAAAGAGATTATCTCTATACCTCTATACAAAAGCGATCTTACATTAGTCGTGCCCACTGGTCATCGATTAGCTGAACGTAATCATGTATCTATTGCTGAATTACAGAACTATCCTTTAATTCTTTTACCTAAAAATTTCTTTTTAACCGAACTAATTACATCTTATTGTCAAAAATTCAACTTTAAACCAAGACCAATTTTAGAAATTAGCACGATGGAATCTTTAATCCAAATGGTTTCCAAAGGAATGGGAATTACAGTGTTACCCAAACCATATATAGACTTTTTACAAAATAATAACATTCAAGCTATTAAAATAGAAAACCCTACTCCAACAATTGAAATAGGGTTAATTTATAGAAAAGATAAATATATGTGTGCTGCAACTCAAGAATTTATTGAACAACTAAAAAGCACAGTAAGTTCTTTCCAAAACTAAAAAAAAGAGATTATCCTATGAAACCGTTTCACAACGATCTAGTAGAATAATCTCTTTTCAAAACAAAGTAAACATTATATTAAACTCTTATAGATTTTAATGTACCTTTTTAGATATTGGAATATATTTAGTAAAATATGCACCAACTAGCAATAATACAATTGAAAATAACCAAGTAAAAGCACCGCCAAAGTGAAACCAATATGCAAACATATTTAAAATTGCGAGTGAAAAGAAGCAAATAGAAGTTAACGCACTTTTCAATCCTTTTATCCCGGTTTTTTTTCTCTTTTGATAAGCAATATACATCGCAATGACAAGAAAAAAGATAAGAATAAATGGTAACATAACTTTTAGCATTGGTAATCCCTCCAGTGTAAATGCACTCTCTTCATTATCATCTTATCTCATTTATCTTTTAGGCATCAATTCATTCTTATCTTCCCTCCAAAAGTCAGTATAAGTTTTATTTTTAAAGTTCACGTTCACCTCAGAAAACGGCATACTTCCTCCAACTTTCAATGAGTACCAGTCGTTTAAAAGTGGTGATCCGAAACAAATCTTCATTGTACGATCATGTAAATCGAATAATACAGAATGTAAAGTTCCAAACCATTCTTCATAGTTATGTACAGTCAGTCCATCAGGATATTCTTCTTCTACTAACTTTTTTAAAGACTCTATGCTCACTTGTTCATATCCATTTAAATGCTCATGTAAAACATGATATCTCTTTGTAGATTGTTCTAATTTCCTATTATTTAATTTCTGAATTGATGAACTAACTGCATGGTTTGTTGATACAATAAAAGCTTGGTTGTCACCATCAATCGTTGTTGTGGATTTATGACCGTCAAATATTTCAATATGTGCTGCGTTTAAAGGATCAGCTACTATTAAATTAATATTACTAGCAATTGGTATTTCTTCTATTAGTGATTTAGCTTCCTGCACATTTTTACATTTCTCCAACAACAATCGAATTACCGCAAAACACTGTAAACCATTTACCATTGGCTTTCTTAAACCTGCAATGTTTCCTACTGGTTGACCACATGCTGAAAATGTAACAGATAATCCATGTTCGTTAACCCCTTCTGTTCGACCAAAATATTGAGTAGAAAAGCCACTATGCGCATACGCACCTTCAACATGCGTCGAGCAAAAACGCATATCATCTATTACTGGTGACAAATCATAATTTCTTAATACATAAGTGTGAGTTAAATCTGTCTTTTTAGGTAATACTGCACAATGACTACAACCTGCTTTCAATAGTGTTTGATAGTAATACATCATATTTTTCGAAGGAATTTTTAACACTTCACAAAACCCTTCAATTTCTTCATTTATGCCTGGACAATGTTTGTTTAGTATATTTCTCGATTCTGTCCAATGGTTATTAGATATTATATTTTCTTCGTGTATAAATTGCGGGATGAGATACGGATTTTGTTTCACGAATTCCCCTTGTTGCTTTCCAGTCTCATAATAACTTCCTTTTAATGATGAAAAATACCCCTTTACTTGATACATCAAATTCCCCCTCACATTGGATATATCCATATCATACCAAATGGATTTCATTCATCCTTGATGTTTTTTACTATCTTTCTTTAACACCATCCCATTTTAATATCTCCACTAATAATTATTTACTAGACAATTAAAGTTTTGTTAATATTGCTGTAATAGCTTTATTTCAAAATAAAGTAGTTTGGATATCAAATGAGCAAAATACTTTGTTAAACCCACTTATAAGCAATCATCTAATTCATGAAACTAAGAAACTTATTTATCAAAACAAAAAGAGAATTTATGTATGAATAATTGCAAACCAATTGATGAATTAACTATTGAAGACCTAAAACAAAACCCCATATGGGAATGGGCAATAGATGAAGAGGAAAATGAAGAACATGACGAAACATGGGTAAAACCAGCAGCAACTACTAATCTTACAGAAGAATTAAACGGTTCAATTGTACTAGGCGAATTATTCTTACATAATGGTGAAAAATTCCCTATGATGTGTGAAATTGATATCGAAGGTGACGAGGCCGTAATTCGTTCTGTTGTTTATTATAACGAAGCAGAAAATGAGTATATTGCTATAGAAGATATTGTGAAAACGGTCGAAATGCCGTTATCGATTATTATTAACCTTACAATTCATGTAGAATCCAAAACCTTACGCTTCTCTGCACATAAAGTAGATATTTATAAAAATTCAATAACAACTAATTTAAATTAAAGTTGGCCGAAATAAAGAAAACAATTATGAAATACAAACTGGGGAATCATTAACGATTCTCCAGTTTTTTTTAACTATATTAAAGTATCCCCTTTTCCACTAAAGTCTCTGCGATTTGAACTGAATTCCAAGCCGCACCTTTTAATAGGTTATCGGAAACAATCCAGAGGTGGAATCCGTTTGGCATATCAGGATCTTTACGTATTCTTCCGACAAATGTATCTATTTTCCCTTCTGCATATAATGGCATTGGATACAGCTGTTTACTAGGGTTATCCTGCAAAATAACACCTGGTGCATCCATTAATACTTCCTTAATTTCCGTAACGGTTGCTTCTTTTTCCAGTTCTATATAAACCGATTCTGAATGCCCTGATACAACTGGAACACGTACACAAGTAGCTGCCATTTTCAGGTTTTCATCTTCTAATATTTTCTTCGTTTCTTGAATCATTTTTACTTCTTCAAAAGTAAAATCATTGTCTGTAAATATATCTACTTGAGGCAGTACATTAAACGCTATTGGGTAATGTTTTTTATCTTTTTTCGCCGGTAATATATTACTTTTCACTTCTTCACCAGCAAGCATAGACTTAGCCTGCTCTTGTAATTCATGAATCGCATGAATGCCAGAACCCGATACGGCTTGATATGTTGAAACGATGATTCTTTCTAAACCGAATGATTTTCGAATCGGCTGAAGTGCTGTTACCATCTGTAATGCTGAACAATTTGGAACTGCAATGATACCTTTATGCTGCTTTAAAGTATGCGCATTCACTTCCGGAACAACGAGCGGTACACCTTGTGCCATTCGGTACTCACTTGTGTTATCAATTACAATCGCACCACTAGAAACTGCATGAGTTACAAATTGTCTAGATACTTCTCCCCCAGCGCTAAAAAAGGCAATATCTACACCTTCAAAGCTAGTTGTTTTTGCCTCTTTTATAATTATCTCTCGTCCTTTGAATCTTACTTTCTTACCAGCGGATCGTTTTGACGAAAGCAATGTAACTTCAACTATATTAAACTTCATTTCATTCTCTAACAGTTCAATAATTTTTTGCCCTACCGCACCTGTAGCCCCAACAACAGCTACATGATAGCCCTTTTTTTTCATCTTTTCTCCTCCAATATCACCTGAATGAATATTTCTACAATTTCATTTTATACAGAATTTAATCATTTGGAAAATTAAAATACATGATATAATCATTCACAAATCATGATAATAAAAGAGGGATCGCTTATGGAAATGAGACATGTTAAAACATTTTGCGCCATTGTGAAGTATGGTAATTTTTCTAAGGCTGCGCATGCGCTAGGTTATGCGCAATCTACTGTTACAGCACATATGAAAGCTTTAGAGAACGATTTACATATTCCTCTTTTCGATCGGTTAGGGAAAAAAGTGCTACTTACAAAAGCAGGTCATCAATTTCATCCTTATGCATTAGAATTACTTTCAATATATGAAAAAGCGCGAGAAATCCCCCAAAATACAGATTATTTAGAAGGTACATTAAGTATTACATCTAATGAATCATTAGCGGTATACCGATTACCACAATTATTACGTACTTACAAACAGAAAAATCCAAAAGTAAATATCGTACTTGAAACAAACACAAATGAACAAGCATTACAAAAATTACGTGAAGGAGAAACAGACGTTGTCTTCATAATTGGAGAAAGTATAGAACATAATGATTTTATTACGCGTACTTTTAGTAATGAAACATTTGGATGGATTTTACCAGCTTATTCCTCTGCACATACAAATCCATTCCAGTTATTACAGGACACCCAGTTCATTTTTACAGAACAAAGCTGCGGCTATAGGCCAATGGTAGATCGTTTTTTACGTCAAAGTGGAAATATTCCAGCTAAAACATTTGAAACTTCCAATGTTGAAGTCATTAAACAATCCGTTATGTGTGAGTTAGGCATTTCAATTCTTCCTTATATCGTTGTACAAGAAAGTTGCCAAAAAGGACAACTATGTTTTCAACCTATCGAAACTCCAACAGTAATTCAAAGTTATGTAATCTATCATAAATCTAGATGGATTTCCCCGGTATTACAATCGTTCCTTTCCTTACTTGAACGAGACTAAAATATTAAGACGTACATAGAAAAAGAGTAATTGCCTAATAAGCAATTACTCTCTTTCATTAATTAGTATACTATTTATTAGTCTGTCCCCCACCTGCAATTAATTTACTACCTGAATATGTACCTTTGTTCATAAACACTTGATTAATTAATTCTTTTTGCTCAGCTACCGACATTACTCCTTTTCCTTCTCCTAAATTCCCACTTTGTAATTTCCAAATCTTATTATGATCCCCATCAACCTTTTCATATTTTCCTTGTTTCCATCGTTCTAAAATTTCTACATATGTACTTCCCTGTACAAGATCATTACTCTTTACAATATCAATTAAGCTTTCAATCCGCTCTTGTGTAATAAAAATATAGCCCCACTTTTGATCAGCTTTCGCTTTTTGATGTGCCATTTCATGTAATGCTGTCTGTATGTTCTCATCTGTCCATTTAAAATTTTTATTAAAACCACTATTCGGCAATGAATAATTTCCATTTTCTAAAAGCTTTGCATCTTCTGCTTTTACGTTACTATCAGCTAATACTTCTACTGCTGGAGCAGCTGATGATGCCTTTTTCGCAGCTGGTTTACTATTATTTAAATAATGCAGCATACCATATGTTAAACCTACTCCAATTACCGCCATACCAGCTATAACACCTATTATTTTCAAAAATGTTTTCATCTCGCTTGTTTCCTCCCAAATATCTCCGTTCTGACTACCTAATTATTTCTTATATAAAAACTGTTACTTCATTCAAAATATCGCATCCCATCCCCTATCATATTATTTATATATACTTCCTCATATTGTATTTCTTTTTCTTTAAAATTGAAAGATTATTCTGTTAAATAATGAAAATATTCTACAAATTTTTCCTTTATATTTATAAAGAAACAAAAAAACAACGAGCGCGTTCTACAACACTCGTTGTTTTTACTTTATGCACGATTTTCTTTTAACCACTTCGTAATAGCATCTAACTTCGAAACATCAAAACGTCTTTCTTCACACACGTTCAAATTTTGTGAGTTTCTCACTATTTCTAATTCATTATTTCTTACACTTTTTGCCTCAATTAATTTACAATACCCATCTGTAACAGTATTTAAATTTTCATAATAACGCTGAAACGATTTTGATATATGTAAATGTTTTTCAAAGTTTCTTCTTCTTTTCGTCTCATCAGATACTTTCCGCTTTCTAAGTTCTTCATCGTTCGTATATAAATAAAAATATTGATCCGGAAAGCCAATTTCCCTATTTATCATCTTTTCTTTATAAAAATTTTCTATTAAAGATAATGGCTGATTAAATATATCAAAATGAAAACACCAATTATAACTAAGTGGCTGATAAATATCGCCATCGAGTATTACTAATTCATATTGCTTTGACTTCTGAACAGCTATATTCCAGCGCTCAACTTGTTTTTCAAAATACCATGTTCTATGTTCATTTTTTGGCCTTTCAAATAAAGAATTCACTTCAGGTATTATATAAGCACCATAATTCTTTTCTAATTCACGGCACGTGGTACTTTTACCAACAGCGCTTGCTCCCTCAAATGCTATTATCCCCATAGTTTCTCCCTCTTTCATTAACTAAAATTTCGTTGTTTCACTTTTCTTCCCCATAACTTTCTCCATAAAACAATTGAAGCAATAGTGAGCATGATTGTTGTAATGATACTACCTTCAATTCCGAACGTGCCTCCATGCAATGTTTCTGGTCCATTTGTTATAGACTTAAAAATTGGAGTAGAATATACAGTTGTGCCACTAACTGCAAAACCATATACATTATATTGAGCCCAGTTCCAAATTGAGTGCCATGCACATATTCCCCACAGACCGTCTTCTTTCAATACATATAAAGCTGTGAAAACACCCACTAATATTATATTCGATATAGATAATATTGTAATTCCTGGATTAAGTAGATGAAGAAATCCAAATAAAAATGAAGTTACAATTATTCCAACCCATATACGACTTCTAACAGAAAGAATCGGGAATAACCAACCTCGTACAATAATTTCTTCCGTTGCCCCTTGTATTAAAAATGCAACTAGAGATCCTACTATTCCTACTATCACTGTTGAGGTAATATGTTGTACTTGCAATTTCACACTCCCCATTAGTAATAGTAGAATAACTGGCGTTGAAATAAATACAAACCCTATTAACGCACCTTTTAAATATTTTCTCATCCATTTCTCTTTCCAAAAGCCAATAGATGAAAAAGGTCTTTTTTCTACAAAACGAACCCATATAAATAAAATAAATATAGCTCCGCCAAACGTTAACACCATTCTAACATTGTCATAAATACCTTTCATGAATATCGTTTCAGCTTTCGGTAAAAATAACATAAATAACATAAAAAGTTCGCCTAAAGTCAAAAATATAATGGCTAATATTACAGCAAAGACTGGATGGACCTTTTTTCTCCCTGCTTTTGCTGCTTCAATTATTAAAAATGAATTATTTTTCACTTTCTTTTCTCCTTTTATAATATTTAACTACCAACAGTAAACATCCATATTTTACCACAAAAAATACATTATTAATATTTACTCTAAGTTTTTCTTACATGATTTTGCATAAATCCAAATTAGGAATAATATATAAATAAAAGAGGTGCCTTTGTGCCTTTACTATTATCACCCAGATTACTCAGTGGTATTACCAGCACTTGCTATTTCCCACCATTTGTTGTAAGATAGTAATTAAGGTCAATTTAACACTATATTTTCTTTGCATATTATCAAGTATCAATCAGGGACAGTTTGTACTCCTTATGGGTTTTTGATAATATGTGAAATTTTATTTTCATTCAAATAAGGCCGATCATATTGTAATTTTTCTACTTTTAGGAGGCATTACCATGACATTAACAGGTAAAGTAAAATGGTTTAACAGCGAAAAAGGTTTCGGTTTCATCGAAGTTGCAGACGGTAACGATGTATTCGTTCACTTCTCAGCTATCACTGGCGACGGCTTCAAGTCTCTTGACGAAGGTCAAGAAGTTAGCTTTGAAGTTGAAGAAGGTAACCGCGGACCTCAAGCTAAAAACGTTGTAAAGCTATAATTCAAACAATAAAAAGGTTGTTACCAGCAAGGTTAACAACCTTTTTAATATATAACTAAAATTTTTTACATAAAAGGAGTGGTTACATGTATCGCAATCGAAAGAACGATGTAGCAGAAGTACCACCAGAACAAACCCCTGTTTGGGAATGTGAATCAGAGGATTGTTTAGGATGGATGAGAAAGAACTTTTCATTTGAAGAAGAGCCTAAATGCCCTTTATGTAAAAGTAGCATGAAAAGCGGAGAACGTTTATTACCTAAATTAGGTTAATTTATAATAAAAAAAACCTCTTTTAATTAAGAGGTTTTTTTATTATAAATTTATGTCCTCAATATCAGTTCGTACTATAGAATACAATAATGCATCGTGTTGCTTATTTCCTTGATGAATATATCCGCGCAATAGACCTTCCTTTTGGAAGCCAATTTTAGATAACATTCTACAAGAAGTAACATTTTCAGGATATGTAATAGCTCCAATTCTAAACAAACCTAAATCTTTAAATCCATAATCAATAATTTCTCGAGCTGCTTCTGAAGCATAACCATTTCCCCAATAATGAGGATGCAGATCATATCCAATCTCAGATCGTTTGCTCCATAATTGTAAATTGTTTAGTCCAATTGTTCCTATTAAAACATTCGTTTCTTTTAACACAATTCCCCATCGTATTGCCTTTTTCTCAAAGTAATTTTTTGAAAAAGATTCGATCATACGTGAAGCTTGTCCAAACTCCGTAAAAGAATTCATACCGTAATAACACGTCACTTCATCCAATGAAAAGATTTCATATATTTTTTGACAATAAGATTGTTCTATTTCAACTAAACGTAAGCGTTCTGTTTCTAATATAGGAAATGCCATAGGATCACTCCTTTCTCTCTACTCGTTCATTATATCAGAAAAAATATGTATAATTAGTAAAGTCCTTATTGTTCCATAAATCAAACATTTCTAATGGCGCATTCCCTCTTTATTCTATATACACGAATTGGATACCTTCTGATTGCCAATCAAACATGACGCTATAATTTCCATAAATCTAATTTTAAATTATCAAGAACTGTAAAGAAATTGTTTCTTCATTTTCTCCTTCTAAACAACCACCCTACCCCATACATTTATGGTAAAATATAGTTAATGTATTTTTTTATTGTGGAGGTGTAAATTTCCTATGTATATATTCATCGGCTTATCCCTCTTACTCATATTACTTATTTTTTTATTCGCAAAAAAATTCACACCAAACTCATTCATGATGACTAGCTTTAAAGGCAATAGCTTTAGGACATTTTCAATCGGTATTTTAATCGCTGCCATACTCTCACTTTCATATGGAACTTATCATGCAGTAACATATCAACCTAGTTATTTAGATATTAAATTAAAAAATCAAAATTATACTGTTTTCGGTAATGTAGGCGAATTCGGTTATTTCTCCGAAGAATTATTAAAAAAAGATACAGAAGTACAACTATATTTCGTCTCTTGGAAAACAATACAGTTAAAAAATCCGGTAATACTTATAGAATATCCTTCAGGAAAACAAGAAACATGGAAGCCAAATATCGTATCAATACCGGTAAATAAATTACAAGAAAAACATGATATAAAAGATATTTATCAACTATCACCGTATTCATTTAAAGAGTCTGGAGAAATAACATTAACAATAAAAGAAAACAATGTAAAAAACAATACAATTTCGATTCAAATAAAATAAATAAAAACTGTTCCTCCATTTTGCTGAAGGGACAGTTTTTATTTATTCTACAGTATTATTTATTTAATGTAGCCATTATTTCATTGGCTATATTCTTTCCATTTCCAATACACGCACCAATTCCGACACCGTAATATGAGGCACCAGCTAAATATACATTTGGATAAAGATTCGTCATTTTTTCTTGCAATGTTTGAACCGCTTGATTATGTTCTAAATGATATTTCGGCATTAAATCTTTCCAATTTGTAACTTTGACTACTTCTGGTTCACCTTTAATTCCGAGACTTTTTTCAATATCATATAAAGCAACTCGTACTAATTCTTCTTCACTATAATTTTTGATTGTTTCATATACCGGATTGGTGCTCTTATAAAACATTCTTACTAATAATTTTTGTTTACCCGATGTATGTTTCCACTTTCGACTTGTCCATGTGCAAGCATCACAATGTAAATCACTGTTTTCCGTTACAATAAACCCTGTGCCGTCAGCTGGTAGTTGTTCATCTAGTATGTCAAATCCTAAGTAAATACTTATAAGAGATGAGTTTTTAAATGTATTAAACTGCTCATTTAACTCATTAGACTGTAATAAAGTTTGTGCTATATCATGTGGAGCTGCTAAAACAACATAATCAGCTTGTATTGTTTCATGATTTACAAAAGAAATCTCATATCGATCTTCTTGTTTACTTACAGCCGTCGTTATAGCACCTTTTTTTACGACAGTTTCAGTCAGCACTTCTTCTAAGCGATTAATTATCGTAGATAGTCCACCTTTAAATGATACGAATTTTTTATTTCCTGCTGATTGAAATTGTTTTTTATTCTCTTCAAAACCTTTAATAATACTTCCATACTTATTTTTATAATCCAGTAAATATGGTAATGTAGATGCCATTGTAAGCTCATTCAATTTACCAGAATATACGCCTGAAAGCACAGGAGCAATTTGTCTTTCCACTAACTCTTTCCCTAAGAAACTTTCTAAAAATAGAGCAAGTGATGTGTCTTTCGTAAACTCTTTATTTTTCGTTATGAAATCTTTTAAAGCTACGATTTTCCCTTTCGTTGAGACTAGCGTACTGCTAAACAGCGACCGGGCGCTCATAGGTATCCCAAATATAGTATCAGAAGGAATCGGATGTAACATGTTTTCAGAATATATGTAAGAAATACCCGTTTCATTATATACCATTTCATCTTCTAAATTTAAATCTTTTACAAGTGGCATAACATATTCATTACGAGCAACGATTGAATCCGCTCCTGACTCCATAATGAAATCCTTTTCTTCCACACTATGGATTTTACCACCTAAATACTCTTCTTTCTCAATAAGAATTAAATTTAAATCGATATTATAATCCTTTTTTAATTTTTCTAAATAAAACATAGTAGAAAGTCCCGTTATACCTCCACCGATAACAACAACTGTTTTCATATGTGCTGCGCTCCTAACCGATACAATTAATAATTCCTTTTTATTATAACCAAAAGTCCTTATATTCGACTAGCAAGTTGCGCATTCTGTAAGAAATTAGACAATATATTTGAATATATTTTCAAATTACCTAATAAAAAAGAACTATAACATTTACAAACCCCGTCATAGTTCTCTTTATTTTAAAAACATAAAGTAATTGATTAATTTGTCTAGTTCTTGACTCAATGCCAATACTTTTTCATGTTGAATTCCATAATCCGATACTAAATATAAAAGTTCTTCTTTTTTTATTTCAATTACTTTTTCCAATTTCGCTAGTTCCATGTCGTTTTACATCTCTCCAAAAATAAAATGTATGTATTTCAGTATAGCCTACTTACATAATTAGTAAAAGTAAAATACGCATGTAAAATCTTACATATTTGAAAAAATAATATACTACTAACAAAAAAAGAAACTAGATTAAGCTTCTTTTTTCAGATTATTAAAGTTCATTAAGAATGAATAACATACCGGAATTTTTCTAATGTTATATCTTTATAATTTGGAGATCTCTTTATATGATTAAAATAACTAGCAATTGCAGCTGCTCCAAAATGCGCATGCCAAATATCATTTGTTTCTTTTTTGCATTGAGAAATAATTGAAAGGCCGCCTTTTAAAATACTTTTGTTTTCCATTTTCTTTCTCCCCTAATTAAAATCACTATATTTTCATCCTAAAGATGGTGTCAGGACAAATAAAATGTGATTCGATTCATCACTTTTATTCAAAAATCGATGCTTCACATTTGGTGGAATACGTACAACATCGCCTTCTTCTAAAAAATATTCTTTTCCCTCCAATTCTACGTATACTTCCCCTTTCATAATAACAGCAATCTCTTCCTTATCTTCATGGGAATAATGGCTTTCTGTTGTGTTTGCTTGTTTATTTAAATCCATCATTAGCATTTCAATACGTGCTTTCATAAAATCAGGTGTTAATACATCATATACAATGTGATCATTGTTTTCCCGATATACTTTTTTTCGATCTTTTTTCTTGGAAATGAGCGAATCTGTATCAATATCGTTAATAAAAAGTGTAAACAGCGGTACATTTAATGCTTTTGCAATTAACTCCAAAACATTTAAAGAAGGATTAGCATGTCCTCTTTCAATTTGGCTAATTAGTGATGTACTAATCCCTGCATACTCAGCGAATTCACGAATTGTCATATTATTTTTCTTACGATAACTTAATACCGTTTGTCCAAGCCTATCATGTATCATAGTAAAACTTCCTTTCGTCCATCATAATGCATATTTCATTGTCTTTGTGCTGACATACTAAACAAAGGCAAATAATCCTTTCCTATTATCTCCGGGACTTATATACTTACCTTTGTATATTATATCGCACTAAGTTTATTATAATAAACAATCTATCGGAGGGACAAACTTTGAAATCACCTATTCTTTCATATTTCATCTTATTTTTTGGTGTATTCGCCTTATCAACTTCAGCAATTTTTGTAAAATTGGCAGCTGCTCCTGCGACAATCATTGCTTTTTACCGATTATTCTTTGCCACACTGATCCTGTTACCGTTATTACTATTTAATAAAAATAGTCGAAATGAGCTAAAAACTTTAACGAAAAAACAATGGACATTCGGATTCATATCTGGGCTATTTTTAGCTGCACATTATGTACTATGGTTTGAATCATTACAATATACTTCTGTAGCAAGCTCTACAGTTATCGTAACGTTACAACCTTTGTTCTCAATAATTGGTGGTTATTTTTTATTTAAGGAGAGATTTACGAAAGGAGCGGTTATTGGTTGCCTCATCGCCATTTCAGGTAGTATCATCATTGGCTGGCAAGATTTCCAAATTAGTGGAGAAGCTTTATATGGAGATATTTTAGCATTTATCGCTGCTGGTATCATTACTGCTTATTTTTTCATTAGCCAACACGTCCGTAAAGATTTGTCACTTATACCCTATTCGGTAATTAGTTATGGAAGTAGTGCTGGCTTTCTTGGCATATTTGCTTTCACGCAACAAGAATCTTTCATCCATTACTCTACACAAACTTGGTTGTGCTTTATTGGATTAGCTTTCATTGCTACAATTTTAGGACAAACCATTTTTAATTGGTTATTAAAATGGATGAGTGCTACTGTAATTTCAATGAGTATTTTAGGTGAAACAATTGGCACTTGTATGCTAGCGTACTTTATATTACATGAGACCATTTCTTTACAACAAGGACTAGGAATTGCCGTTATTTTTATTGGTTTAGCATTATTTTTATTACAGCCAAATTCTAATGAAAAAGCATGACAGTATACTGTCATGCTTTTAACTATCAATTATGTACAATTAAACCATTCGGTCTAAAACGACTCATCATAATTTCATTAATAAACTTTCCGTGAGCTTTCAAATTCCCTATCTTTACCCCCTCTTCTACAAATCCAAATTTTTCATATAAAGCTTTTGCTTTTGGATTCGTTTCTAACACACCTAGTTCTACTCTCTCTAACATTAACCAATTATCAGCCAGATCAAAGAAGTGCTTTCCCAATTCCTTTATTATGATATTCACTGTCTACCCCAATGAATAAATCGCCTGAATGAGATCTTCGGCCTGGACTTTGTGTTAAACTTACAAATCCAACAACTTCTCCATCATATTCTGCAACAAATTCAAATTGATTTGGTGCTAAATTTCGAATTCTATTTTCCATAGCTTCTACACGCATGCTAGGTAAGAAAACCATATACGGTAAAACGTCATCTTGTATACATATACAATGAATTGCTCTAGCATCTTGTATTTCTACTGCTCTAACGTTAACCCCCATCTTTCTCTCCTCCATATAAATAACAATATATTTGTGTGTATTCTAGAAATGTTCATGAATGACCTTCTCGTCCGTATTTCTTTATGTCATTTTTACATAATTATTCCGATATAATATTTAATTTCCAAAAAGATTAACAACTATATCTATATGATTAACTTTTCACCTTGCTATATAAATTAAGCAAATCTTCAATTGGAATACCATTTATTTCCATACCGGCTATATCACAATTTTCTATTTCAATATTTTTCAGATTACTGTTACTTATGGTGCTACCTTCCAAGTCACATTTATCGAATACAATAGGTTCCTTCTCATCTCCGAGACTTGTATTTTTGAATTGTACTCCACCTAAAGTCACCAAATTAAATTTACTGCCAGAAAGATTTAAATCTGCATATGATGAACTTCTAAAATTTATATTTCTAAACTTTGATTGACTTACATTGCAATTACTCATATTCGTATTCATTATATTGCTACCAACAAATGAACTGTTTTTTAAATTCACTTGATAATACCCTGTATTTGCTAAATTACAGTTTTCGTATTGACTATTTTTCATATCTTTATTTGTAACTACACTCTCTTTGTTTGAGCTTGTTTTTATTCTTTTCACGTAACAATACTCATCTTCCGATTCAAAAATCATTTGGTAGCCCATCTTTTTATAAAAGTGATGATTATTAATTTGTCTACTAGATGTTTCGAGATCCCAAATCTTTATGTTTGGATATTCCTTTTCTATTAATTTCATAACATGTGATCCAATTCCTTTTCCTTGATAAACAGGAGCTACAAAAATACGATCAATTCGACCGTACGACTTACCAGAAATCGTAACTATTATCCCTCCAATTATTTCTTTATCCATTACAACTTTGAAAGAATCCAATTCTTCAATGGAATATTCCATCATTTCAACTGAAGAATACCCTGGCGGTTGAATGTTATAATCAATGACATCATCTTGGCCGTATAGCCATTGTTTTGCTTCTGCATCAAATGTTCTTTTCATTATTTCTGTTAATTTCTCAGCATCTAAAATTGTAGCTTTTTCTATAGATATTCTCGTCATTTTCGTTTTCCCCTTCATTATTACAAACCAACCATTTTTGTGAATGGCATAATTATCAATTCACTTTTGTTTTTAATGCTTTTCCCATTATTACATATGGAACATCATTTGTACTTGGATGAAATGGCTCCAATACATTTATCCAATCTAATCTTTCATATAACGAACGTGCTTTTTCATTGTTTATTTGTGTTGTTAAAACACTCGTTCTATTTGGAATCCCTTCTAGTAATTCATTATGTAATTTCGTTCCAAGACCTTCATTTTGATATTGTGGGTGGACTGCTAACTCTACAAATTCAAAACAATCTTGTAACCATTCGTCTACTTGCTCTAGATGTAACGCTTCTCTCATTAATTGATTATAGTACTGTCCCTCCATTGAGCGATAACCATAAGTAAAGCCAACTACTTCATTTTCATCATTTATTGCTACTATACCTTTAAAACCTGTATATTCTATATGCCTATTCATTCGCTCGATCATTTCATTGAAATTTATTTTCTCAAATACTTTACAATACAATTTTGCCATATCCCCAATTAAGATTTCATCTTTTTTAATGCTTACGAATTTCACTTTATTACCCCCTATTAAAACATTTATATCCTTAATTTTTTAAAAATAAAGAAAATTAACACTAATCACCCTCTTTACTATTAAACTACAAATCACCCTATATTTTCCACGATTACTTAGTATTAATGAATAATAAAAAGAGAGCATGTAATATAAACATGTTCTCTTCTTTTATTCATTTTCAATTTTATCCCGCTATTTGCTGGGCAGTAAGACCCCCACCTCAAAATTCAGCGAAAGCAAAGAAGTTAGGTGGGGGTCGGGCTAATAATCAGTGGGGGCTGAACAAAACCCCCACTGATTAAAGTTTCACTTTATATAATTAAAAATTAAATATTACTTAAGCCACTCGTTGCAAGTATTACTTAACTGCTGTAAATCTTCTATAAATTGACTCGCATCATATCCATCACAAACCGAATGATGTACTTGCAATGAAACTGGTAGCATAACCTTGTTTCCTTCATTAAAATATTTCCCACAAGTTATAATTGGCAATAGAAAATTTTCATCATTATTAATATTAAGATTAAATCCAGTAAAACTAGTCCAAGGTATACTAGAAATCGGAAATACATTAGGTGGAATATTTTCTTTCGTGAAAAAACCATGAACACTAGCATAGCATCTCATATCGTCTTCATAATTCTTATAGAAAGTGCGGAAATCACTTGAATAATCCGTCCATATACTTGAAAAAGACTTATCATCTTTATGAAAGATTGTATAACTCGGTATCATTTCCTCCCAATAGCCTAAAACTCCTTCATCGTTAAAACATGTTCGAAATTTTTTATGATTATTTACTACTCTAGAAATTAAATATATAAAAACGGGATAAAATTTTATTCCCTTTTGATATAATTCCTCTAATAACATCGTGATATCAACATTAACAGTCATACTAAATGTACATTTCAACTTTAAATAATGCTCAAAATACTGCTCTCTATTCCAATCTTCTCTATCAATTACATGAAACTTCATTCTAATAGCCTCCTAAAATTTTCTTTTTATTTTAGAAGGCTATTTCCCTTGCTTTCACCATAATTGTTCACTCCTAACAGTTTACATTTCACCCTAATTATTTATTTAATTATATAACATATGTAAGAATCAATTCACATATTTCTTGAAATCCATCCACATACTATAGATAAATCAAATGAAATTTGGAGGATACATACATGAATAACAAAAATATGAATAAAAAAGAAAATATTACTGAAAATACTACATCTATTCAAAATAATAATACTGCAAACCTTACTATTGAAGAACAAGCAATGAACGGCTTATACGGAATGCCCGAAACAACAATTGAAGATGCTGATCACGCTGCAGCTGATGATTTGACTTCAAAAAATTAATTAACTATATTGAAAAAAGCCAAGGAAAATACCCTTGGCTTTTTTAACTATGCATCCACCTTTTGTATTTCTTCACTCTTTCTTGAAAGTTTACCTGGCCAAAAAGCAAATCGGCCTAACACAACTGTAATTGCGGGTACAAGTAACGGTCTTACGATAAACGTATCTAGTAATACGCCAATTGCAGTTACAATACCAAATTGAACTAATACTTGAATTGGAAGTGTACCTAACACTGCAAAAGTTCCTGCTAAAATTAAACCTGCCGATGTAATAACACTACCTGTTTGTATTACACCATTTTTTACTGCATCCAAGTGATTTTGTGTCTTTCTGTTTTTCCATATTTCTGAAACCATAAAGATATTATAATCTTCACCTAAAGCAACTAAAAATACGAATGCGTACAACGGTATCGCACCTTGAATGGCCGGCGCTCCCATACCGTAATGAAGTAATATCCATCCTGCTCCTAACGCTGAGAAGAATGATAAGACAACAGTTACAATTAAATAAATCATCGCAACAACCGATCGTAAGTAGACAAGTAATAATAAAGCGATAATGCTAATCATTACTGGAATAATTACTGATTCATCACGTTCAGTAATTTGCTTTGTATCATATAATGAAGCTGTTTCTCCACCAATCCACAATTGCTCTTCAGCATTACTAATCCCAGCATCTTTTAATACTTTTTCTACATTACTTTTCAATTTAGGAATTTGATCTAACGCTTCAATTGAGTATGGATTTTCTGCTAAAGAAACTTCATACATTTGTATTTGCTTATTTTCTTTTCCCTCTTTTGGCTCTTTCACTGTATTTACGAAAGACAATTTCTCTAGTTCTCGTTTAATAGGAAGCTCTTTTCCTTTCGTATCAACAACAACTTTTACTGGTGCTAGTTCACCAGCTGAGAAATGATCACTAATTAACGTAAACCCTTCGCGTGAAGGCATATCTTTTGGAAACGATTCTAATAGGTCATATGTGTATTGAATACGTGGTACGAATGAAGCCAATCCGCCTAATACAAACACAGTTAGCATAATTATTGTCCACGGTCTTCGTACTACTACATCTCCAAGTTTTTTACTAAAGGAGCCTTTTGATTTTTTAACTTTTACGACTTTCTTTTTCTTTCTTGCAAACTCCTCATTCATTGAAGTTGTTCTCGGTATAAATGGGAAGAATGCAGCTCTACCGAAAATTAATAATAGTGCTGGTAAAATTGTTAAAGCCGCGATTCCCATTATAAATACAGCAACACTAAATGGTACTGCAAATCGATGAAAGGCACCATAATGAGCAAGTAATAATGTTCCCAAACCAAGTACAACAGTTAACGCACTCATTATAATTGCACCGCCAGAAGCTTTAATCGCAAGTTGTAATGCTTTATATTTACTTTCTTCTTCTAACAAGTACTCTCTATATCTCGAAATTAAAAATAGACAATAGTCCGTTCCAGCGCCAAACAATAATACTGTCATAATTGATATTGCTTGGGCATCTACTTTAATCCATCCGTAATCAGCTAAAAAACCGAGTGTAGGACTAATAATACCGTATGCAAAGCCAACAACAAGTATAGGTAAAATCGCTAAAATTGGTGAACGATACAGTAAAATTAACAAAACTAACACTAGTAGTACTGTAGCCACTAGCAATTTCACATCTGCTTGACTAAATAAACTAACTGCATCCGTTTGAATACCTACAGGTCCAGATAATCGAACATGTAAACCAGATTCACTTATTTTTTGTTTAAATGGATCTTCATCCACCTTACTATTCACTATTTCTCTAAACTCTTCAAGATTTCCTTTTAATATATCCGTACCAGCAGATTTATTAAAGAATACCGGTGTAACAAACGATGTACCATCTTTTGATGCACTTTTTGATAATACTTGCTCTGGGATTGTATCAAATGGTGGTAACGTTGATTGTTCTTTTAAAGGACTAACTTTTAACTCTTTATAAACGTCTTGTATGAGTTTATAATCCTGTGACTGTAATCCACCATCTCTATACCATACTACTAACAACGGATTCCCTGCATTATTCGGAAACTCTTTTTTCATAAGCGCTTCCGCTTGCTGTGACATAGCTGTTTCAGGTAAATTTTTTGGATTCGGTTCTTTCGTACTATTTACTTGTGGTAACGTAAATGAAAGTAATAATGTAATAAGAACCCACACCGATAAAGTGATCCATTGCGTATTTTTCCCTGCTACAAGCCTCCCTAACATATGTAACGGGTGCTTTTTCATAAAAACCCACCTTCCTTTTTTCCTTCATTATTAATTATATATACTGGTAGGTTAATTAATCAAGAATGATTGAAAATTATGTTATAATTATCTCAAGAATAAATGTCAGGAGCGAATGGATTTGGAACAAAAACAACGTCCTCTCGGAAGGCCACGGCAAAATAAAAATACAAAATCTACAAAAGAAACCATTTTAGAAGTGGCAACTCGCTTATTTCTTACACAAAATTATCAAGTCGTTTCTATGGATGAAGTCGCAAAAGTTTGTGGTGTTACGAAAGCAACCGTCTACTATTACTATTCAACAAAAGCCGATTTATTTACCGCTACTATGACCCAAATGATGATACGTATACGAGAGAATATGTCTCAAATACTCTCTACAAACAAAACTTTAGAAGAAAGATTATTAGACTTCGCCAAAGTTTACTTACACGCAACGATGGATATTGATATGAAAAATTTTATGAAAGATGCTAAACTGTCGTTATCTGAAGAACAATTGAAGGAATTAAAAAATGCTGAAAATAATATGTATGAAGTGCTAGAAAAAGCACTCGATACTGCGATGCACATGGGAGAAATTCCGAAAGGAAACGCTAAATTTGTGGCTCATGCTTTCGTATCTTTATTATCAATTGGGAATTTTAAAGATGAAAATCACAATCCTATTCTGGCAAATATAGATGAATTAGCACAAGAAATCGTTTCTTTTTATTGGAATGGGTTAGGTCATTCATATTAAACTGATTTACTTTAATAAAAGAGCATGTTTAATTTTTTCAAACATGCTCTTCTATAATTTATTTATATACTAATAACCAGATTATACTTCAACGTCACTTAACAAAAAACTCCATTTTAACTTTACAAATTTTGAAGTTGAACATTTATATTCTCCTTACTTAATCCCCCATGGTAACAAACTACAGATTCAATATGTAAATTTAAATACTTCTTCAAAGACTGCTTTGCTTCCTTAATATTTATAGTTGTTGGGGCGTGAATTCCTCCTAACATCCCATTCACACTATACATAGAGTCTCCTGCAATAAGAATTTTGCTTTGTTTCAAATATAAACTAATATGACCCGGAGTATGCCCTGGAGTATGAAGAATTAGTATTCCACCGCAATACGGAAGTTCTTGCCCGTCAATCACAGTATCACTCACTTTTCCTTTTGGTCGGTTCTCTACATTTCCGTCCTTCAATAAAGGTAAATCCCCCTCGATATATGGCTTATCTAGTTCGTGCGCATAAACTTTAATATTACTTCGACAGTGCTGCAACAATTCTGGAAGACTACCTATATGATCAATATCCTGATGCGTCAAAATCACGACTTTTAACTTATCAAATGATACCCCAACCTTTTCCATCTCTACTTGTATATCTTCAATTTGTCCTGGGAAACCCGTATCTATTAATACTGCCATTTCATCATCCCATAAAAGAATTGGATGAATAACAAATTCTTGAAATTCAAGTTGTAACATTTCTACTCCTGTAGCAATCTCCATACAGCCATTCTCCTTTATGTTGAAGTTTGAAAATATGTACGAGTAAACTGAAAATATAAAGTGAAACTTTAATCCGTGGGGTTTTACTACCCGACAAATAGCGGGATAAAGCACCTCTATCTTATAATATGTTTTGTCATCCCAATAGAGAATGCCTCAAACCCTATAGATTCATAGTAAGATTGCAATTTTTCTACACACATAAGTTGTGGAATAACCTTGTTTTGTTCACAGTGCTGGATTAATCGTTTCACTATTTCTTTTCCGATGCCACTAGACTGATATTTTGGCAATACACCAACTCCACAAATAATGCCTGTTATGACTCCATCTGATATGACACGCCCCATCCCTACTAACCTCTCATCATCAAAAACATAAATTGCATACCAACTTTGCTTACACATTCTTTCTAGCTCGTTAACCGTTAATTTAAGAGAATTCCATCCTAAAGATTCGTATAAGGATAATAATCCATTAAAATCTGCAGGATGTTCGCTTGTGTAGCGTATACTATTTTCCATGTAAATACTCCCTATTCTCTGGCTTGTTTATATTTCATAAAATTCCCTTTACACAAATCTGATCGATGTAAAAATAACTAGAACAAACTTCAATAAGAAAGATAGAATTCCTTCTCAATATAAAATAAAAAGAAGTTATCTCACTTAAGATAACTTCTTTTATATAAGACTCTCATTATATTATCAACCAAAAAATATACAACTGCATACGATTAGCACAAACAAAACTAATAAACCATTTGAGAAATAACCCATTGAATACTACCCCTTTATTAAATTATGTAAAAGATTTTATCATAAAATGATTTACAACTTAATAACTGAAAAAGACATTGTATTCATTAGTTATATACGTTTAGTAATATTTTATTTTCGGTTATATTCTCGTTGCCTAAAACCACTACTCAAACACATCGAATTCAATCCACATAACTTCAAAATCAATAAATTTATTTTTAAGTCATAGATGTTAATCTTAATAAAACAAAAAGCAGGAACATATTTGATATGTACAAAATGTTCCTGCTTTTTTATTATGGGGTACCAGTTCATAACCATCTAGCTAAAATTTTCATCACATCACAATTTTCTATGAAAATCCAATGCATTTTTGAAGAAAAATAACCCAAATAAAAAATTACAATAAGCTGCCCATAAGGATAGATTATTTATCTAATTATCGTCATAGGCAGTAAAATAATATCAAAAAAGGAGGGGGAATTAGTTTTTTATTTTCATAAACTTTAATAAATCATCGAAAACTTCTTGTTGATTTTGCCATAGTTCAGGCAAGTTATCTAGGGGAAAAAATTTTAGCTGTAAGCTTTCTTCGTTATCAGTATGTAATGTTCCATGAAAATCTTTACAAATATAAGTTAATTTCACTAAGGCAACTTGATCACCGTTAGATAGCTTTTTTTCGTATTTTTTTCCAGAATACACATTAAAAAATTCAAGTTTTCCTAATTTTAAACCAGTTTCTTCAAACACTTCTCTTCTTGCTGTATCTTCAACTGTCTCGCCAAATTCCATAAACCCGCCAGGATGTCCCCATTTCCCATTATCAGATCGTAATTGCAGAAGTACTTCATTCTTTTCATTCAACACAAAACAACCTGCGACCACCATAATTACTTTTTCATGTCCAACCATATTTCTTAAATAACTTATATAATCCATGTGTTTCAGCTCCAATATAAATAATTTCATAGAAAGTTATTTTGTCCCATTGCAGTACTGATTATCAGAAATGATGTTCCATAAAACACAATCAGGATGATATTCCTATATCATCCTGATTGTACCATTAGCAATTACACTTATAAACAATGAAAATAGGGATGAATACTTATTCATGACTGTTTAACATAACGTATCATTATTGGTAGCAAGGAAAAGGAGGAACACTTACTCTCATAAGAATTCCTCCTTTTTTATTCTAGGGATCTATACATTTTTTATAAATTTCTATTCTGGTTCCATTTTATGGATCTCGTTTGTTATTGAATTATCCGAAAAACTGTATAAAATTTCGTATACTCTTAGCTTGAGGGTTTTCTGAAATACTAGCGATCCTCCCTATCGTTCCAAAAACTCAATAATCGTTTCACATACTTTATCCGTCTCCTCGATATCTGGGAAATGTCCACTATTTTCAAATATAACAAGTTTACCATTTTTCAATTGTCTCGTTATTCTATAACTCATTCCTACACCCGTGTTATAGTCATGCGCTCCAACTATGACACACGTATCAATTTCTAAACCTTTAATACGCTCAATAAGCGGTAAAGATGATTTTGTTCCAAAAATAACTTTGCTCATCTTCCCTGTATTACTTAACTGACTTTCCTCCCAAAGACTCCGATTTAGCTTTGCAAATTCTTCATTTTTAAACAATAATCGATCTACAGCTTTTGTATCAACTATACTTCAAACTTGATTATACCTTTCTTTTAAAGGAATTTCTGACTTACTTATTATCAATATTTCTTCTTTCATTTCCCCTTTCGTTACTTGTAGAAAACCTTCTATCTGCACAGTATACATATCATTTAAATCATCTAACGATGGTGCTTGTAATACCATTTGTTCAACATTTTTCGGATATTTCAAAGCATACTCTAAACAAAGTTGTCCACCAAAAGAATATCCTAACAAATTTATCTTCTCTACATGTAATTGCTTTCTTAATTCCTCTAAATCTTCGACTAGAGTATTGATTGAGTACTCACCGTCATCTTGTGGTGCCTCACTTCTACCACATCCTCTTTGTTCATAATAAACAACAGTCATATTCTCTTCTAACCTCAACCCAAGTGTTCTTTCGAATACATAATGATTGCCACCTGGACCACCATGTGCAATAATGAGAGGAACTGTATTATGAGCTGCCCCTGCAACTTTACACCAATGCAATACCCCATTGATTTTCAAATAGTGTACACCATCTTGCAACATTAACTGATTCATTTATCCTCTCTCCTCATCGCTCACTTATTACTATCTAAATGTATAAGTTCTGACCATTCACACTTTTTCCCTTTATATTCTTTAGACACTATCCTCATTTATATGAATAGCTTTCTTATTCAAAAATAGATTTTTAAAAATTCCTACTCCCACAATTAATAAACCTATACCAACTAATTTATTTACTTGTAATGGAATGCTCTCCATTCCAAATAATCCGAATGTATCAATGCATAACGCAACAACCAATTGAGTAATAAGACTAATTAGCACCGTATATGCTGGACCTAAGCTCTTTATTGCACCCATTATGCAAATAATTAACCCGATGCCAAACAGTCCACTTACATAAAACAAATAATTTGTAGTATACACTTTAATGTTACTACTGTTTTCTGTAATGATATAAAATAGAATAGAACTAATGAGACCTATTCCAAGGACACATGTAGTCGTTAACCACTGTCCTACATTTTCATTTACTTTTGCATTAAAAACAGATTGTAAGCTAATTAATATTCCTGCTAATATGGCTAAACTAAATCCAATCAAAATCTTCCTCTCCCTTTCATTGCTCATATATATTATCTTTAGCGACTTCCTTCATTCTAGAAAAATCCTTAATTACAATAACTCCATTACTCTTTTCAATTAGTTTTTCATTATAAAATCTTTGTAATACCCGAATTACGTGCCTATAACTTACCCCTATAAAATCTGCAATACTCGTTACCGAAGTTGCATCCAAATCCCCTTTATACATATTCCCGTTACTATCTGTTGAAATTGAAAGTAAATAACTAGCTACACGTACTTCTACAGGATACAGTAAATTAAGAGCAGTAAAACGAGTCGATATTTTTAACGTGTTCGCAATGTTTTTAAGCAAGAACTTCATAAATATAGGATCATGTAATAACTTGTTTCTAATAACCGTATTAGAAATAGAGATTGCTACAACATCTGAACAAGCTTCAACGACATTATGTGCTTTGCTATTTTGAATTAATTCAATATCACCAACAATGGCCAATGGATTGATAAAGCGAAGAATTAGTTTCTTCCCTTCAGGTGTAATCGTATAAACTTTTACTTTACCTTTAACAACAAAATATAAACGATCCATTTCGTCATCTATATTGCAAATAAGCTCGCCTTTTTCAAAGTGATTTATTTGAAAATACGCTGTATCTATTTCTGAAAATAACTCGAGCGTTTTATTGTTTTTTAAATAATGCGTAATTAAACTTGATCTATCCCACATATTCATTTCCCCCCTTTCATTCACATATTAAATACAACAATACCTATAATCATTACTATTGTTCCCACAATATGATATCTCTCCATCTGTATCTTTTTTATATGAAACAGTCCTTTCATTTCAATAACTGTTGCCGTTAACAATTGAGCAACCATTAGTGTACCAGCTGTCAATGTAACTCCTAATGAATATATCGCCATAGTTTCTGCACAAATAATGAATCCACCAAATGCACCCGCTGCTAAATATATTTTTTTCACACTCTTTAAATCCGTTATTTTCTCTTCTTTCTTTAACAAAAATACAGTTGTTGCAATAATGAATCCAATTAAATGGGTTATAATACTCGTCGACCATATACCGATATGTGAACTAAGTTTCGCATTAAAGGTTCCTTGAAGTGTTATAAATATCCCCGCAAAAACAGCAAATATAATACCTTTCAAAAAATCATCTCCTCATCTTTTATTTCTGACTTAATTAAAAGCTATAATCCTATAATGGCAAAAGGACAAATGTCACATCACTATGAAAATAACTAGGAATGAACAAAAAACCACACCTCAAAAATGCGAGATGTGGTTTTTATTTGCATATAATGTTTTCCAAATTATAATTACGCTACATTAAAAGATTTCTTTTTCATAACAAACTTTGCAAATAAGAAACGCACAAGCGGTCCCATAATAATTAATTGTAATGGATATGCCATTATGAAATTTTTAATAAAAATTGAAACATAAATTGAAACAAATGAATCTCCTTGTAGTCCACCATGTAAATGCATCATAGTCATACCGAAAAATGACATAAAGAACACCATTCCGATTACCATAGTTGTCGCCATCGCAACGATAATATTTATTTTCTTAGATTTATCAAATGGTAACATAAATACAATTTTTTTCGCACAAGGTCCAACGATACATATTTCAATTAATAGCGCAATAATAAATCCAATCAATAGTTCTAATGCAATCTCTTTAATATAAATTGGTCCTCCTGCTTCATTCATTAGTAAATTGTAAAACGTCATTACGATAACCATTCCAAGGCACATCATCATGCCAAATTGGAGGTTTTCCTTTCTTGTTGTTGGCAAATTTCATCATCCTTTCTCTTTGATTCTTTGTCATTATATCGACATTGGAAACCCCTTCGTAAGTGAACATTTTGTGAACAAACTTAAAACGTTTTCATATATTCTCTTTACTTTCATCTCAAATTCTAACTTTTACTTATAAAGGTTTTATATATTTCGATGTTGAATTACTAAATTTAAACATTACTACTAGGAGGAGAACCATGAATGAACAAGAATTTTTCGTATATCATATTGTAACAAAGAAAAAAATGCATATCGGACAAATCATTCCTGTTAACAAAAATCAACACAATACTCTATATCACTTCTTTTTTGAAAGAGAACAATTAAATGCTAGTGGTGAAGATGGCATACAAATTTTAAATAATCACTATAAAAATGAAGAATTACATATAAATAATGAAAATGCTAAAGTAATTATGAGTTATATAGATCAAACAGTTAGAGAAACAATTGCAGAAATGGTTAGACTACAAGAATTCCCTAAATACCCTTCCAGGTTATCTTGCTTATATGCTGCTAAAAGCTATGAAGATGCTTTAAAATGGAAAGCATTATTTGATTCTTACAATCGAGAAGTTTTACAGATTGTTAAACTACGAGTAATCGGAAGTTCTTTTGAAGGTGACGGTAATCTTTTACCGAAAGAAGATGGTATTCCTTTTTCTCAAAAATTCGAACAAGCTAGAGAGTATTGGAAAGGAAATATTAGAAATGAGCTTCCTGAACTACTGATTAATGGAGAAATTGAAGTTGTGGAAATTATTGATGACTTCTCCTCAATTCATATTTAATTTCTAACTAAATCATATAGGATGGAGATTACAATGAAGAAAAAAGTGTACTTCAATCATGATGGCGGCGTAGATGATTTAATTTCATTATTTTTATTACTTCAAATGGAAAACGTTGAGCTTACCGGTGTATCTGTTATCCCAGCAGACTGCTATTTAGAACCCGCAATGTCTGCCAGTCGTAAAATTATCGATCGCTTCGGCAAAGGTAATATTGCCGTAGCCGCTTCAAACTCTCGCGGGCAAAACCCGTTTCCGAAAGACTGGCGGATGCATGCATTTTATGTAGATGCTTTACCAATTTTAAATGAGTCTGGAAAAGTTGTAACACCCGTGGCGGCAAAACCTGCGCATCATCATTTAATAGAAACGCTTCTACAAACGGAAGAAAAAACAACTTTATTATTTACCGGGCCCCTAACTGACCTTGCTCGTGCATTATATGAAGCTCCCATAATCGAAGATCAAATTGAACGCCTTGTTTGGATGGGTGGTACATTTCTTAAAGCTGGCAATGTACATGAACCAGAGCATGATGGAACAGCTGAGTGGAATTCGTTTTGGGACCCTGAAGCGGTGGCTCGTGTATGGGATGCAAAAATTAAAATCGACTTAGTGACACTAGAAAGTACAAACCAAGTTCCGTTAACTATAAACATACGTGAACAGTGGGCAAAAGAGCGAAAGTATATTGGTATGGATTTCCTTGGTCAATGCTATGCAATGGTCCCCCCTCTCATTCACTTCTCAACGAACTCTACTTACTATTTATGGGATGTACTAACTACCGCTTTTGTCGGAAACACTAGCCTTGCAAAAACTGAAACGATTAATAGTATCGTTCATACATACGGACCAAGCCAAGGACGTACAGAGGAAACTACTGATGGACGACCTGTAAATGTCGTTTATGATGTAAAACATGATGTTTTCTTTGAGTATATTACTGAATTAGCAAAGAAAGCTTCTATCTGAACCCCTATAAAGTGATATAACTTCAGATAACGAGCCCTAATTTTAGAAATTGGTTGTAACTAGATATTTAACTATTAAAAAGAGTATTGAATTAAATTTCAATACTCTTTTTGTGCAATTTAATTATATTTGATTAATGTAGTGTCTTACAGATTATTCATTTCGTAACCATTGACAAAATACGTTATTGTTTCTAGCTCATCTTCATTCAATTCTCTATCTAGCTCTTGTTTATACGCTGCCTTTATCTTCTCTTCATCGCCTTTATAAGCTTCTGTATATGTTCCTACTGTTTTTAGCAAATGAATTTCTTGTAAAAACTCTTCTCGATTTATAGCTGTCCCATGAGAAAGAATATATGTCTCAGCATCAAATTTCTCTAATTCATCTATTAATGCAAACGTTCTTTTCGTCGTATAGTTCCACTTCGAAGAAAAAATATCTGCATATATACAGTCTCCTAAAAACAATATCTTTTCTTCTTTTATGTACATAACAACAGAATCATGTGCATGATCTCCGCCCACATGTTTTAACACGCATGTCACTTCACCAAGGTCTAATTCCATTTGCCCCTGGAACGTTAAGGTTGGAGGAATAATGTTAATATTTCTCGCTTTTTCTTCAAACTCTTTCTTGATGCAATCCGCACAAAATTCAATTTCAGTACCCTCTTTTACGCGTGCATCCAACGCTTTATCTGTCCATTCATAAGATACTATTGCCTGCATTTCTTTTTTCGTTTCAGCGTGCGAAATAGTTAATGCATTCCGTAATACGGATAATCCAAAAATATGGTCCCAATGCCAATGCGTTAGTGCTACAAAATCAGGAATCGATACATTTTGTTCTTTTAACATTTCTAAAAATAATTGTGCATGTTCTTCTGAATTCCCTGCATCAATCATTAACGTTTTTTTTTGTCCAACGACCATTCCTAAGATAGGTCTATCTGTTTCAGAAACAGGTGTCATATACCAAAATGAGTTTCCTATTTTTTTAATTTGTTGCATAACCAATTCCCCTTTTCATTTTCTCACTTAAAATTAATATATAAATTATAACGAATCACTACTTTTTTCTCTATAATCAAACACAATTACTTGGACTAATCTAACTTTCCTTTTCGTAAGCTAAAAATAAGGGAATAGAATCGGAGTGTGATACTATGGAACGTTTATGGATTCCAATGATTGTAACATTTTTTTCGTTCGGTGGATTACTATTAGGAGGTGCTGTTGGAGTAGCAACACGCCAACTTATTGAAGAAAAGATGCATCGTTTATACGCATTATGTGGTGGTATTTTACTTGGGCTTTTATCCCTTGAAATTATTCCTGAAACATTTTCAAGCTACGAAATAGTTGGGCCTATACTTGGTATAGCTATCGGTATTTTAGTTATGAGCTTATTAGATAACTATTGTCACCATCCAATGATACATAAAAAAGATCAACAAGCATGGCAAACCTTCCTTTTTCTCTCTTTCGCTATATTTATTCATAATATACCTAGTGGATTTGCGTTAGGTACAGCTTTTATAAATCATAATGACTCTGCCATTCCCTTTTTAATAGCAATTGTCGTTCACCATATTCCAGAAGGATTAGCTTTAATTATTCCATTTCTTTTTACAAAACATAAATATATTTCCTTTTTATTAACGACTTTATTACTTTCTCTTATTCTCGGTACTGGCACAGTTTTTGGAATTTTGATGGAAGGAAAAGCTCTTCACCTGCAAGGCCTCATTATGGGAAGTGCTATCGGTTCACTTGGATATGTCACAATTCATGAAATGCTTTGGAAAGCTAAGAAACAGCTCTCTTTCCTTACATTTCTAATGTGGGCAACTAGTGGTTTTCTCCTAATAATAGCGTTTACTCTACTAGCTGGACATCACTAAATTAAACAAAAAAGATAGCTGAAAACAATTTGTTTTCAGCTATCTTTTTTATTCTTTCTATCTCTCTATAGAAAGAATGATTCCAGCAATTATAGAACTAATTCGCTCTAAAATATTCCCTAGAAAAAACGTGCATACACTTTGTTTCCAACTAACTGTAGTATTTCTTTCATACTTCAGATCGTTTCTCTTACTAAAACATTATCATTTTAGTAATTTATTAGAAATAATATTATATTTTTCAACCATTATCCAATCTTTTCCTTATTTATAAAAAACATAAAAAAGAGCCCTTATTCTCAACACAAGGACTCTTTTCATAAACTATTTAGCTACTTCTTCTTTCGGCATTACCATACCTTTATAAAGTTGAACAGTTATCCAGTAATACATAAAATAAATGACTAAGAAGATTCCTATTGGCACCCACACTTTCACAAACGGGTCAACTAATATAAAGCTGAATAAGTTAAGCCCAACTAAAACGTGAGAAATGCCAATGATCGCTGGGAAGATAAATAAATACGAAATTTCTTTATATATACTTTTCGTTAACATACTGCGTCTTACACCGATTTTTCGTAACATTTCATAACGGCGTACATCACGAGAAGCACCTGTTAATATTTTGAACATAAGGGAACTCGCCATCATTGCTAAAAAGGCAATTCCGAGGAAAAATCCCATAAACATTGTTCCGCTCATGAAACTGCTCGTTAACTGATAAATTGTCATTTTCGTAAATATGTCTACTTTTGTACCTGTTGTTTTTTCAATTTGTTCTTTTTGTCTCTTATCTATTTCAATCAATAACGGTTTATACTTTTTCATATCATCTACTTTTGCTAATGTTACAGTGTGTTCTGTTCCTTGAATTCCTTTATAATGCGCTTCATCTGCAATTCTTACAGGTTTTCCGTTGAATTGATTATGTGTAATTTGTATCTCTCTTACAATCGCATCTTCCCAATCTTTTGGCATACGAGGAAATTTTGCTACTTCAGGAGCTTCCAAAGCAGAATATATAGGTTCAGTTAAAGGTTCAGCCACCCGTTTACGCGCAGGCTCTTTTAAAGTTTTCGTATCAAAATGGTCTGAAACAAGTGGTGGTTTCGCTGTTAAATCATTACGTAAGTAATAAACCGCTTCCCCATCTACTTTATAGTTGTACTTGCTTTCTTCAACAATTTCCATTTCTTTTAAGGCTGCTTTATCTTGATCATTTGGATCATGAATTACGACATCATATACACGAGAAAGGTCTGTCATAATACCTACATTTTTTTGGAAAGCCATACCTGCCGTCATCGCACCTGCGCCTAATGCAATTAACATCGCTACAGTACCTAATACTCTCGATAAACTATTTACTCGAAAGCGTAGCTGTGCATATGTAAAACTATTTAAGCCCGTTTCATTTCGTTTTTTATTCCCCTTAATTTTCATCACAAAAAATGGGAGTAATGAACTAAAGATAAAATATGTTCCAAGTGTTGTAACGATGGTTGCTATAATAAAACCTAATTCAGCATATATTTTTACATTGATCATAAAATAGTACCCTGTACTTACTAGTAATACACCAAGTACTGTCATTATTATAATGCGAGTTTTACTTTTCTTCACTTCATCTAGTGTTTCATCTTCACGAATTAACTCTAGTTCAGTTTTACGTAACAATCGGACACCGTTCATTAAGCCAGTAATGAAAAATAGTATTAAGAAGAAAATAGCTGTAACTAAAATTGCTGGTGTGTATACAGATGCATAACTACCTTTTGCTGAAATTTCCATTCCATTCATTAAAAAGTTTCCTGCTACACTTGCAAGTAACATCCCTACTAAAATACCGATAATAATACTGACAATACCCATACCGAATGTTTCAATAAATAATAACTGTGCTACTTTTTTCTTTTTTGCACCAAGCATCATGTACATACCGAGTTCTTTTCTTCTTAACGTGAGTAAGAAAGAGTTGGCATATATAATATAAAATACAGTAATGAAAGATAATAGTATTGCACCTACCCAAAAGACGAGTCTAATACTACTAATTAGGCTATTATCTTTCGTAAATTCACTATTCATCGCCATCGTTTGGAACATGTAGAAAATACTAATACTAATAACGAGGCCAATAAGTAAAACCATATAATCTTTTAACATCTTTTTCATACTATGACGTGATAATTTAAATAACATAGTTTCGCCCCCTACTTAGACTCAGCAGCTGAGCCCATATGAGCGAGCACACCTAAAATGTCTTGATAGAAATTCTCTCGAGTGCCTTGACGATTTAATTCTTTATAAAGAAGACCATCTTGAATAAATAAAATACGCTCACAATAACTTGCACTAAATGCATCGTGTGTAACCATTAAAATACTTACATTGTGATTTTCATGTAAATCTTGCATCGCTTCTAATAAACTTTTTGCATTTTTACTATCAAGCGCTCCTGTCGGTTCATCTGCTAATACAATTGCTGGATTATGTACTAAAGCTCGTGCTGCCGCTGTTCTTTGCTTTTGTCCTCCAGAAACAGCCGTCGGATATTTTTTTAAAATTTCAGTGATGCCTAATTTCTTCGCAACGTCATTTACCTTCCCAGTAATCTCACTTGATGGTACGCCTTGCAAAGAAAGTGGTAAAGCTATATTTTCATAAATTGATAAGTTTTCTAGTAGATTAAAATCTTGAAAAATGAAACCTAATTTTTGAGAGCGAAAATCAGATAACGCATTGCCCTTCATAGAAGTAATATTTGTACCAGCTATCGTCACACTACCACCTGTCGCTTGGTCAAGTGTACTTATCACATTAAGTAACGTCGTTTTTCCAGACCCAGAAGGTCCCATGATCCCGACAAATTCTCCTTCTTTAATACTTAACGATACACCCCTTAATGCTTTTGACTGATTCTCATTTCTTTTTCCATACGTTTTTTCTACACTTTCTACAGTAACTACATTTGCTGACATCTCTTTCACTCCATCCCTTTTGTATAAAATTAATTTCTCACATATTTCTTATTATTTTGTCATGTAAATCCTTAATAATTTTTTAATTATTCATTCAATAAGAGTTACACCCTTAACATGAATCTATTTCCTATTTCCTACTTCATATTCTCATTTTTCTACAACTCGTTCCCTCGATTTCGCTTACATTTACCTTACATTTTTGTAAGATAAAAAAGAACACACACTAATTTCTAAGAGTGTGTGTTCTTTACAATCAATATTTTCTATTCTTTATTTCCTCTTCAATACTTGCCACAAACACATCTAGCGCAACAACTTCTGACTTCTCTTCCCCATATTTACGTACATTTACAGCTCCTTTTTCCATTTCCTTATCGCCAATAACAAGAACATACGGTACTTTTTGCATTTGTACTTCTCTTATTTTATATCCTAGTTTTTCATCTCGTGCATCTTGTTCAACACGAATCCCAGCTTGTGCTAATTTATGTGCAACCTCACTGGCATATTGTTCATGTACTGCATTTGAAACTGGAATTACTTTCACTTGAACTGGTGCTACCCATGCCGGGAACGCACCTCCAAAGTGCTCAATTAATATTGCTAAGAAGCGATCTAATGAACCTAAAACTGCCCGATGAATAACAACTGGTCTTTTCTTTTCATTATTTTCATCTATATAATTTAAATCAAATTTCTCTGGCATTTGGAAATCAAGCTGGATTGTTCCGCACTGGTGACTTCTATTTAAAGCATCTTTAATATGAAAATCAATTTTCGGCCCGTAAAATGCACCGTCACCTTCATTTAGTCTATATTTATAATTTAGCGATTGTAATACATTTTCTAATGCTGCTTCTGCTTGCTCCCATAATTTATCATCACCCATTGAATCTTCTGGACGAGTAGAAAGCTCTACTTCATATTCGAATCCAAAAGTTTTATATACGTAATCAATTTGCGCCATTACTGATTTAATTTCATCTTCAATTTGTTTTGGAGTTACAAATAAATGTGCATCATCTTGGCAGAAAGTACGTACTCTTAATAACCCGTTTAATGCACCACTAAATTCATGGCGATGTACTTGACCAAATTCACACATACGAATCGGTAATTCACGATAAGAATGCAATTTATTTTTAAACATAAGCATGTGCCCTGGACAGTTCATCGGTTTTAATGCAAAACTTTTATTATCTACTTCAGAGAAATACATATTATCTTTATAATGTCCCCAGTGCCCTGATCTCTCCCATACTTCTTGGTTCATCATGAACGGAGTGCGTACTTCTTGATACTTATACTCTTTTTGAATTTCTCTTAAAAATGCTTCCAATTCGTTACGAATCATTTGTCCTTTCGGTAAATAAAATGGCATCCCCGGAGCCTCTTCAGAAAACATAAATAACTCAAGCTCACTGCCTAACTTACGATGATTTCTTTTTGCTGCTTCTTCAACGAAATGTAAATACTCTTCTAATTCTTTTTGAGAAGAGAATGCAACGCCATATATACGCTGAAGCACTTGGTTATTACTATCACCTCGCCAATATGCACCGGAAACGTGAGTTAATTGAAATGCTTTCAAATAACCTGTAGATGGTAAATGTGGTCCTCTACATAAATCTACAAATTCCCCTTGTTTATATAGTGTTACACTTTCCCCACTAGGAATTGCTTCTAAAAGTTCTAATTTCAAGAGATCGTTCATTTCTTGAAACAGTTTAGCTGCTTCTTCTCGAGAAACCTCAACTCGTTCTATCTTTATATTTTCATTTGTGATCTTTTTCATTTCTTTTTCGATTTTTCGTAAATCTTCCATGTTTACACTACTTGGAAGATCCATATCATAATAAAATCCATTTTCAATAACAGGCCCTACTCCAAGATTTATATCACCATACATTCTTTTTACAGCTTGCGCTAAAATATGTGCTGCTGAGTGTCTTGCAATTTCTACCCCTTCATTTGAATCTATAGTAATGATTTCCACTTCCGCATTTTCTTCAATATTTCGGCGTAAATCATATAATCCATCATTTACTTTCCCCGCGACTGCTTTCTTTTTCAAACTACTGCTAATGGATCCCGCAATTTCTTCTAAAGTAATTCCTTTTACAAATTCTTTCACGCTACCATCTGGAAATTTAATTTCAATCATTTGTTCTTTCATTTTTCATCTCTCCATTTCATAATAAAAAGCACACTCATCCCTAAAATAGGGACGAGCGTGCTTATACCCGTGGTTCCACCCAGATTCCCATTGTGAACAAACAATGGCTTCTTTTACGGTAACGTCGTTTATACGGCACTAGATACTTAATTTCCCCAGTGCAGCTCTAAGGTGGTAAGTTATTTTTCTGCGTTAGGAAGTTCTCAGCTTTCCTTCCTTCTCTGTATAACCGGGGAAAATAACTCGTGTCCTTTTCTTCGCTTATTATGAAATTGAATGCAAAAAAAGCATATTCATCCCTAAATATAGGGACGAATATGCTTATATCCGTGGTTCCACCCAGATTCCCATCACAAAAAACATAATGGCTTCTTTTGCGATAACGTCGCTTACACGGCACTAGATACTTCGTTTCCCTAGTGCAGCTCTAAGGTGGTAAGTTATTTTTCTGCGTTAGGAAGTTCTCAGCTTTCCTTCCTTCTCTGTATAACCGGGGAAAATAACTCGTGTCCTTTTCTTCGCTTTTGTAAAACATCCATTTATTGTTATTTAATATATCTTATTCATTTTATTTTTGCAAGTGTTTAAAAAAATTATTTATTTAATTTAAAAAAGTTAAACCAAATTTTTTTGGTTTCACTTCACAATTTTACCAATCTTGTGGTTCGTAATTTAAGTCTGCAAATAGACGTCTTTTCTCTTTCTTCGTTAAATCTCTCCACTGTCCAACGGGTAAATTATTCAATTCAATATTCATAATTCTCGTACGTTTTAACGTGTATACTTGATAACCTAAAGCTTCACACATACGACGAATTTGACGATTTAGCCCTTGTGTTAAAATAATTTTGAACTCATATTTTGATAACTGTGTGATCTCACAAGGAAGTGTTTTCGTTCCTAAAATTTTCACACCAGCTGCCATTTTTTCTAAGAAATCAGGGGTAATAGGCTTATCTACTGAAACGATATATTCTTTCTCATGTTTATTTTCAGCACGTAAAATTTCATTAACAATATCACCATCATTCGTTAACAAAATTAAACCGTCTGAGTCTTTATCAAGACGACCAATGTGACTAATTCGTAAAGGATGGTTCACTAAATCGATAATATTACCTTTTACAGCTTTTTCACTGGTACATGTAATACCTACTGGTTTATTTAAAGCGATATATACATGATCTCGAGCAATTCGAAGCTGCTCTCCATTTACTCGTACATCATCACCTGGGTTCACTTGGTCACCAATTTTTGCAACCTTACCGTTAATAATTACTCTTCTCTCATTAATTAGTTTATCCGCTCCACGTCGAGACGCTTTTCCAGCTTCACTAATAAATTTATTGATACGCAAATTAGGCACATCCTTTTCTAAAAAAATTTCAAGCTCACACTGCTTCTACCGTACAATACAAAAGGGTAAGCCTCCTATTATAACTTAAATATATTAACATGAAAGGGTATATAACGTCTTCTATTAATTACTTGTTTATAAGAAAATATCTTTATTATACATTCATTTATGCACTTTTTCTTTGTTTAATATACAAGCCATTCTTCCTTACATACAGCTTGTTTTCCTTTTATCTCTTCTGTATCTTCATGAATATTAGCTAATTTATATAAATCTGGGAAAATCTCTTCCACATAATGTTGATGCGTCTTTTCATCTTTCCAATACGTTAACACTATGTAACGATTTTCATTTTTTAAAGACTTCCCAACTACTCCACCTAACATTCCTTTTGCTTTTTCCATTCCTTTATTCCAAATTGTTTCTTGCTTATGTAAAAAATGATTTTCCTTTTCCACCTTTACATCACATATAGCAACTCTTACGAATGATCCTTCTGTAACAACGTCTTTTAAATGCGTATCAGTTATATCATACAACGTTTGAAATAATTCAATTTCACATGAAAGAAACGTATCCTCTTGATTACTATTTAAATAAATTGTATCGTGAGCACCATTCATAAATGATTGATATGCATTTCGATTTTCCCATAAAGTAAATACACATGCCTCATCTTTATTCCATCCACCAAATTGTCCATGAAATCCATCTAGATGCTGTATATCGCGCCATTTTTCTTGTGCGTTTGAAAATAACTCTTTTTTCTCTTCTTCCACTTCACAGTAAATTGTTTTTAGTAACATTTTTAATTCCCCCTTAAGATATAATTTATCTTCCACTTACAACTTTTAATTTACATAATGTTTTTATGGTCTCTTCGATGCTTTTTATCAACATATAGAACTTATCATATTTATCACTACATCTATCAAACCATCTATCTAATTTTATTTCAAATAATTCAGAATCAAAAAAAGATGTAACCCTTAACGAATTACATCTTTATCTTATCTCCCATATTCACCTTTTTCTCAAATAAATAAAACGTTAGTTCTCCCGGATAATGTATTACAGTTACATTCCTCTCCCCTTTTTTAAAAGTAACAGTATGCCCGTTTTCCCCTAAGCTCTCCCATCCACTGGCCTTTGTAATAGGCATTACACTTATATATTGATAGTCCTCTTCCTTATCATCGTTAATATGAATTGCTGACATTGGTACTGGAAAACCTTTAATTTTAGATTCTTTATCCATAAATATGAATGCAATTAAAACAACTAATAACATAGCCATTGAAATATTTGAAACTAGTTTTCTTCTATTCATTTTCACTAAAAACCCTCTTTTCTCGCATATAACTTTCATCATTTTACTAACTTTAATTATTTATGTATAGAAAAGAAATAATTTAAATTATTTCTAGCCTATTTTCTCTACTTTAAGCAACATTATTGTTATATATTATAATTATAAGTTTTTAAATTTTGGAGGCGTTACATATTGCAGAAATTACTTTTTACTAAATGGACAGTTGTTATTTCTATTTTCATCATTTTCGGTACGATTCTCTACGCTACTAATGTTAAAAATAACAATGAAAAAGCAACTGTAGAAACAGCGGAGACAAAAACTTTCAAAACTAAATTACAGCCTAAAATCAATGAATTGACTACTCATTATAATGACATCATCGAAAAAGATTGGTTACCTGCCTGGGAAGAGATTCACACGAATGGAGATTCAGTAGATCGAAATAAACTATTAGTTACAATGAGTGCTGTTTCCAAGCAGTACGAAACAATTATGAACGAAATAGACACGCTTAAAATTGAAGAAAACATAACAGATATAGATATACAAAAACAACTACTTCAGTTCACAACTCAGTTTAAATCCGCATCAAATTTCATGAAAAATGCAGCAAATTTAATTATAGACGGAGCAAATAACTCTACTCCAACCGATGAAACTATTGAAAAAACAAAACAAGCTTTAGGACTTGCGGATCAACATATTGTCATCGCTTTATCTACTTTAAATGAAGTTAAAGATAAATTAGGAATTACAAAAAAATAAAACTATTTACTATTTTAAAATAAAAAATGATTGCAATTCACAATTTGTATGTCTATAATGTTTTTATTGATTTACAATCAATGTGTTTATAAATTTTATAATTCGGATGAACCATTCAGGAGAAGGTCTATTGATCTACCGACGGGGCAAAAAGTTGTTATACCAACTTTGAAACTCTCAGGTCTTGGTTACAAGTAGAACTGCATGGGGACGAATCTCTGGAGAGACTCCCTCTCGCTTTCATAGAGCGCGGAGGAAAACGAGCACCGAAGGAGCAAATCCGCTACTTTAGCGGATAATCTCTCAGGTAAAAGGACAGAGACAAGCGAAAGAAAAAGCCGATTGTATCGGTTTATTTTTCTATCCCTTGTTTCTCCAGAGACCATTTCATTTACTTGAAGTGGTTTTTATTTTTTCTAAATAAAGGAGAATAAAGATGGAGACAGTAAGTAAAGTATTAGAACAAATGAATCAATACGTGTGGGGATTACCAACTTTGTTGCTACTCGTTGGAACTGGTATCATTCTCACAGTGCGTTTGAAAGGTTTACAGTTTAGTAAACTGTTATACGCTCACAAACTAGCATTTAAAAAATCAGAAGATACCTCTTCTTCTGGAGATATTAGTCACTTCCAAGCACTTATGACAGCTATGGCCGCAACGATTGGTATGGGAAATATCGCAGGTGTTGCAACAGCTGTTACAATTGGTGGTCCTGGTGCAATATTTTGGATGTGGATTACCGCTTTATTCGGTATGGCAACAAAGTATGCCGAGGCAATACTTGCAGTGAAATACCGTGTTAGTAATGAAAATGGTGAATATTCAGGTGGACCAATGTATTATTTAGAGCGTGGTTTAGGTAAGAAATGGCTTGCTATATTATTCGCTATATTTGGTACAACTGCTTCTTTCGGTATTGGTAATATGGTGCAATCTAACTCAGTTGCAGAGGCAATGCGAATTAATTTCTCTTTCCCTCCTGCTTTAACTGGTATACTAATGGCATTTTTAATCGCAATTGTTATTTTAGGCGGTGTAAAAAAAATCGGGAAAGTGACGGGTTATGTCGTTCCGATAAAAGCTTTCTTTTATATAATTGCTGGTCTTATAATTATTTTCTATCACTACGACCAAATTCCAGAAGCATTTTCACTTATTTTTTCTGGTGCATTTAATGGTACGGCAGCTGCTGGTGGTTTTATTGGGGCAACAGTTGCATCAGCTATCCAAATCGGAATGGCGCGTGGTGTATTTGCGAACGAAGCTGGTTTAGGGAGTGCACCAATTGCTGCTGCGGCTGCAAAAACTGATTCGCCTGCAAAGCAAGCTTTAGTTTCAATGACTGGTACTTTTCTAGATACGTTTATTGTATGTACAATTACAGGACTAGTATTAATTACTACAGGCGCTTGGAAATCTGGTAAAACTGGCGTTGAAGCTACAACACTTGCATTCCAATCTGTATTCGGTACTGCTGGTAGTATGATTCTCGGTATCGCAATTATTTTATTTGCCTACTCTACTATTTTAGGCTGGTCGTATTATGGAGAAAAATGTGTAGCTTATTTATTCGGAGAAAGTGCAGTTAAATATTATAAAGCAATCTTTATTGTCATGATTGCAATTGGTGCTAATTTAAAACTAGGAATCGTATGGACATTTGCTGATATTGCAAATGGACTTATGGCAATTCCAAACTTGATTGGTCTAATTGGATTAAGTAGTATTGTTGTTGCTGAAACGAATCGCTTTTTACAAGCAGAGAAATTGAAAGAAAGTAATAAAAAACAGGCAAGTTAATCTATGAAAAAAGGAATGACTCATACATGTTGAGCATTCCTTTTTTCATCCCCTCTTTTACTTAATTACTGTCATTAAAAATATATTTATATCAATGTTTACTCCTTTTTATTCCTCCAAAAGTTTTTCACATAAATGTCATAAATCGTATGGTCTAACTATATAGTTGAAAAGGAATGCGACATTAAAGAGTCGCTGAAAAACTCATCCAAGAAAAGGGAGGAAAAATCTTTTGAAAAACAAAATCATTGCTTTCCTATCTGTTTTGTCATTTATTATTGGTGGTTTCTTCTTTAACACAAATACTTCAAGTGCTGAAACTTCATCTACTGATTACGTTCCTAACCAATTAATCGTTAAGTTCAAGCAAAATGCATCTTTAAGTAATGTGCAATCTTTTCATAAATCTGTCGGAGCTAATGTCTTATCTAAAGATGATAAGTTAGGTTTTGAAGTCGTACAATTTTCGAAAGGTACTGTAAAAGAAAAAATAAAGAGTTATAAAAATAATCCAGATGTGGAATATGCAGAACCGAATTATTACGTTCACGCCTTTTGGACTCCAAACGACCCATATTTTAAAAATCAATATGGATTGCAAAAGATTCAAGCTCCACAGGCTTGGGATAGCCAACGAAGTGATCCTGGTGTAAAAGTAGCTATTATTGATACAGGAGTTCAAGGATCACACCCTGATTTGGCTTCGAAAGTAATTTACGGGCATGATTATGTTGATAATGACAATACATCTGATGATGGTAATGGTCATGGTACACATTGCGCTGGAATTACTGGAGCACTTACAAATAACAGTGTCGGAATTGCTGGTGTTGCCCCACAAACTTCAATTTATGCTGTCCGCGTATTAGATAATCAAGGAAGTGGTACTCTTGATGCTGTAGCGCAAGGTATTCGGGAAGCTGCTGATTCGGGTGCAAAAGTAATTAGTTTAAGTTTAGGAGCTCCAAATGGTGGTACTGCATTACAACAAGCCGTTCAATATGCATGGAATAAAGGCTCTGTTATAGTTGCAGCTGCTGGAAATGCTGGAAACACAAAAGCTAATTACCCTGCTTATTACAGCGAAGTAATTGCAGTTGCTTCTACAGATCAATCAGATAGAAAATCTTCATTTTCTACTTATGGTAGCTGGGTAGATGTTGCAGCACCAGGTTCAAATATATATTCAACATATAAAGGAAGCACGTATCAATCATTAAGTGGTACATCTATGGCAACACCTCATGTTGCAGGAGTCGCTGCTCTTTTAGCAAATCAAGGATATAGCAATACACAAATCCGCCAAATTATTGAGTCAACTTCTGATAAAATTAGTGGTACAGGTACGTACTGGAAAAATGGTAGAGTCAATGCATATAAGGCTGTACAATACGCTAAGCAATTACAAGAAAATAAAGCTTCTTAATAAAGAAAGTAAAATTTTAATCGGTCGATCTACCATTAATGCCGGATAAAATAGAAGGAGAGACTTCTACAATTACAGCCTCTCCTTCTTACAAACTATATTACTCTCCCTGCTTTTTAACCATATGTAAATACAGTACAAAATCCATCATTGTCGACGAATGACCAAGTTGACGGATCATCGCTGTTATATTTCCTCTATGATATGTACCATGATTTACGACATGTTGCACTAATTCTAAAATCGAAGTTTCTAATTTCCCTACGTATGGATTCTCAATAACAAATACAGCATTCACATCTTGTATTGTAATTAAAAACTCTTTATATTGATTTGCCATGTTTTCAAACATTTTTTCTAATTCATGTAACGATTTAGTTTCAATTTGTTTTCGTAAATCTTCTCGGTCTTGTATTGCTTCATTCATACTTTTACCATGCAATATATGTAACCACACTTGATCTGTAATATAAATATGCACAAAAGTATCCTTAATGGATGGGAATACACACTGTATCTGCTCATTAAAAATTGTCTCATAGTTTGGTAACTCTTTTAATCGATTGAATAATCTAGTATTAGCCCAAGCATGGTAATCACACTGTTTTAATATATAATCTTTCAATTTATATTACCTCCTTATTGTATGAAACGAATGGTTTGTTTCTTCATTTCTGATTCTCTATCAGCCTTTGCAATCCCTTTTTCTTTCATTTCATGCTTATTTATCGTTTTATATTTTACATACGTATAAAATTCCGTTTGAAATAGAAATGGTGTAATCCGAATTGTTTCCTCGTCCACCCATTCAGCTTGAATAAGTTTCTCCTCTTTACTATTAAACATTTCTGTTCCTTCAAAACCATCTTTAAATAAGTCAATTTCATCTTTCTTTTTGACACCAGGCTTATTCATACATACGTATAAAGAAAGTTCATCACAAAACTTTAATAATCTATAATGCTTATCGAACATCGCAAACTGTTCCTTTGTTAACGTTTTCAAAATTCTTTTTTGTCGTTCTAATTCATGTTTATAAAATGACATCATTTCTTCATCTTCCTCGTTTAGTGGAAATGATAAAAAATGTTTACTACAAAGCAATGCCCCGTATGGATTAGAATTTTCAATTTCATTCAACCCAATCGTATAAAAAACAAAACGTAATGGGCTTGGACAATCCATAAATGTATATGGAATATTTTTAGCATCATTCAAAATTGGTACTTTATCAAGCTCTATCCATCCTCTGTCATGCTCATATATTGCATCAACTGTTTCTTTTAAATATGTTTTATCTTCAAAAAAGTCTTCTTTTATATGCTTTGCAATCTCTCCAGCTAAAAAACCATGATCATGTTGACGAATTAAAATACTTTCCTTCTCATTTTTTTCACGAAAAATCATTCGTATACTCCCCCTCATCCTCATATTAAAGCTTTTTATATGCATCGATTCTTAATTAATCCCTAAATAATAGAAGGGATTCAGTCTCTTGCAACGAAATTAACATAATTATATAGTATTCTTTCTAATCATAGTGATAGCTTTATCTTTACTATCTATTATACTAAAACATTCATTCCAAAAATTTTTTTATGAGGTGAAAACATGAACAAAACAGAATTAATTAAAAACGTAGCCCAATCAGCTGATATTTCTCAAAAGGACGCTTCTGCAGCTGTACAATCCGTATTTGACACAATTGCTAATGCATTACAATCTGGAGATAAGGTTCAACTAATCGGGTTTGGAACTTTTGAAGTACGCGAAAGATCTGCTCGTACAGGACGTAATCCGCAAACTGGCGAAGAAATTCAAATCGCCGCTGGTAAAGTTCCTGCATTTAAAGCGGGTAAAGAATTAAAAGAAGCTGTTAAATAAAAACAAGAAACCAGCCATTTTATAGGCTGGTTTCTTGTTTTTATTTAAGCAATCGCTTTATATTCTCTGCATGATACACTTCACAAATATAAAATACACATTTGCAGTTACTTACAATTTGATACTTTCTAGTTGGATACACATTCGCTGTAACAGAACATCCATCAAACAATTCAATAATATTTCCAGATGGCTGATATCCTTCATATAATACGTTTCTTCTTACTTCCATCTTTTCTATAAGCTTTTCAACAGGAATATTTCCACTCTCTAATTCACTCTTTATTGCGTCCGGTAAAAACGAAGTGTCTGCAAAAATTAGATTTTCAGATAACACCTTTCCTTTATAACTAACATTAGATACACGGTAAAGAAATGTTCCATCTTTATCAAAGAAATTCTTTGCTTCTTTCGGAATGTACTGTCTACCAAGTGCCTCTTGTTCAAGAACATCAAACTGAACTGTATCATTTAAAAGCTTTTCTAAAGCATGAATGGATGATGTATCTCCAGAAAATAAAATATTTTTAATTGCTTGTACATTATAAGTGAATTCATTCTTCCTATTTTCCGCTACTAACATGAGGAACACCTCTTCTGTAATTTTTTTATTTAAGATTTAAAAGTGCTGCTGCGTCTAATTGCGTAATTTCAGTCACTTCCTTACTGAATATTGCAACAGAAGCCCTATAATCTAAACTAGGCCTTACATCTTCCATCACTGTATTACTTGCTAACTCTTGTCTATCCTTAAAAACCAACAAGTTTGGAGGATCATTTGGAGCTGATACTGTAATATGTACTGGTGGAATCATTAGTCCTTCACCTGTCGCTTTCAGCACCGCTTCTTTTCGAGTCCAATATGTTAAAAAACCTTCTATTTTCTGTTCATTTGACAGTTTCATAACTTGCGCTATTTCAATGTCTGTTAATACACCTTCTGCCATTTTCATAACATCTATACTTGGATTCATTTGTTCTACATCTATGCCAACAGGTGCAGATTTTGTAAATGCAACGACAACCCACTCACCTGAATGCGAAACGGATAATTGCGGCATACCTTCTGGTAATTGTGGTCTTCCATGCTGCAATTTACATACTGAGCACATTCGATCAATTGGTACTTGGACTGGTGACATAGAAAGTATCTTGCCGAGAACTAATCTACTTATTACGCAACCTATTATAAAACGAGCTCGATCTGCCGAATGATGATACGAATTTGCTTTCTCTCGCTCTATATCATTTAGTAAATTGTAATGCCATGATTGTAAATCCGAAATTCTTGCCCACCATATTTGACAATCATTCTCATTCAAAGTTGGAATAGAATCTACAACTTTACTTTCTATCATGTAAACTCTCCTTTATTCAACGAATATCAATTTTCATAAAAAAGCATACGTATATTGTTATTCATTGACAAGTACTTTCTCTTTTTCTGATACAGATAATGTTTTTTCTTTCTTCTTTGACATTACCTCTTTATCGGAAATACGTAAAGAAAATAGTAGTGCTATGAGCAAAAATATTGCTGACCCAATTAATGCTGCTTGATATGGTAAAAAATCGGATTGAACGTTATTACCTCCAAAACCAGCTAGTATACTAGCTAAAACCGCTACTCCTATTGCTGAACCTAGTCGATTTTGCACATTGAATATAGTAGTCGCTCTCCCCATAGAAGGCGGCGTGATATTGTTAAAGGCAGAAAATTGAACCGCACCGACAGATTGACCTAAGAAAATACCGATACCAAACAATAATGCCCGGATTTGCCACGGATTCGTATCGTGATTTACAAAACTTAATAAAACAAAGATAACCGCGGTACAAATTAATCCAATAGAAATTACCTTTCGAGCTCCTAATTTCTTATATGACCATGGTACAATTTGTGAAGAAATCATTAATCCAATCGCCTCTGGAAATGTCGTAAGTCCTGATTCCAGTGCAGAAACTCCTATCACATTTTGATACATAAGAGGAAAAACAAATAACATTCCTAATAAACCAGCTGATGAAAATAATGATATAAGGCTCATCTTTCTAAAGACTGGTTCTTTTAATAAGCGTAAATCTAACATCGGTTGCTTTACTTTCAGTTCTACAATTATAAACAATGTAATGAATACAACCCCAGCTATCCCAGTACTCATAATTTCTGGAGAAATCCACCCTTTTGATGGTCCCTGGCTGAGTGCATATATGAGCATCGCAAATCCTGGTGCTGATAAAATAAAGCCGAGCGAATCAAAGCGACCAGCTGATTTTTCAACATGTTCTGCTAAAAATAGAAGTCCAAATAGCAATGCAACGATTCCAAACGGTAGATTAATATAAAATGCCCAACGCCAAGACATTTGATCTACAAAGAAACCACCGATGATAGGACCAATTGCTGGTGCTACAGCAATTGGAAGTATAATGAACCGGGAAATCTTCGGTCTTTCCTCTGGTGAAAATGTTCGAAATAACATCGCCATTCCAACCGGTGTTAAAAGCCCTCCGCCAGCACCTTGAATAATACGGAAAATATTCAATGAAGTAATATCGTTAGCCATTCCGCATAAAGCAGATGCAATTGTAAATACGAAAAGAGCAATTAAAAACACTCTTTTCGTACCAAAACGATCTCCTAACCAACCAGAAATCGGAAGGAAAACAGCTAAACTAACTAAATACCCAACATTAACCGTCCCCATTGCAGATGGAGGTACTTGTAGTTCTCTACTTATCGTTTGCAGTGCTACATTTACAATCGTTGCGTCCATCGCAGCCATAAACATCGCAGTTATATAAACGATACTTACAACTACTTTTGGATTTAGTTTTTCTTTCATTATCGTTTTCCTACTAATGTTTTTTCGCGAACTTGATTACCTTGTGGATTCAAATCTTTCCAGTTATATTCAACATATTCTAAGCAACTCTGCCTACTAGCTTCTTCATATACGACATTCCAGCCAATAGGTACATCGAGAAAAGCAGGCCAGAGAGAATACTGGCCCTCCTCATTTATTAATACTTTATATGTGTAATTATCATTTTCAAATGGATTCGTCATACTCTACTTACCCCTTTCTTATTCTGCAAATATTTCGCTAATACTTGTCCAATTTCCGTAAGTGGACCTGGCTGACATAGATCTTTATGTCTACAATCAATATCGTGCTGCACAATTTGCCCATCTAAATAATTTAGCCACGTATTTGGAGAAATAGGATCAAACCAGTCTGGTATAACAGTAGATCTAAAGAATAAGATATCTCCGTTATAAACTTTCGGTACATATTTCCCTAACAACCCTACTGAATTTACATATGTTTCTTTCAAGTTCAATATAGTCTCTTCTTCAAGACTTGCTAATGCACTTCCATCTTTACGAAGGATTTCAACTGCACTTTCCATTGTAAGTGGTTTACCATCCATGTTATCTGGGTCATATCCGCCTAAAGCAAGTAATGCGATTAACGCTTCCTCTTCAGTAGGCGCTTCCGTATTCGGTAAGAAGTGTCCAGGATAAGAGTCAAGCATAACGAGTAATTCTACTTCTTCCCCTTCATTTTGTAATTGCGCCGCCATTGCATGCACAACATTTCCTCCAAGCGACCAACCTAGTAAACGATATGGTCCATAAGGCTGTACTTCACGAACATGTTTCAAGTAATCCGCCGCCATCTCCTCTAAACTTTTTGGAAGTTCTTCATTTTTAGCAATACCTCGTGCTTGTACACCATAGATTGGATAATCTGTTCCTAAAGATTTCATAAGTCCTGCATAGCACCAACTTAATCCACCAGCTGGATGTACACAAAATAGTGGTAATTGATCGCCACTTGCTCGTAAAGGAAGCAACACATCAAGTGCACTTTGACCATTCCCCATCTCAAGTCTTTCAGCTAACCCTGCAACAGTCGGTGCTGCAAATAAAGTGCCAATATTTAGTTCCACTCCAAGCGCCTCTTTCATGCGGCTCATAAGTTGCACTGCAAGGAGTGAATGGCCACCAAGATCAAAGAATCCGTCATCAATTCCAATTTGAGGTACACTTAGCACTTCTGTAAACAAGTCACATAACATTTCTTCTTGCGGTGTTCTTGGACCACGACTAGAAGATGATGCGATAAATTCTGGAGCTGGCAATGCCTTTCTATCTAATTTACCGTTTGGAGTTAAAGGTAACTCATTTACTACTACAAAAGCGTATGGAACCATATAATCTGGTAAACTACCACTAGCAAACTGACGCATTTCATTCGTATCAATCGCTTCATTATTTGATGCAACGATATAAGAAACTAACCGTTTATCCCCTGGTTGATCTTCACGTACAATAACGGCTACTTGCTCAACTTTAGGGTGCTTCATTATGACTGCTTCTATTTCTCCTAATTCAATTCGGAATCCACGAATTTTGATTTGATGATCTGCACGTCCTATATAATCTAGCGTCCCATCTTTACGCCAGCGAGCTAAGTCTCCTGTACGATACATTCTTGTACCTGGCTTGCCAAATGGATCTGCGATAAAGCGTTCAGCCGTTAATCCTGCTCTTCCTAAATATCCACGCGCAAGCCCTGCACCTGCAACATACATTTCTCCAACTACTCCAGGTGGCACTGGTTGTAAATAGTTATCTAACACATACACTTTAAGGTCAGGTATACTGCACCCAATTAAACTATTTGCTCGTAAAGAGACGATAGTTTCATCTAATTCAATATAACTAACATGTACTGTCGTCTCCGTAATACCGTACATATTAATAAGCTTTAGTGCTTTATGAGGATGTCGACTATACCACTCTTCTAAGCGACTTAGCTCAAGTGCTTCTCCTCCAAAAACAACATATCGTAAAGATAATTTTTGGCCAATCTCTTCATTTTCACGATCTGCTTGCATCAATTGATAGAACGCTGATGGAGTTTGGTTTAAAATCGTAACCTTTTCTTTAACAAGAAGCTGTAAAAATTCTTTCGGTGAGCGACTTACAGTATGTGGCACTACAACTAAACGCCCTCCGTATAATAAAGGTCCCCAAATTTCCCAAACCGAGAAATCAAAAGCATATGAATGGAACATCGTCCAAACATCGTTTTCGTCAAACTGGAACCAATGATCAGTTGCTCCTAAAAGTCTTACTACATTTTGATGAGGTATCATAACGCCTTTCGGTCTACCCGTTGACCCTGACGTATAAATAACGTAAGCAATATGTGATGGAGATAATGGCTTAATACGTTCCACTTCATCAATATTGTCTTCACTATATTTCTCAACTTCTGCTATTACTTTTACATTATCAATTAAAACTTTTAGTGCCTCATTACATTCAATTTCCACTTCTGAATTCGTTAAAACACATGATGGTTTCGCATCGTGTAGCATAAATGAAATACGGTCTGCTGGGTAATCTGGATCTAACGGAAGGTATCCAGCACCAGCTTTAAGAACAGCTAATAAGCTTATAACCATGTTTAATGATCTTGGCATCGCTAAAGCAACGAGTTGATCAGGACCAATCCCTTTTGCTATTAGGAATCGAGCTATTTTATTTGCTTTTCTATTTAACTCTTCATAAGTTAATTTCTTATCTTCAAAGACAACAGCAATAGAATTTGGATTTATATGAGCCTGCTTTTCAAATAATTGTGGCAATGTCATTTCTGGTGCAATTTGAAAACCACCATTCCACTTTTCTAACACTGTATTTTTCTCTGCTACAGTTAATATTTCTAATCTGCCAATGGATCGATCCGGATGTTTCGCTGCATCATCTAATAACAAAATGAATCGTTCTATTAGTTTTTGAACCGTTTCACGTTTATATAAATCGGTACTAAACTCTAGTAATCCATGTAAACCGTTCGGAGTACCGTCACCCCCGTTACTCTCACTAATTTCAAATGTTAAGTCAAATTTTGCAGAACCGACGCTTTGAATTTCAAGGTTCGCTTCTATATCCGGGGCATCAAAGATTGCTTCTGGCGTATTTTGGAAAGCTAACATAACTTGAAATAGCGGATGACTATTTCGAGTACGCACTGGGTTTAACACTTCAACGAGTCGTTCAAATGGAACATCTTGATTTTCATAAGCTGCAAGATTTGTCTGCTTTACTCTATTCAATAATTCTTTAAAACTTGGATCTCCTGATGTATTTGTACGTAACACTAATGTATTTACAAATAAGCCGACTATGTCAGAGAGTACATCATCATTTCTTCCAGCAATCGGACTTCCAATTGGTATATCAGTGCCTGCACCTAATCTTGTAAATAGTGCACTAAGCCCTGCTTGCAATACCATAAACAAACTAGCTCCATTTTCACGTGCAAGCTCTACTAACCTACTATGCATTTCTTCATCTATATGAAAATGAATTGTTTCCCCGCGGTAACTCGTCTCAATTGGACGCTGGAAATCTGTAGGTAACTCCATTTGGTCTGGTAAACCTTTAAGTTCTTCTTTCCAAAAATCTAATTGTGTTGAAATAAGACTCTCTGGTGTCGTTTCATCACCTAGCAATTGCTGTTGCCAAAGTGCATAATCTGCGTATTGAACGGGAAGTGACTCCAGCTGAATTCTTTCACCTTGACATCGCGCTTTATACGCCGCTGTAAAATCTCTCGTTAACGGCTGTAATGACCAGCCATCACCTACAATATGATGTAATAGAATTAATAATACATGTTTGTTTTCACTCACTGTAAAAAGTTGCAAACGAACTGCCGGCTCAAAATCGAGGTTAAAGCTATATCTTACCGCCTCTGAAAGTACACTTTCTAATTCATCTTTACATGTATTAGTTATAACCATTTGTAGATTTAAGTTTTCCATATCTAAAATTTTCTGATAGGAACTACCTAATACGTTAGGGAAAATTGTTCTAAGTGTTTCATGTTTCTCAACTACATCATAAAAAGCACCTTGTAATGCTTCTCGATTCAATATTCCATTCATACGAATGACTAGCGGAATATTATAAGTAGGACTTGGACCTTCTAAACAATTTAAGAACCATAACCTGCGCTGTGCAAATGAAAGTGGAACTTCATTTGGCCTACTTGCTTTCTGAATAGCTAGTCTTGCGCTTTTGGCATGGTCTAATTGTTTCGCCAGTTCGGCAACAGTTGGTGATTCAAATAGTTTCCCGATTCCTAATTCCACACTTAACGTTTCACGAATTCTTGCCATTAAACGAGATGCTAGAAGGGAATGTCCACCCATTTCAAAGAAATTATCATCAATGCTAATTCGAGAAACACCGAGTACTTCTGCAAATAAATCACATAATATTTCTTCTTTCGGATTTCTAGCAACCCTCTCATTGTTCATTCCATTAAAATCAGGAGCAGGTAATTTCTTTCTATCCACCTTACCATTTGGCGTTAATGGTAATTCTTCTAGCACAACAAATGCTGATGGTATCATATAATTCGCTAAACTTTCTGAAACATAAGAACGAATTTGTGAAAGATTAATCAGTTCCTTTTCTTCTGCAACGATATACGCAATGATGCGCTTATCATTTGGGCGATCTTCTCGTACCATTACAACCGCTTGTTGAATATTTTCATGTCGTTGTAATACCATTTCAATTTCAGCTAATTCAATTCGGAATCCACGGATTTTAATTTGATGATCTGCACGACTAATGTACTCTAACACACCTTCACTATGCCATTTCACGAGATCTCCAGTACGGTACATGCGCTTCCCTGATTCTCCATAAGGATTTGCAACAAATCGTTCAGCTGTTAACTCAGGTTTTCCTAAATATCCGCTTGCAAGTCCTTCCCCTGCAATATATAATTCCCCAATAACTCCAGGTGGAACTGGTTGTAACCCTGCATCCAATACATACACTTCTGTATTGCAAATTGGCTTTCCAATAGGAGGTATACCCTTTTCACCTTCATCAATGTTCATGAAAGTAGACCAAATCGTCGTTTCAGTTGGTCCATATAAATTGGTTATTGAGCAACCTAATTCTTTTAATTTATTTGCTAAATGTGCTGGAAGAGCTTCACCACCAACAAGTATGTTTAGCCCTTGTAGCTTCTCTGGGTAATCAGTTACTAACGCCTGCCAAAGCGTCGGTGTAGCCTGCATAATGGTCACTCTTTCTTCATGTAAAAGTGTCGTTAATGCAGAAGGCTCTTGTATGTCTTCTTTTTGTGCAATTGTTAAACTTGCACCACTAATAAGAGGTAAATAAATTTCTAGTGCAGAAATATCAAATGCAAACGTTGTAACTGCTAATAAATGATCATTTTCATGTAATGAAAATTTTTGTTGCATAGCCATTAAAAAGTTACTTAAACCTCTCATAGGAACAATTACACCTTTTGGGTTTCCTGTTGAGCCTGAAGTATATATTGTATAGGCTGGGTTTAAAAGTGATACTTCATTCTTACATGCTATATTCATACGAGAATATGTATGTAACGCTAGTTTCGTTTCTTCTTCATCTAATACAATTTTTTTCATATCATTTTCTATAACTAACTTAGATGAAACAGATGAATGTGTTATGATACAAACTGGTTTTGCATCATTTACTATATAATTAACTCTTTCTGCTGGGTATTCTGGATCTATTGGTAAATACGCTGCACCAGCCTTTAAGACTGCTAGCATACTAACCACTATTTCTATTGATCTAGGGAATACTAAAGCTACAAACTGGTTTGGTCGTATTCCTTCTTCTACTAAATAATGTGCTAGTTCATTTGCTCGTTCATTTAGCTCTTTATACGTAAGGTTTACACCGTCACAAGTAATCGCTAGTTTATCAGGATTTTTTTGCACTTGTTTTTCAAATGATATAGGTAGACTGATTAACTCATCGTCTTCCTTCGTTTCATTCCATTCCAATAAAACTTTATGATTTTCTTCAGGCAGAGTAATGTTTATTTTTCCAATCGACTCGTTTTTTTCATAATTATTTACTACTAATTCAAATAGATTCATAAATCTTTCTTTATGCAATGCTAGCTCCGCGCCATTATATACTTCGGGATTTGCATCAAAATGAATCATTAGCTCATTTTGATCAAAACGTTTATATACATTTATTGATAAATCATCGACAGGTCCTGCTGATAAGTTATGCGTAATACCACGATTTCCAGCAAAATTTAGCCCGTAATCAAAAGGCATTACATTCACTAACGGTCCAAACAACCTTTGATTTTCACCTAGTAACTTTAAGTCTCTTCTTAATTCCTCATGACGGTATTTATAATGGCGACGTACATCTCGGATTTCTTTAGAAACTTGCTGCAATAATTCCGCAAAAGTTATATTTGGAGTTACTGTAATACGAAGTGGAACTAAATTCATTACCATACTTGGTGTATGAATAGATACAGAACCTAGACGTCCCATCATCGGTAAACCTAAAACAATATCATTTTCACCTGTTAACTTATGCATATAAATACTTGTTACAGCGACAATGAATTCCGGCCAACTTGTTAACGAAATATTGATATCTTCTAGTAAGGTTTTCGTGCTAGAACTAGATAAATAAGCTGTTTCTCGTGAAAATCCATTTGATGTTCTCGGTGCTCGTTCTGCCAAACTTACAACTTCTGGTTCATCTGCATACTTTTCTAACCAAAAAGTACGATCTTCCTGAAATTGTTTAGACTCACGATACTCAATATCTTCTTGCACGACTTTTGCAAGAGAACCAAATGGCTTTTCATTCTTGTTGGTTTCTTCTATAAGTGATGTATACTCATTTGCTACTTTTTGGCTAAGAAGTGAAAATCCATAGCCATCCATCACAATGTGATGGATGCGCTGATACCAAAAGAAACGATTATTTTCGACTTGAATAAGTGCTTCAGTAAATAAAGTATCTTTTTTCAAATTGACTGGCATAGATAAATCATTTTTCATCCATACTTTAGCAGCTTCTTCAGGATTTTCTTCTTTACGAACGTCAATAAAATGCATATGAAACTGTGATTCTTCAATAACTTGCCATGGGCCAATTTCATCCTCTTCGAAGCGAACATGAAGTGCTTCTGCTTCCATTACAACTTTACGTACAGCTAATTCAAAAATGTCTTGATGAATATTTCCGTTTATTTCTACATATTCCCCAGTATTATAAATTGGATTAAGCGGATCTAATTGTTGCGCAAACCACATACCAGACTGCGCAGATGATAACGAATGACGAATCTTTTGACTGTTAGGCATTCTTTACTACCCCTTTATTATGTAGTCTATTTGTTACAGCACCTGTGCTGTTTGTGAAGATAGTAAACTGTACCAACCTGCAACAGTTGGACGTTCTGCTAAATCTGCAAAAGTGATTTCTTTCCCTTCACGACGCCACTTTTCTACTAAACTCATAATTCTGACCGAATCAAGCCCTCTATTTAATAAGTCTTCATCAATATCAATACTCTCTACTGGCTCACGAAGTAGTTGTGCAACTAGTTCATGCACTTCCTGTATAGCGGTTCCTTCACTCTCATTACCTTTTACACTTTGTAAATCGTTTAACAGTAGGTTTGTTGATGTCGTTACTGCACATCTATTAGATGCATACTCCAATGCTTGTTTATGATGCTCTAGTGAAAAATCAGCAACTGCATCTGCTACAAAGAACGGCTCTATACCATCCATAAATGCTTCACAAGCTGTTAAAAGACAGCCAATATGCGCATAAATACCGCAAATAATCAGTTGATCTTTTCCTTGTTCATTTAAAATTTCTAATAGATTTGTCTTTTTAAATGCACTATATCTCCATTTTGTTAGGAATATATCATCCTCATCAGGAGTAAGTTCATCAACAATTTTCTTTTTATCTGGTCCAGCAGGAATACCGTCACCCCAAAAGTCTTGTAATAAACCTCGTTGTTCTAACGTTTGCCCACCAGGTTGTGCTGTATAAACAACTGGTATACCAAGTTCCTTACATTTTTCTCTTATCATTTTAATATTTGAAATAAGTTCTACTTTTGGTGATTCTTTATCGCTATATGCATCAAGAAAATATTCTTGCATGTCATGAATTAAAAGCACTGCACGTTTCGGATCTGGTGTCCAATTCACTTTATTTTTTGGTAGTTCTGATTCAATTGGCATTTTATATACTGAAATAGATGGGATAGCCATCTAATCACTTCCTTCCGGTTTTTATTATTGTTTTACTGTAATAAGTTTTTCAGCAATGACTTTACGTAGTTCCTTTTTGCTGACTTTTCCGACTCCTGTTTGCGGGAATGATTCAATAAATTCAATTCGATCTGGAATTTTATAAGCCGCTATACCACGTTCTCTTAAAAACATTTTTAATTCACTTACTGCCGGAACTTGTCCGCGAGCTATAACAAAAGCACAGGTGCGTTCACCTAAATAATCGTCAGGCATAGATACAATTGCTACATCATGAACCGCATCGTGTGCTAATAGATGATTTTCAACTTCTTCCGCAGCAACTTTCTCACCACCACGGTTAATTTGATCTTTATCTCTTCCTTCTACAATGATGTATCCTTGTTCATTTACTTTTACAAGATCACCTGTGCGATAAAACCCATCCTTTGTAAATGATCGGGCATTATGCTCTTCGGCTTTATAGTAACCACGAATTGTATATGGACCTCGTGTTAATAAACTACCTACTTCGCCAGGTTTTACATCGTTGTCATTTTCATCAACAACTCGTACTTCATCGAGTGCAGACATTGGTCTACCTTGTGTATGAATAATAATTTCTTCCGGATCGTCTAATCTTGTATAGTTCACTAATCCTTCCGCCATACCGAATACTTGCTGTAACGTACATCCAAATGTAGGGCGTATACGTTTTGCAACCTCAGCACTAAACTTAGCACCACCTACTTGAATAACCTCTAGACTCGATAAATCAGCATTACGAGAAGATGCAGCGTCAAGCCATATCATTGCTAATGGCGGTACGAGAGCAGTAATTGTAACTTTTTCTTTTTCGATAAGTGCAAATGCCTCATCCGGACTACCCCCAGTTGCCAGCACAACTTTTCCACCTGCATAGAAAGTTCCAAATGTTCCAGGAGAGCTCATCGGGTAATTATGTGCTACTGGAAGAACGGCCATATAGACACTCTCTGCACTTAAATTACAAATTTCAGCGCTAACACGTAAACTATAAATATAATCATCATGCGTTCGAGGAATTAATTTAGAAAGTCCTGTTGTCCCTCCTGATAATTGGAGAAACGCAACATCACTTGGCTGAACTTCTGGTAATGAGACGGGATCCATATACAGATCATTTATGTTCACAAATTCTTCTTCTTCTCCCACTACAATGACTTGTTGTAAATTTGGCACTTTCTCTTTCACTTCTCTTGCTAGTTTTCGATAATCAAAACCGAGAGCCTTATCTGAAATAACGTAAGCGCTCGCCTCGCCAAACTCACAAAAATAACTAATTTCACTGCTTCGATGTGAAGGTAGTGCAAAGACAGGAAGCGCTCCAATTCTAAATAGTGCAAAACATATTTCGAAAAACTCGATAATGTTAGGTAACTGGATTACAACTCTGTCCTCTTTCTTTATTCCTAAATTCAGTAAACCTGCTGCTAAACGATCTACCTTTTTATTAAGTTCACTGTACGTTATATGCGTCTTACCGCTTACAACCGCGATTTGATTTCCATATTTCTCAGCTCGCTCTCTTAACACTCCTCCAAATGTTTCACCAAGCCAACATCCTGCTTCTCGGTAACGATCGGCAAATTCTTTTGGCCATTCTGTATAACCTACTAGCATTCTTTCTTCCCCCTATTTTTCATTAAGTGAACTATCTCTTAACCCTAAAGCTTTTAGCATTGTTTGGAACTTAGCTGATGTTTCTGCTAACTCATCTTCTGGTTTTGACTCAGCAACAACTCCAGCTCCTGCATATAAACGAAGTGTATTTTCTTGTACTTCAGCACAACGAATTGTAACAATCCATTCTCCATCTCCATTTAAATCGCTCCATCCTAGCATTCCTGTAAAGAACTCGCGGTCAAATGGCTCAATATGCTGTATAGCCTCTCTTGCTTTTTCCATCGGAGTTCCGCAAACTGCTGGCGTAGGATGAAGGGCAATTGCTAATTGTAAAGAAGAAGTATTTGGATCCTTAAGTTCACCTTTCACTTCTGTAGACAAATGCCACATCGCTTCACTATGAATAACTGATGGCTTTTCTGGAACATGTAATGTATGACAATACGGACGAAGTGCAGCGGCAACCGCTTCCACTACTACCGCATGTTCATGTAAATCTTTTGGAGAAGAAAGTAATTCCTCTGCTCTTCTTTTATCTTCTACTGGGTCCTCACTACGTGGCCTTGAACCAGCTAACGGGTTAGAAATAACTTGCATACCATTACGTGAAATAAGTAATTCAGGGCTTGCTCCAATTAGCGTCTTACTGTTCTCCTTTTCATCTTTCGGTAAATTCACAGCAAATGTATAACCATGCTTATTATGCTCTGCTAATTCTCGCAGAAGTTTTTGCTTATCAATCTTTTCGGAAGATTTAACATCTAACGATCTGGATAGAACGATTTTCTTTAAATCACCGTCCTGTATTTTTTCAATTCCTTGCTTCACACCATTCATATAAACTTCAGGGTCTGGCATTGGCGTCATTTCAAATGTTGCGTTCTCATTTGTTTCAAGCTGATTTGTTGTATCCAATTGTAACCGCTCAGAAATTCTGCTATATTCTGGTACGATGAGTTGGACTTCTTTTCTACGATCAAATGGCAAAGCACCCACAACGATAGGATTTGGATTTCCAGCTTGTTTCGCATTACTTAATGTCGTTTGCACAAGCTCTGGGAAACTTTCAATTTCACGATGCTTTACTGTAGTAAACTCTCCTTCTGTTAATATCGTTCGAGTTGGTGAAGCGAAAAAGAATGAAGATTCAGTCTTATAATCATCTAAAAGTTTTTCTGACAATTCCTTTACAGCTATATGTTCATTCATAATATAATAACCTCCTGAATTTTTATTAAACTCCTAACGTAGCACCGCCATCGACACATAAATTGTGCATTGTAATATGACTCGCTCTATCTGAGGCTAAAAATAACACTGCTTCAGCAACTTCTGAAGGTTGTGCAATTTTTTGTAATGGAATTCCGAGTCTATATGTATTTTGAGAACCAGCAATTATATTTTTAGCTCCATTCTCATCAGCCCATAGTAATCTTTGCATCTCAGTTTCAGTAGAACCTGGAGAAACTAAGTTGCAGCGTATATTGTATGCCGCAAGCTCTAGTCCTAAACATTTCATAAACATCGTCGTTGCGGCCTTTGACGCAGCATACGCAGCCATCTCCATTCTTGGCGTATTTGCCGCATTTGAACCGACTGTAACAATTGCCCCCGATTTTCTTAACATCATATTTTTACTTACCGCTCGGGACATATTGAAAACCCCTGTCGTATTTACAGAGAATGTTTTATTCCAATCTTCATCACTTAACGAATGAATTGGTCCCATACGTAAAACCCCTGCAACATTTATTAAAATATCTATTGGCGCTATTTCATTTGTAATATGATTTACCATGTCTTCAACAGCGGCGCTATCACTCACATCTAAACGAAACGTTTTCATACGTGTATTATTTAATTCATTTTGATTTAAGAGTACATTTAACCCCTCTTCATTTTGATCAACCGCAATAACTGTGGCTCCTCTTTCTAAAAACATTTTGGCAACGACACTGCCTATGCCTTGTGCTGCACCTGTTACTAAAACTGTTTTCCCATCAAATTCCCCTAAGTTCATTTTCTCTATCCTTTCACATAAACATTAATTTCATTAAGCAACACCGATGATATTGATTTTCATTATCAGTTGTGTTGTAAAAAATAATACACTTACTAAACTAATTGGTCAAGTGCGCATTACTTTAAAATCCATTTTATTGATAATGTTTTTCATTTACCATCTTACACCGAAATGATAATGTTTCTCAATAAACTTGTCAATCTTTTTTTATTTTTCAGATAAACCATTTTAATGCTTCTTAATAAAATCATATGTAAACGCATTAAAAGTACTTATATTATAAATAAAATTCAAAGTCCTCTTTTTAAAATTGAAGAAACTAAACTAGAGATACGTTCATTTACAATGCTTTATGAAAAACTCAAGTATATATTTTCTCAATATTTTTCTGAAAATATATCTTACAAATACTAATGAATGTCTTTTTTGTCATTTAAGATTTAATATATATTTCGAATACGATGTATCAATTTATTATATTCCACTCACTTTTACATCTATAAAAATCCCAAAAGTAATTTAACCTTGTTAAAATAACTCATAAAAAAGCATCCTAATTAATAGAATAGGATGCTTTTTCGTAATCATAGTGTTATAGAAGATTTGTATACTTATGCTATGCTACGCTACGCTGCGATACTCTTCTTCTTTTTCTTTTTTCTGTTTAGGTGCTTGAATTAAAATTGCGATAATGAATGACACGACACATAATACACCTATTACCATGAACGTTGGTTTGAATCCACCTAGAAGTGCACCGATAAAGGAACCTGCAAGCGCCCCAAATCCAAATCCTTGATACACAATTCCGTAGTTCTTACTATGGTTTTTCATACCGAAGAAATCACCAACAATAGCTGGGAAAATAGTGATATTTCCACCAAAGCAAAACGCTACACTTGCTACACATACGAAGTAAATACCATAATTTAAATCTACAAAACTTAGAACTAAGACTGAACTCGCCATAACAACAAAAGTACCAGTAACGATTTTTAAACGCCCAATTTTATCCGATAACGGTCCTAAAATGATACGACCTAATGTATTGAAGATTGCAACCATAGCCACCGCATTAGCTGCTGTTGCTGCGCTAAGTCCTACAAGTTGAACACCAATGTCTTTTACCATACCAATTAAGTATAAGCCACTCATACATGATGTAAATAACATGATAAATAATAAGTATACTTGTTTTGTGCCTAACATTTCTTTCGTTGTGTATTCCTTAGTTTTTGTTTCATGAACTGCTCCTTGATCTGCAGCTTGATGGATTAAACAAGCACCAATTACAATCATAGCTGTAACAATTAAACCCCAGTATATAAATGCTTGGGATACACCAACTGATTCAATCAACTGTGCGTTAACGTATTTAAAGATTAAGCTACCTGAACCATATGCAGAGACAGAAATACCAGCAATTAAACCTTTACGCTCTGGAAACCACTTTATTAAATTTGATAGTGAAGTGATATATGCTGTACCATCTGCATAACCTACAACAACTCCCGCTAGTACATAAAATAATATTAGTGAGGATGCTTGTGAACTAAGTATTAATCCTAGTCCTAATGCTAATCCAGCTATCATAATAAGTTTACGAAGTCCCCATTTTTCTTGCAATTTACTCGCAAATAAAGTTGAAAATGCTAAAGAAAGACTAGTAATTGAGAAAGTTATCGCAACAGCGTTAAGACTCCAACCATATTTACTAACTAAAGGCTGATTGAATAAACTCCATGTATATATCGTCCCAAGCCCCATCTGTACTATAACTGTGCCAAGGACAACAAGCCATGGATTAACAGTTGATTTTTTCATATCTTTCCGCCCCCTCTTTCTATTTCAATGCTATTCGCTAAATTTACTTTTTTTATGTTCATTTTGGTCACCTCTTTTGATTTGACACCTTCATTGTATAAGATGTTTTCATTTATGTAAGCACTTACAAGATAGAGCGTCAAAAACATGGAATCAGTTACAGAAAATGAAGGACGAAATACAAAAAAACTATTTATTAAAGAAACGGTTTTATTAAGTCAATTCAAAAGCCTGACTTTCTTTATACGCTTATAATTGTTTATTAAAATGTGACAATTTAACAAACAAATTCCATCATAATGAAAGCATTTTTAATACGTCTTGTTAAAACCTCTTTTAATTCTGCACACATAGACAACAAATATTTTTTTGATAAATAAAACTAAATATTCACTAATATATCTATCCGTGGTTTAATATATATAATAAAAAAATTTCTGTCTTTAATGAGGAGGTACTATGAAAGCAAACATAGGGGATACTATACTTTTTCAACGAAATAATTTAAAGATTACAGGATCTGTATTAAAACTTTATACTGAATCGGTCTTAGTTGAAATTACAAATGTAAGCGGTGGTACTTTTGAATTTGATCGAACAATTGTAAATCATAAAAACTATAAAGTTTTAAATACAAATACATAAAACAACACAAAATAGCCCCTGCTCAACAGCAGGGGCTATTTTATATAAAAATATTTCACTAGTTTATATACCCTAAAACATTAACAATCTTACTCGCTTTTAAATTGTTAATATGATAATAAATTTCTAAACCTCTTCTCTCTGCTCGTAACACTTTACCCTTCATTTTTGATAAATGTTGTGAAACAGTAGATTGCGGAATATTCAGTAACTCTGTTAATTGTGTTACATTACAAGTTTTTCTCGTACTTAATTCATTTACAATTTGCAGTCGGATTGGATGCGCCATAATTTTTAAAATATCTACATCTTCTTCTGAAACTAAAGTTTTTCTCATTTCACTCGTATATGTTGTCATAAGACATTCCCCTTTTATATGAATTCCATATTCATAAGATCTATTTCCAAATTTTTTAAAACCCTTGATTAAAACTTTTATATAGAAATAAAAGGATTTTAAATTTTTGAAAACAGAACTTACATTCACTTTATTTATTTATTTATTTGGTACATATACATAATACAATGTTAATATGTGCTCTATGTGAAGTTCACATAAATTTGTGATGAAGATTTATTTAGCCACTCGCATCCTACTCATCTAATTACTCACTGCATAAAATCATCAGTTATTTTAACACATTTTAGGCGTTTGTATATACTATTTATAAAGTAAAACTTTAATCAGCCCTCACCAATCGTGCTTTTACGGGCAACCTGCCCCCCTCATAATTTCTTTGCTTCCGCTGAATTTTGAGATGGGCGTCTTACTGCACGGCAAATAGCGAAATAAAGCAACTTTTATAAAGGGGAATTCATATGCCTACAGCGTTACAAGAAGAAGTCGAAGAAGCACCGGAAACATATGTCAGTCATATCATCTTAGTTGGAGGATCGACTTTATTTTTAGTAGGCGGGGCTATATCGGCAATTTCAGCTTTTCAAGCTTATAATCGTTTGGAGAATACGCCGCCTTCTTCCGATAATTCATAGATATATAAATAAAACGTCGTCTCCAATGAAGAGACGACGTTTTATTTTATTACATACGAGACTAAAAGTATCGGTAGATTCCCTACTCCATTCTCTAAGCTTACTTCACCAAAAACCTAGTCTGACTACATCCATCTTTCTGCTTCGTTACTTCTAATACAGCTGGCATTGCGTTTTTCAGCTCTTGTACGTGTGAAATGACACCGATAAATCGGCCTGATTTTTGTAGGTCAATTAAGGCATCTACTGCTTTCGTTAATGATTCTTCATCTAATGAACCGAACCCTTCATCGATGAACATCGTTTCGATGGAAATACCGCCTTCATATGCTTGAATTACATCTGCCATTCCTAGCGCTAAGCAAAGTGATGCGTTAAATTTCTCTCCGCCAGATAATGTTTTTACATCGCGCGTTTGGCCAGTGTATGCATCGTACACGGAAACCGCTATACAAAAGGCTTTGTGGAGGGCGTTTGATAAGGATTTTCACACAAAGTGTGACCGCTAGTGTGACCGCTAGCACAGTAAAATTTATATAATAAACTGTTACAAGACAAGAGTTTATATCTTCCTTTAATTTAGCATAGGGATTCCTGCGCTTTTTATTTTGGTCAACGAAGTTAGCCTACTGTCTCTATCTCTTACACTTCCAACATAAGATTTGAGAATTTTACGTAATAGATTACGATTAACCGTATCATAACATAATTAATTGACCTAATATGTACCGTTCGTTTTAACGAGAGTATTATCAGTGAAATTTAGCCTTATAACACATTTCTACCATCCTATTGCGTCAATATCTATCCTATTTTCCGATTGTACTTACGCATACGCTCTCGTGCTTGTCTCTTACGCACCCCGTCACGACAACCATCACAGTATTTAGCCCGACTGCCTTTAGCGATAAAATGATCGTTACATACCTCGCACACTTTACCATTTTGATCTTCGTTAAAATACAATGCGTATAATTCTTTATCAGCCGGTAACACATGTGTTTCGAAATATTCACAGCGTTTACTTTCAAATTTCACTTCTTTATCGCGGTAATGTATCGCGTGAAAAAATGGACATTTCGCCTTGTAAATACAATTACCTTCGTTCGGAGTATAACAGGCGCATGTATCTCGTATCAATCGTTTTACTTTAGTTTCTACTCTCACAATACCATTCCCTTTCGTTTATATACAAATAAAAAATGGCGTGCCCTTCCGCAATGGAAAAACACGCCTTCATAATTACTTAAAATATTTCTTCTAAATCTATCCCATTAAAAACTAGCAATCTACCGCCCTCCTTTAAATACCTCTCTACGTCTTTTAACTGCTTCTTGCTCGCCTGTAATATCGTCAACGAATCTCGCAAACTCTTGTTTACCAAGTTGAACGTTAATATACGCTGGTTGCTTATCTCTAGACGTATGGTTATCGTATTGACTCGGCTTATACATGCTTGGCGTTGGTTTAGCAGATTGATACGCACCTAACCCGCTTACTCCTCTCGGTATTGTTGCGCCTGTATCCACCGCTAACATTTCCGGCTTCATCCAATCAGACATCTGTTGCGTCGTACGTTGCACCGAACTTTTCATTCCGTCAACACCGTTAATCCAACCCTGCATCATGTTTACACCGATCATGTCGCGCATCCAACGTGAAGGAGAATGAATCGAAAATAGTCCTGTTAATTTATCTTTAATACCGTTACCAATCTCAGTTACCTTGTCCCAAATACGACTAGCCATCGAAGTTATACCATTTAACATACCTTCCATGATGTTCTTACCGATATCCAATAGGTTAATCCCTTTTAAGAACGAGATTATGTTATCCCATATGTTCGAGATTGTATTAGACATCGCATCTAAGATACTAGAGGTTGCGGAACTAGCTGCATTCCACCCCGCAGAAATGATATTTCCAACCGCTGAAATTACTGATGAAATCACATTACGTATTCCCTCGAATATAGATTTGACTACATTCCATACCGCATTTAATACGCTAGAGAAAATTGATTGGACTAAATTCAATCCGTTACGTACGATTACACCTATCAAAGAAATCGCTCCATCGATAATACTCTTTATTAACGACATTACATTTGACGTAATTCCCTTAACCGCATCCCATGCGCCACTCCAATCACCTTTCAATATAGACGTAAATAGTTTGATAATGTTCGTGATGATGCCGATAACAGATTTAATAATACCCATTACCGCTGGGAATACCGCCTGCACAATTTGTAAAATGAATTGAATCGCTGGAATTAATACACCTTTAATAATCTCGGCTGCACCTTGTAACAATGCTGAAATGATAGGAATTACAGCCTGAATAATTGCTTGAATTACTGGAAAGACTTCTTGCACCGCTTGTAGAATAAGCGGAACTACAGTCGTCGCAACTATCGTTATAATCTCACCGAACAACTTAATAATTTCTATGATTATAGGAATAGCCGTCTCAATAATCGATTGAATGATAGGAAATACCTCTTGAACAACCGTAAGTATGACCGGTATCATCTCTTGCGCTACAATTACAAGAATTTCACCGAATGTTTTTATAAGCATTACCCATACACCAACCGATGTTTGAATAACGTTTAATATCGCAGGAAACACTTCTTGTGCTACTTGTGAAAGCATCGGCATTACTTCAGCCGCTAATTCTGAAAACATTTGAGATAACTCCTGAACTACTTGCGTAATTGCAGGCATGATTTCAATCGTTGTATCAGCGAATAGTTTCATTAAATCCGTAACCATAGGCATGATTAATTGAATGTTTTCTCCGAATAACTTAAATAAGTCCATTGCTACCGGCATTACTTGTTTTACAACGTCTCCAAAAAGACTCATGATAGTCGTTCCTAATTCACCAAATGCCGCACCTAACTCTGCAAATGCTGGCTGTAGCGATGCGAAACTTTCCATGATGACTTGACCCGTCTTTTGAAACTCTGGTGCTAACGGCGCGAATGCGTCGATAAAACCTTGTGCTAATGAAGTAATTATCGGCATGATGACGGAAGCAACCGTGCTAAATACACTCTGAATCGATTCCCAAGCTGACATTAACGCTGCTTTTGCCTGATCATTCGTATTCACAAGTTTAAAAATCGTAGCACCTAATGAGGCAACAATAGCGATAACCCAACCGATAGGACCAGATACACCTAAAAACGATAATCCCAAACGTACGATTAGCGGTGTTAATGTAGCAATTGTATTTCCGATTGTTGAGAACGATGCTTTTATAAAATCTACAACCGGCGAAATCGCTGCTCCCATACCTGAAAACTTAGCGGTTAATCCTTCAATAGCTGAACCGAAAGCCCCACTTATACTCTGACCGATACCGCTTAACGTAGCGGTTACAGAACTAAAAAAGGCACCTATCGCAACGCCCATCGCTGTAAATTTAGCGGGGATAGTTGCAAGATACGCACCAAATGAGTCAAACACCGCTTTCATAGATTCCACGGCTGATATAGTTGTAGTTTTAATCGATTCCCAAGCGCTATTTACTGCGTTACGGAATGTTTCGTTGTGTTTGTATAGTTGGACGAGTGCCGTTCCTAGTAGAGAAAGAGCTGCGATTACAATACCAACTGGCCCTAAAAGCGCACTGATTATAGTACCTAGGATAGTTATTCCTTCAACTAGTACGCTGATAAGTGAACCTAACTTACCTATCACTAGAAATAACTTTCCGAATACAAATAAGGTGGCTCCTATAGCATTTATCATTATCCCAACTGCCGTAGCAACTACTAAAAATGTAGCTACAGATACCGCTGAAATAGCTACTACACTTTGCATAGTCCCTGATAAATTAGCGAACCAGTTAACCAAATTAGTAATTGAATTTGCAACGGCTTCAATAGCAGGTCCAAGAGCGTCTACAAATAGTTTAGAATTAGCGTCTATAGTAGACCCCATCATCTTAAGCGCGCCCGCCCAACCTTTTAACATGTCGTCCGCTGCTTGTTTCGATGCTCCATTAGAATTAACAAGAGATTGTGTTAATTTGTCGATTTTTTCTGGACCTGCAGATACAAGTGCCATCATACCCGATACAGCTTCTGTACCAAATATTGTTGCTAATGCTGCACCTTTTTGTGCTTTCGTCATACCTGCCATACCTTTTTGTAAATCACCTATGATTTGGCTTAAAGGACGCATATTTCCTTGCTGATCTGTTATGGTTACACCTAGGCGTTTCAATTCATTAGCTGCGGCTTTGGGCGGTTTGACAAGACGCAATAATGACGCCCTTAGTGCTGTACCAGCCGTTTCACCTTTAATACCACTATCCGACATGATACCAACAGAAGCCGCGAGTTCTTCCATCGAAATACCTAATTGCGCCGCTGGTCCTGCTGCGTATTTAAACGCGTACTGCATATCTAATACGCCGGCCGCTGTTGAATTAGCTGCTTGGGCAAGCACATCGGCGACGTGCCCGCTCTGTGATGCTTCCATACCGAAAGCGTTTAATGCGGACGTTATTGTATCGGCTACCATTCCCAGGTCTTCGCCTGAAGCGGCGGCGGCACTTAGTATTCCTGGCAATGCGTTCGTTGCTTGGGTAGCGTCAAAACCTTTCGCTCCAAGTTCAGAAAAAGCCGCTGCAACTTCGCTTGTCGAGTAAACAGACGTCTTCGCCATGTCTAAAATATCGGATTTTACTTTGGTGTAAGAACCCCCCGTTAGTACTGCTGCTCTCCTCGTTTGGCTTTCGAACTCTCTCGCATCATTTATCATTCTGCCTAGAAAAAATCCGGAAGCGGCGGCGGCTGGTGCAAAAGCATTTTGTGCTACCTGTCCTGCTTGTTGTACTCGGTGTCCCACTTCTTGAACTCGGCCACCCACATTCTGAAACGTAGATTGCCAAGCAGACATATTTGGTGGTGGAGGCGGAGTCATATTTCGCATTTGACTGTTCAATTGTTGTACGTGTTGCCCAGCGCTTTGGACTGCGGAATTCCAACCACTCATATTAGGCGTTGGTATATTTATTGGTTGATTCACTGCCTGATGGAAGTTACGTATTGCTTGTGTTGCTTGTTGCATACCCCGTTGTAGATTAGATATATCTGCTAAAAGTTGTACCTCAACGCGATTAACCCCCATACCTATCTACTCCCAAGTTTTTTATATGATTGGAAATTAGATTGCAGCCCCTGTGATTTTACAAACCTTCGTAATGCTTCTAATTCAGCAAGTTCTTCGCTTAGTGCTAGGTTTAGTTTTCCGAATTTTTCTGCTTCGTGGCCAAACAGTTGTAGTAACATGCCTATATAATATTTAGTTTCAGGTGCTTCCGCTGTTTTAGTTAATTTATCCACTAATTTCTGGATTTCTTTTAAACTTTGTTCTGTTGTAATCATATAATCTCTCCTCATTTTTTGTTTGTTCATTTGAATTTATAATAGAAAAAGACCGATCGCTATAGTAAACGATGGTCTCCCTATCTCCAGATGATTGATTTCCTACGTATACGTTACACGCCTCTCTATAAACTTCTATCTTCTCCATATTGTTTAACCTCGTTCCAACCTAATATCAGTCAAACGTAAATCAAACTCATTACATACTCCGGTAATTTCTTGCATTACTTCATGTATCGTATCCACAATCTCAAATCTGAATCGAGAGAAAGCATTATTACGAATGATTTCACCAGTAGCTTTATCAAAGACATGCCAATTTACTGCTAGTCCAGCTACAGGGTGACTTCGTAGGAAAATAATTGCTACTACCTCTTTCATTTAATCTCTCCTATCACACTGTTTTTACGGATTAATGCTTCGTTTGCTAAAAGTTGAATTTGGTTTCGTTTGTTACCCAATTGATGAATATATTTAATACGTATCTCAGCTTTAGTTAAGATTTCTTTCTGATAATATCGATTATGGATAAGATAAAGTAAATCAGAGTGAAATATAATTTGTGTAACACCTTCTGGAACTTCTTTTAACAATCGTTTTAATAACCACTTGATACACTTTCTCATAGAATTAACCTCAGTATCATCGATGTAAAGACTAGCTACCTTGTACGGAGTGTAGATACGATTCTTTTCACCATCGAAGTGTAACAAGTCAATCGCTACACCTGCGATGTATGCTCCGTTTTGAATACCTAAAGCTGTAAAATCCACAATTACGGTATTTGAAATTTTACCGATCACGTGTAAATCACCTTCTCCATCAATTTCAGTTCCTCGATTTTTTCTTCCGTTAAATTGAACGCCTTAATTAGCTTTACTTTCAACGAATCGCTCACTTTTCGATATCCTGTCTCAGCATTTGAAATAGTAGTAACCGCACCTATACCTAGTCGTTCTGCTAGTTGCTCCTGGGTCAGTTCTTCTGATAAACGTAATAAGCGAATCATTTTTCCATCGATCTTCAATTTTCTAATCACTCCTTTTAACAAAACCTATTAATAAATATGATAACTTCACCTAAAAATAAAAAAGAGACTATCAAAACGATAGACTTGAAAATTAAACATACGTATTAAATTAGAAGATAAAGAGAAAAACAATACTTAATAATTAAACCCTTGCGACTTCGTTTCGCTACGCTTCACTCGTCGCCACCCTCATAATTAATTTACCGATAATGTATATATCAGCGATAATAATGATAGATGCAACGACTTTGGAGCGAAGCGGAAAAGTCGATTGCCAGGTCTTATTATTTAGCGATAAGTTAGTGTAATAAAAAAACGACAGTTAAACGAATAACCGTCGTTGAAATACTGCTTAAGTATTAGCGCTAGATACTCAAGCCCACTGCCCCTTCACTATTAGTCCGTTTTCTAACGAATACAGAGGGGGTTACGCAAAAATTTTTTATTTTTTTACAAATTTCTTTTTGGCGGTAAATTCTTTTCTGCTTTAATCGGCAACATCTTTCCTTTAAACGTAAAATTCAAGTTTTCTTCTTTCTTACCTTCGATTAAATTAACTCTAAATATAGAAGTACCTCCGGAATCTCTCATCTCTTCCTTTCGAATCTCTCGTGATAACTCTAATAGTAATTTGCGTTTATGTTTTCCTTCTTTTCCATTCATAAACTGAAGCGGATAATTCCCCTTACTACGCTTACGATAAATTACATGCGTTCTTTTCGTACCACAAACAATATCTTGTGGATCGTTACTAAATTCCGATTTATTATGAATGAGTGCTTCCAGTGTTTCTAAGGTTGGTTCGAATAGTTTTTCGTACTTATAGATACTTATTATTTTGTGATAATCGTGGGTAGAGACCCCGAATCGCTCACGGTTGTAACATGCTCTTGCACGTCTATTACTTACTTCCCTTTCACAACTTGTTACTCTACCTTTCTTAACGATAGACATTCTTGAGCAATATGTTTTCTTACCCCCAGGCATAGCATCGTAAAAAACCTTCCCACAAATGATACATTCTTTAATCTTGTTCGGTTTAATATTCGAAGCAATATGTCGTATTTCTACCGCTCCGTATGTTTCCTGTAATACCGAATCGGGAATATTCGAAGATGCTAATTCAATTAGATATAGCCATTCCTTACGATGAAAACGACGTAGATTTTTTACGCCCTCTTGTAACTCATTGGCTCGATACTGGAAATCGTCGTCAAAATACGCCTGTAAAACGTTTATAATTTGATCTCCGAAAAACGTTAAAAATAGCTGATTCGCTTCCTGTTGCTTTAAAAACTTTGCATCTCTTTCCTCATTTCGTACAACAATTCCTTTTTCTTCTGCGGTAATAATTTCATACATACACATTTACCTCCGATTAAAATAATCGGGCATGTCGAATCGCCCTAGGCACCGACTTTTCAACTTGAAATGTGTATATACATGTTTTTTGTTACAAAATAAACACTACATATTACCTTTCGTTTCAAGGCATAGTACAAGATGCGTGCATAAACTCTCTCTTAACTAATATTCCCATCGACTTAGACAACTACCTATTTACGAAAAGACAATCATCTAATTGGCGCGGAATTCAATAGACTATAAAATAATTAATTTAAACCAAGGAGTGATATACATGTTCCGTCGTCCAACTTGCATGGAGTCTTGTCAATCAAAGGGTCATGATTATGATTATTGCCTTATATCATGTTACCCACCCATTTCAGTTCCTACCTACCCCTACTTAATACCCACCGCTTATCAAACACCTATAGTACCTTATGGCTTAAGTCAAGCAACACCTTACAGTTCAAACCTATATCCGTTTCATACCTATGGTGGTGGAATTAATGACGGTTGGGAATGTTATCGTCGATGTAGAAGAAACGGAGGAAGTGCTGCAAGCTGTTGCTATTACTGCGGAATCTGTTAACAGCTACACCTCCTAGTTATGGTGGATACCTTTTGGCACAAATTCTATAACGGACTTCAAATCGCTAAAAGCATCCGCCATAATCTCCTTATTACTAACCCGATAGCTCATTATTTCCTCGAAGCCCCTTGGACTTTCTACGACGAATTTCCAAAGTTCTTCAGTCAATAAATTTTACATATCGAACCTTTATATCAAAATTTCCGATTATGAATTTCTTTGATTTCTGCCGTAACCTTGCTCCTATTTGACTTGATTGATGTAGTAGCGAATACATCACTTCATCAATTGTTTGCTCTCCCTCTATATACTTGACGATCGCTTCCTTTAGTTGATGTTCCATCTTTTCACGCCTTGTTTCTTCTTGAATTTCTTCCCTTATTTGTTTAGCTGCGTTTCTATCCAATTTAGCCGCTCCTTTCAAAAGTAAAAAAATCCCCGCTTTTCCGTAAATTTTTTTGTGACGTTTACCCCTTACACTTTGTATGACGCGAGTGTTCCTCTCGGCGCGCACAAAAGAGCGATAAAATTTCCGACTATACTAATTAAGTCGCAGGACGTTTTCTTTTCGCACACTTTTCGATTAAATAAACGTAAAAAAAGAACACCGTTTGCCGCTCGGTGTTCTTTTTTGTTTCAGCCAAATTGATTTTATTCATTCTCTTCTAACTAAAGTTGTTCCTCTATCACCTGATAATCAACTCGAATTTTCTGATCACTTTCCTGAAACCATATCTCATAATATTTTACGAAAGGGGTGATTTCATTGAGTGGGATTACAGCCCAGTTCCCACCTGGCCGTGACATATAATCATCAGCGCTAATATCGTCGTCATCCCATAATTCACCACCTATGTACAAGTTTTGACCATCTCGCACATGGACAGTAACATCTTTATTAATTACATAGAGAGTACCTTCGGCAATGTTAACGCCGTCATCATCCCCTACTTGCCACATCCAAGTTGGCGCTGTGTCTGTATTCGCCATCAGCCATCCATAAACTTCCAAGTTAGCACCTGGATCATCACCTGTATTTTCACAAAAAATGCCGACTAACCTAACCTTAGCAAGTTTACCCATAATCATTTCCAACTCCTTTACAAGCTACTATTCAAACAATATTAATATGTGCCTATTTCATTTATATATGTATAATGTGTAAACTCATTTCTTTACGTACTTCCCATACCAAAAAAAGCACGTGTGTAGGCCGCACATGCTTTACTCGTTCTATATATATAAACTTGCCGTCGTCGCTTTCGTCTCACCTTGCCCGGGTCTGTTTTGGCTGGCTCCTAGTTGCCGCTAGGTAAACTCTGCCCTTCCATTACCGCTTCAATAAATTCAACGGCGCTCATTTCAGATATATTTTCGATTGCCGCTCCGCAATAAATCTCGAATGCTCTGTAACTATCTGAATCGTAAATCGTTAACTCTTTTTTACCGCGTTCTCTCAGTGGAATTTCTCGGAAGGTTAGATTTTCCCCATTAAACTCGTAATATACCAAATCTGATAATAAATACGCTTCATACTTCGATTCCTTTAATCCATCTACATCCTGATAATGAAATTTAATCGTGATTTTCTCCATTTCCTTTTCCCCCTTTAATTAATAGGCTGATGACGAAAATCGCACACAACTACGAGGTTGCCGTCTCATATCTCCATGCCATCTTAATGCACCACTTCAGTCGCCGCTCATACACATGCCTAAAGTGTACGAGCTCAACGATCCACCTTTTCGATTTTTATAAAATATAAGCAATTGCCATATCAATTAAAAACAACGTACCGCCTACGCCGAAGACTCCATAGAACCATAATCCGTCTGACTGAGTCTCTATCCCAAAATAATCACTCACTTTTTTTAACATTTTCAGCGCCTCCATTAATGTAAATCCTTTGTGAGCGTAGCGATTTTCAATAAGAATTCGATGGCGTTCATGTTACAAATCTCTTCTAAGTTAAGTCCGTAGTCATTGACTGAACCTTGCAAATCGAGTATCTCTTCATCTAGGACTATGTTGCCTGTTTGATCGTAGTGAAACTTGTTGATAGATACGCCAGCTTCATAAACACTAAGAATTAATGTATCACTGATTTTCAGCCCCTTTTCGGTGAATATAGCGGTGCTTCCGTCGTAATTTTCGATAGTTACCTTTACTGATACTTGTTTCATGTTTGATACGTTCATTTTACATTTCTCCCCCTCGTTTTTATTCGGTTTAACCGAATGATTTAATTACATTTTATATTCGGTTTAACCGAATGTCAACATTTAATTTACAGTTTAACCGAATACTTTTATAATTGTTAGTAACAAACAATAGGGGGCTTTTTATTAATGAGGAAAATCAAAATAAAGTTACAAAAGGTATTAACAGAAAAGAAAACAAGCCAAAACAAACTTGCAGATATATTAGAGGTAAGCCCATCAACAGTAAATGAACTGTGTAAGGGAGAAATTAAGAGAGTAAATATTGAGACACTCGCTAAAGTAGCTGATCATTTCAAAATAGATGATATTAGAGAATTATTTGAGATTGTAAAAGATGAGGAGAGCGTCAAATAAGACGTTCTTTTTATTTACTTTAAAATGGAAAATAATTAAAAAATATGTAAGATTAGCTCATTTATTTTTGATATACTAAAATCGTATACATATTTTATATTGAAAGGTGCGGACTATTATTATGGCGAAGATTGACAAATTGTTATCAGCTGCTAAAGAGCACTTAGAGCCAACTGAGCAAGTATTAGCAGTTATTTTAGGTGCTTATGAAACAAAAGTGATGAAAAGTGATTCAGTTCGAAATGGTATTTTCATAGCAACTGAAAAGCGTGTAGTGTTCTATGCAAAGAAAATGTTCGGTTATGATATGGAAGTATTTCCATATACAAACATAAGTTCAATCGAGGTAAGCAAAGGATTTATGGGACACTCCATCAATTTCTTTGCGTCTGGAAATAAAGTTAAAATGAAATGGATTAACGGCGGCGATATTGCCAAATTTATTGAAATAGTGAAAGAAAGTATTCAAAAGAAAGAAACAGGAGCACAAGTTGCTGCGAGCGCAGACAATCATGACGTCGCTGACCAAATCGCAAAACTTGCCTCGTTAAAAGATCAAGGGATACTTACAGAGGAAGAGTTTTCAGCAAAGAAAAAACAATTACTAGGTATATAATCAATAAGGACGCCTATTATGGGTGTCTTTTTTATGTAGAAATGTTGAGACGTCGCACCTTTTAGGTATCATTTTGACAACAGATTTTCTAAATAGGTATTAATTTGGTCCCGCGAAGAAACATGCGGCATACAATGAACCTCTTTGAAGCGTTAAATACAGGTAGGAAAATATATCCAAAAGTTGTTATAATTAAACTCGTAAGATACTTTAGGGAGGGTTCACTTTGAAAAAGATATTAGTCGTTGGAGCATTATGTTTATCATTAGCTTCTTTAACTGCGTGTAGTAGTGGTGGCGAAAAATCATCCGCTGAGCCGAAGCAAGAAGCAAAAAAAGAAAAGAAAGAAACGAAGGTAACGGTAAATTCTATCATTACTGAGTTTAAAAATACTGGGCTAGAAGCCGAAAATCCTACTGATCTACCACAAAAAGAGTTCGGTAATATGCGTAAAGAAGGGAAACGTATTGTAGTACCGGCACTTGGAGGAGATAAAGGCGGTAGATTATTCGAGATTACTAAAAAAGAAGACTTAGAGAAAGCGAAGAAGTATTACGATGAACTAGGAAACTCGGCTCCTATGCTATTCTCGCATACATACACAAAAGGTAACTTCCTGTTACAAATGAATGGCGATATGAAGGATGAGGAGTTCAATAAGTATAAAGCGGTAATGGATAAACTAGTAAAATAATAAGGGGGATTCCAATGGTAAATAGAAAATTATTTAAAGAAGGGCCTTTTGAATCAAACGCATGGATTACATGGGTTCCTCACAGCCATTATTACCACACACGGTGGGACTTGTACTCAAAAGGCTACATGGATGCAGCTGACTGTTTGGTAGATGACTCGATTGCAAATCGGCACGCACACAAAGGTGATCGATTAGTTTACCCTATTATTTTTTCATATCGCCAAGCTTTAGAACTAAAACTAAAACAAATAATATTACTTGATGAAAGTTTAAAAACCAATACTACAAAGGACGCGTTAGAAATAATGAATGATTTTGGGCATGAGGTAGATAAACTTTGGGATAAAGTAAAAATTATTATTAATAAGTTATTCAAAAAAGATATAGAGGAACATGGCGACCGTAAGATACAACAAATTGATAACTATATAAAAGAATTTACAGAAATCGATCCTTTGTCTTTTACTTTCCGTTATCCCCTTGCAAAGCCCAAACGTAAACAGGCAAAAGAAGGAAAATTACCGATAGAACAACTAGAAAACTTAGGCGATGATCGAGAACCAATTTGCCTATCAAATTTAAAAGAAAGTATGCACGACTTAATGAGCTTTTTAACAGGTGCAGCTGATACACTTGGTGATCAATTAGAAATCGAAAGAAAAAATTCGTTACCTATCCCTGCTCTTATAGAACCTGAAACTTGTGAATAAATAAGAACCGATTCTAATTACTGAAAAATAAAAAAATCGACCGCCCGTAATAGGCGGTCTTTTCTACGTCTACTAACGTATATTTACATAAGTCGGACTAGCCATTTCCTTTTGAATTGTGCACGCAGTATTGAGGCGAACCATTTACGTCGACCTCAATATAATACGTTTTAAGTTCATTTTTCCTAGAGAATTATCAGCGAAATTGAGTACGTACATGCGAAAGTATAAATACACAAGAAAGAGCTATTACGTAAAAACACAACGAGTATACTGGTGATTTCAAACTCCAAAGTAATTTTTTGATACGTCGATTTCGCAATCGTGTAGTGCGCTTACCTGCAAGTATAATTTTTGAAGCAGGAACTCGAGTTTGGTTTTGATGTAAACCATCAAATTAACGGTTATTATACACAACACTATTATTAGATAAGTAAAGTAAAAAAGAACATGTCGCAATCAACACATTCTTTTTTTTCAAAAATTTTGGCACTATACTTTTAAAATAGTGGAATTATTAAGTGATTTTTCTAAGCTACTTAGTCGAATAATAAACAAATCCGTTACCTTTAAGTTCATACCCACCGTACTTGGTATCATCTATTTCGATATAATATTTTCCTGGATCAACTGTACCTGTATAACTAGCAGTATATACAGCTTGTCCCACTTTTTTAAATGTGATTTTCTTATAACTAAATTCTGCACCGCCCCATTCTGGACTTAATCTAACACTTAAGGTAATTGGAAGTGTGGCGCCATCACTATCATCTAACACTAAGCCAAAATGAATATCATGGTACCCTTTCTTTACCTCAAATAATAAATCAGAATTATAAGGGTTTGAAGGATCAGTAAATCCATAAGATGACTTTGCGGTATTAAATTTAAAATTTTCACTGTTAGCTGCTTGAGAGACTGTGGAAAAACTCAAGGACAATACTAATATTGAACAAAATAAGACGAAGCGTTTTAATAATTTCATCTAAAATCCTCCTTTCCTGTATATTACATAAAATAACATATTTCACAAAATAAATTAATATTTTTAAAAATTTCTCAATATTTTTTGATACATAGATTTTAGAACCGCCCGGTGGGTGTATTTACCACAAATACTAGTAACCTCTCTTTACATCGCGTAAAATCAAAGCGTTTTGTGAATATCCGGATTTCAGACTTAGAAGAAGTGGCATTTTTCCTGGCACCTCCCTCCCCGCCTTTTCGAATTTAGACCCACGTGTTTCAAAGTTGTAAGAAATCATCTGACACTCGGCGTTCCTGGATTTCGTAACCATCGCCCCCGCCCTTTTAAAACTAAACGAAAAAAGAGCCTTATAATAACGACTCATAGTTTAAACACCTTCAGCTTATCCTCGATTTGTTCTTCAGTAATCCCAATGTATCTTAACGTTATCGACGGATGACTATGATTTAAGATTTTTTGCAACTCCGCTACATCTTTATGTTGTTTATAATACCAATATCCGAATGATTTTCTTAATGTATGGTTGCCTACGCTCTCTACTCCTGCAAAGTCTGCAGCTTTGTTTAGCTGACGATATGCTTGCGTTGGTGAGATTGCTTTATCTCCTTTACGTGATGGAAACAACCACTCACTATCCAATGTAGATATGTAATCTTGTACCTCATCGTATACTGAGTCAAGATAGATAATACGTTTCTTTTGTGTCTTTCCTTCCTTAATGATTGCCTTACGTTTCCCCTTTACATCCGATACTTTTAGCTTTAGTAGATCACCAACACGTAATCCTGTATTGATACCGATTAAGAATAGTATGTAATCTCTTTCGCTGCAATGTCTGCGTAATGCCCACTTCATGTTATCAATCTGTTCTAAATCTCGAATCGGTCGTACGTCCTTCAATTGATTCATACGAAATACCCCTTTCACCAAGACAATAATATCAACGTTTTGAATGTACGATTTTTTTAGATAAGTCTATTTTATCGTTTATATCTCGCAACGTCAACGAAATAAACAAAATGAATGTACGATTTTAAGTATAATCATACATTCGAAATAGGGGGCGAAGTTTTAGAAGGACGTCTTTGGCGGAGGGGTGAGGTTGGTGATATCGGAAGTATTAAGAGAGGCACTAAACGAGTTTTCTCTATTATATTGGCGAAAAATGACCCACTTCCGAAAATTCCAAACCGGTATATGTAAAACAGCGAAGACTGATAAAATGTAAACCGATGTAAACTACCGGATTCAGTTGCTTCTATATATATAGCGGAAAAATAGGACGCTTTACACTTACCTTAAAAATTATTGGAGGGTTACTTGTATCGAGTGTTAGGCTGACGAAATGCACAATAAAGCACAACGAATCACATCGATCAAATAGTAGAATTTCCGAATAAAAGCCTTTACTCACGTATATTTAAGCAAAATCAATTAACGGTTGCATTGTGACTTGTTACTATCGAAAATTTCTGGAGGCGTGTCCATTTGACCCCTTCGCCTGATAAAAGCCACAAATTACTATACCGTACTATATTCGATATATACCGTTTCTTCCTTATATGGCGTGAATTATCGGCGTTATAGTTCCTATTGAAATTTCATTAAGAGACGTACGTCTGTAAGGAACGAAAAGCTGACGAAATGGGAAACGTTGAGAAGTTGTTACGGTGGTTGCTTCTATATATACGTAGTGAAATCGACATTTCCCATCGTTAGATATTATAGTAGTTGCGATGCACGGTTTCCGTGCGTGGGAGAAATTTTCGAAGTGTGGACGTGCGTCGGGAGCGTTCGGCTGGTGAAACGGAAATTATGTACGATGGGGTAAAACAGTGGGAATGGTGTCCGATGTTAAGTTATGTTAGGTATACGAACACTCATCCGACTCGACGTCGAGTCATGTGTATATCCTGACGTTTATCTGTCCGAATAAAGACATATCGTACTGTTTTGATGGTAGCAAAATGTAACGAACGTTTCACCGACACACGTCACGTGACGGAATTTAGGTCGGTAGTTAAGTTCACGATGCTCCTGACCTCTTCCCTCTATCGATTGACTTGTCATTAACCTTATTGGTTTTCTTCAAATAATGTACGAACAAACTTCCCTAACTCTACATCGGAAATCCCCTGAGAAATTGCCTGCTCTATTGCTATACTTCTAACCCTTTCAACAGGCGTTGGTTTAGCAATTTCTTTCTTCTTCTCAGCCCACTCTTGATATTGACGGTTTTCTTCTTTCACTAACGCCATCGCTTCCGCTACTGTACTAATTTTTTTTCGTGCCCAATGTCCAGCTAATTTTTCAACGTATGATTTTGGTAACTTCATATCATTACGAAGCATAACGTAATAAATAAGTACATTCACAACTCCTGGTGGCAATTTTTGGTTGATCATAACATCTTCAACGATTCGCAAGTCCGCTTTCGTCGCCTCTGCCCCGCCAGAAATCTCTTTCAGTAGTTGTTTTGGCGAGATTTCCTCTAACTGTTTCATTAACATTAATATTTCTTCTTGTGAATCCATAGGTCCCTCCCATTACAAATTTGTTATGTGAAATTTTCATATACTATTTTATATTTTAACGTTTTTTATCTTATCTTTTCTTATCGATCATAATCAACTAGCCCTTACGTTTTCCCCTCGCTTAGTTAGTGATAGTTACTACCATCCTTCACCTATCGTAGCCAGTGGCAATTAATGTACTTTTCTCTTTTATTATAACGTGGTATTCAGAATACTTTCTTCAATCTCTTCCTGTTCAATCTCATTTTGGACTCTGTCAAATTCAAGCCCTGCATTATCTGCATACTTTCGAAAAACCTTTGCTCTTATCAATTTATCTATGTTTGAGTTTAGTAACAATAATGAAGTTGCAATTTGCGCTAAGGAGATAATAGTTAATTGGCCTGGTATTGATAAACCATAGTTACTAGGCCCAAAAACATAACCATACTTATGCACCCTTTCGTCTAGAATATTTCCTAAGCTATTGTATAATCCAGTAGGACTTGCGTGTATATGATAGTTTGCTTGTTTATAATAAATAGATAGGCGATTTATTCCTGCATTTTTCTCTAAATCACTGAAATAAATTTTATTTTTAGAAGGAAATAAAGCTTTTGCCCATGAATAAGGTTTTCTAAAATCGTTACCGTATTTCTTTAAAACCACTTTATAATTCTTTTCTATATTATTTGCTTCTATTTGATCTAGTTTAAACTTGTCATCTTTTTTTCTATATTTAGTCAACTCTTGGTAGTCTTCAACAAATGAATAATCTATGAATTTACATATTAAATCGTCTGTGAATTCTTTATCGCTATACCTTGAAGTTAAATTTCGAAAATATACATTGCATTCATGGAGGCTTCTCCATCTAGACATTGCTCCATCTGAAAATCCCGATTTAAGCAAAGTATATATTTCCTTGCTTATAACGATAGCTTTAGCAAAGAGTTTCATTAATACATCAAAAGTAACAGAAATTGAATATTTATTATTTTCCATTTCAACACGCTCTTCCATATACTCATCAATAATATCCATAGCTGTTTCTTCAGAAATCTTTATAACAGAGGCTAAATCGTAAAAAGCGTTTAGCCATCTCAGTTGGAGTCGTGACTCAAACTCTTGATGTATTAACCTCTCTTCCTCTACCATTTTTGGCGTTGTTTGCTTAAGAGTAGAGTAGATAGGACTTGCATACTCATCAAGGCTTTCCTTTGAATATACTCCTTTTATAGCGGATAATAATTTATCTTCGTCAATTTCTTCTCCGTTTTTTAATTTTTCTTCAACAACTTTTTTGACTATGGTACCAAGTTCTTTTTCAAACTTATTTAAGCTCAATATAATCCCCCCATGCTTTATAGTTGTAGTTGTTCTTTTATTATAGAATATATTTCCATAATAATCGCGTCAATATTTTAAAAAATTCAATAGATAATGTACACAATTTACCCAAACATCTGATCCAACTTATCCGCCACCTCGCGTTGCATCGTCGGCAGCACATGACTATATGTATTAAGCGTCGTCTGTATATCCGTATGCCCCAAACGTTCTGATATCAGTTTTACATTAACGTTTTGTTGTATCAGCATCGTTGCGTGTGTGTGGCGTAAATCGTGAAAACGTATCTTAGGTAATCCGAGTTTCTCCGTTAAGTTATAGAATTCTATGCGACCATTTCTAGGTATTAACGGGTTTCCTTTACGTGTACATATTACTAGATCGTTATTCTCGTAATCTCTACCGTAGTATTCACGTTCTTTCTTTATCGTTTCACGATGTAACTCTAACTCTCCGATTAATTTTATCGGAAAATGTATATTGCGTATACTTGCGTTATTTTTAGCGCCTACTTTAATTTCCCCCGTCTGAGTTAACGTTTGCCTTATGTAAATTATCCTATTTTCGAAGTCAATATCTTTCCAACGAAGTCCCATGATTTCTCCTTGACGCATACCAGTTAATAGTGCAATGACACAGGCGACATAAAAACGAGTAGGCCGATAAACATTCTTTCCTTCACTTATAAAATGATTTACTTGTTCTGACGTCCATATATTCATTTCCGATTTCTTTATTTTGGGTAACGTAATCCCTATCGTAGGATTTTCTTTAATGAGTTTTAATACCTGTGCCTTTTTTAATGAAGCGCTTATTATTCGAAAAATAATATGAACTGTATGCGCTGAGTAATCTGTATTTACAACTAAGTCATTAACGAATGATTGCATATGTATCGGTTGAATCTTTTGCAATCTAAAATGACCAATACGTGGTTTAATCACATTTTCTATATACATCTGATGGATGTCGAACGTAGATTTTTGCAAGTGAAATGATCGTTCCTTCATCCACTCATCAATATACGTATCATATTTCATGGTCGATAAATCTATAAATTGTTCGTTTAGCATTTCAGCTTGTAATTTCACCATTGCTTCGTAGGCTTCCTGTTTAGAAGAAAAGCCCCTTCTCTTCACTTGCTGACGCTTTCCTGTAAACGTATCCTTTTTTCTATCAAACGAAAAATACCAAGTCCCCCTCTGCTTGTCTAGAAGAACGCTTCCTTTCACTCTTCATCCCTCCTCTATATTACTTTCGTAGTATTTTATCGTTTTCCTCTTAGAGAAAGGAATACATCCTCCTTTCTGCGCAAAATAAAAACGCTTCTCTATAAGAGACGCCGAATAATACCATATTTTCTATCCTTCTAAATGGCTTATTATATATCGTTGCTTATTTATGTCTTGACGTTTTAATGCCGTCATTAATTCTTGATTAACCTCCGAAACAGGTAACGGTTCACCGTTCGTATCAAATAATCTTATGCCCAACTTACTTAGTATTTTTATATTGTTACGATTCCTACTCACTTGCGTATAACTTATGATAGTACGTAAATTAATCCCAAAACTTATCATACTAACCAACTCTCCTTTTTCAATATAAACAGATACGAACATACTTCTATTTATCTACGGAGAATCCTTTGAAGTTTAATATCCTTATGTATTTCTCAATACATTAGCGGAGTATCTTTTACATAAGTAATTAATCGATAATATCTAATATAGTAATTCTTTTCGATAGAAAAGGATTACCGGTAAGTATGAACGAAAGTGAATACTTACCGAATAGTACTTATACTCTTATTCTTATTCTTTTAATCTCTTAATAGTAAATCTTTATAGTAAGTCTATATAGTAAATATATATACGGAGTAAAAAGTACACACTCAATGGGTAAAAATTACTCATTCAACGTGTAATAATTACTCATTGGATTACTCGTATTACAAATACGCTATGATATTATCACTACTATCTTCGTACCTAGCTTTTCTTTCATAACGCTCTTTAACGTCTTTTCCCGTTGTTACTTCCGCTTTCTGACGTTTTTCCCACGCTTGTGGAAACCTCGAATAGAATTCACGTTCATCCTCTATCGGCTTAAGTAACGTATAAGTATCGTTTGTACTACCACCACGTTTACTTACTTCGATAAGGTCAGCGTCCTCTAAAACGCTGATGTGTTTACCGACTGTTTTCCTCGACATATTTAACGCTAACCCTATTTGATCATGCGTAGGAAACGCGTAACCGTATTGCGGATTGTACATAGCGATAATATATCCGTACACTAGAATGACATTACCGTTAAATCCAGGTAAGTACGTGTAGTGACGCATTACAGTCGTCGGTATAGCCGTGAACCCTTTCGATAAATCAAACGGTAGTGCACGTTTCTTTTCGTTTTCCATATATAAAACCTTCATATAAAATATATTCGATATAAACTAACATAAAAAAGCTACTTAGGCTTATTCGCGGCCCAAGTAGCTAGTGCGCCATCTAATTCAGCGACCGTTGCTCCGATACGTGATGAGATTGAAGTGTATAAACGCACCATTCCCTCGAACCATCCCATTTCCATTAGCCAAATAAGTACGTTCGCTCCTTGGAACGCCATTTCCACACCTTCTTCGATAGTCGTTGCGGATTTACCACGTCCTGACTTTCCATAGATTGTGTAGACGTTCGAACTCACGTATCCACCAATCGCCTTATTAATGAATGGAAAACGAGATTTCCAAATACGATATGACTCGCCTTTTTTACGACGTTCGTATTCTTCCAGAAACCTGTTCGTGTCGGTCTTTAGACTTGTTCCCACTTTACCACGAACATTTGTTCTAATTATAACTCCGTCGACTTTTTCTCGCAACCATTCAAGGAAAGAATTTCCGTCTAGTTGTTCGAATTGTCCTGGCGCTTCGTTTTGTAGTAACCCCATCACTTCGATCTTTGCAGAATAGGATTTTATTTGCTTCGTTAAATACTCGAAGCTATCCTCGACTTGTGGGACGTATGTGAAGCCATCGACTTCTGCTACTAGCGTGCGGAAGTCGGGCGTTTTACCTCGATTCATCTCTACGTAATCTTTGATAAAACGGTACGCTTTTTGTTCAGCTTCTGTAACAAAATCTCGTTCTGTTAAATGGTTTAATTGCATAGGATTAGCGGAATCTACCACTTTTGATAAAAGCATTTCTCCGTAGTTCATTAACTACACCTCCAATATATCAATTATTGATTTCTTTCGTAACGTCACATTTGTGTCATTTTTTATTTGGCTGTCAAAGAGCTCTATGTTTCTGAGTTTATATATGAAACTAGCACTAAGCAACAACATCCTTATTACTCCTTATTCTCGCGAACCGCTCGCATTCTTTCCGCCATCTCACGCTTTTGATTTTCGCTATAAGTACGCAATCGTTTCATACTTACGTTCTTCTCCTGTAATGTACATTTCACCGCTAATGGCTTATCCTCGTCATCACGTTCGATAACTGTAACGTTTTCCTCTCCGACCAAGGCTACTAGTTTACGAATGTGTTTCGGAACGCAAGAGTATGCGCTCCATTCCTTCGTGTCATTGTCGTACGTAAGTACCGTTTCTTGTTCCTTCGTTGAGTATAAGCTCATTGTTTATTCCCCTTTTCTACAAAATGAAATTTTTGTTTAGTTTTCTTACCTGCATAATATTTTGATATTTGTTTATACTATAGTTGTAACTTTTTGTTACAACATATATCCGTATCGATTGTAACTTCTAAAATTGTACAACGAAGCAGTTAGCTATTTCGGCTAGCTGCTTTGTTGTTTAAAATGAAGTTTTTATTTAACTTTCTTGCATAACATTTTCACTTCTACTCATACTATAGTTGTAACCTTAAGTTACAATGTATTGTGGGTATTGTTCTTGTTGGACGATAAAGCAGTTAGTTCATTGAGCTAGCTGCTTTATCATTTTAATAAATATCAACATTTACTCAGTACAAAATAGCGTTTTTATTACAATTACAGATTTATTATTTCTCATTGAAGTTCAATCGAGAGAATTCAAAAAATACATCGTATGAAATCAATTATTTTTACAAATATAAAATTTAACCTAAGTGACACTTCACAACCTAAATGCATATCCTATACCCATATACAGTTTATTTAAATTCCAAATTTAAAGTGAGGGAAAATAAAAATGGCACCTTGTACAGGAATAGCTTGTTATTTACTTTCTAATTGGCCGATAGGAACTATCATTACAATAACAACCAAGTCTGGACAAATAATCGGACCTGCTACTCTTTCTAGTTTTTATCCAACACTTTGTTTAGTTATATTAACAGAGGAAGATGTAATAACCCCTGAATCTACTAATATCATATTTATAGGTTGTGAAGATATTGAAAGTGTTACCTTAACAACTTAATATAGTATTTCTAATTCATCTAAAATACCCTGAACCAATCTTATGCAATCAAATTTAATATCAAAAGAATTATTCCCACTACACATCTCAACCTTTTCATTTCACAATTCTCCGTTATAAAACTGCACCTATCTAAAAAACATACATACAATATCTTGGGTATCCTTTTTCAATATTAGTTTTAGTCAGAGAGCGCCTTGGAAGGCGCTCTTTAACTTTAAAATCTTTTCACATTTAAGCTAGACAAGCATATATTATTGTATCTCCACCTTTCTCATATAAAATTTCACTTTTGTTGAGACAACACCCCTCTTCGGATGTTGTCTTTTTTTCTTATGCATTCAAATAAAGATTTTGTTTAAACAACTCACACCCTGAGAAAAAACACATATATTATCATGTACTCTTTTACAATAGGAGTCTTGGTCAGAGAGCACTTCTATAAGTGCTCTTTTAATTTATTTAGATGTATCATGTTTTACATACAATAGACATAGAATGCAATGAGCACGCAAGACATAGTTTCTATATAATCGTGTACATTTTTTGTACGCGATTTTTTTATTAGATAAGGATTTTGTTTTACTTGTATTAGCTCCCCCCCTTGTATAAATGCACCTTTTTTTACATACGATATTAAAATCCAAATACTCCTCTTTTAGGACGGTACTAATATGAACAAAGCATTAGAATACATTTTAATCTTCTTTTGTGCGATATATTATATTGTAATTATTGGCTGGATTGTCTATCTAAACTTTGTTTAAGAGCATTTTATTCCTCCAAGCAAGAAATTAATCTAAGATCGAACATAAGTATTTATAATTAGGCATAAGGAGCGCTCTACAAGGCGTTCTTTAGCTTTAAAATAAGAATTTTGTTTAATTTTCTTCTTTAAATTCCTTAGTTAATTTAACCGTTCCAATATCCTCGTAAGGTTGTGCAATATATCCTTTATCATGTAGAGCTTTAACTACTTCTTGCATATCTTGCCAAGCTGTTGTACCTTGTCCAAACTTAATAGTAATTGTATTCATTTTTCATTCCCCTTTTTTGAATAATTCTTTTTGTTATTACACATACTACACCTGAGTCGCTTTCTCCCTGGCTCCTCTCTTTCCAAATGGAAGGCGCTCCTCTGTGCAAGTGTGCGAGCATAGCAGGTAACTTAATTGGTTGCCTGCTATCTTTGTGTATAGGTTTAAAGGTCCTTTTACAAAATAACTATTTTGATCATATTCTTTTGGGACATACATATACTAAGGTATACGATATGCGAAAATATTCGCGTGGCCCTCTTGCAGGGCTCTTTTATTTTTATTTGGTACAAAATAACGCTTTTGTTTAGTTTACTTTTTACGTACTCGTTTGTTTTGAATCGTATATTCAGGAGGAAAATCTAGCTTGTCCCATTCTCCTTTTTTATGCCATTCTCCAATACTTACGCCGCAATCAGGACACTCATAGTTAACGTACTCATATCCTTCTTTAAAGTTTATTCCTCTTGTATAAGCACTCCAACCAGCATCTTTATGCTTACAAAACAATTGATGAATACGTTTGTGAAGCGGAACATTTAATTTCATTCTCTTAACCTCATTTCTATACAAAATTCAAATTTTGTCTTACTCACTATTTCTTCGTTTCCTCTAATACTACGTTATAGATTCCGCAGGTAACTCCGACAATAAACATTGTTGCGAGCACTTCTACCGTACTGATTCCACAAAAAGAACTAAGCCAGAAAGCTAGCGGTAAATATAGAAATGCACCGATAATAAGTTTCTTCATTTTCGTATTCTCCCTTTTGAATAACCGTTTTTGTTTTGCGCATACTACCTTTGAGTCGATCTCCCTTCGACTTCATTCTTTCAAAACGGGGTTTCTTCTCCGTGTCGTGCAGGGACGTAGTGGGTAGCCTATTTGGTTACTCGCCGTTATTACGTATAATCGTAAAACTTCTTGTCCATACTTTTTAGAGAAAACATCTTATGCCATTTGGAGCGACCTCCAGCACATGATATTTGTACGGCCGCTCCTATAAAAGGAGCGGTCATTTTTTTATTTCCGCATCCCCCTTTTCGATTCGCCCTCGAACGGCAACACCACGCACAAATCTCGCACCCTATCGTACAGCCGACGATCAAACACGCTTTCCAACTCGTCGATAGGAATGTTCGAAGTGTATACCGTCGCTAATCCATTCGTTACCCTATGGTTAATCACCGCATGTAAATCCCCTCGAAATGCCTCGGTCGCACTACGTACTCTAATATCGTCTAGCACTGCAAAAGGTGCTGCCTTTGCATTACTCATACGATGGTAATATTCCTTTGCGGATTTCTCTGCGGTTTCACGCGGTATATTGGACCGATTGAATTCGTTAAATAACGTTTGCCATTCGTTCACATCTAAAAAATATCCAGGTACCTGCAACGATTGCCTATTTCGCTGCAAGCTACCGATGTAATGTCGTATGAGCCATTCGTTTAAAATCACGGCTGCTGTCGTTGTTTTCCCCGTGCCAGTCTCTTCGGAAAACAGATACATCGATTTGATTTTATCCTTCGGGTCTGTCGACACATCCGCCTCAAATTGCCGTGAGAAAGTCGTTACTTGTGCATCGATAATCTTATAGACCTTCGGTTGGGACGCTCGTACAGGCGAATTCTGTAACGTTAAATGACGATATTCTTTCGGTAAGTTGGTCGCTGCCATACGCCCTCCATTACCGTTATGCCCGTGTAGTGCGATGTACGAGGTACACTGACGGTTACATGACTCGCTTTTATATAGCAAACAGTGATCGGATAGAATGCACTGCATCATATCGCCTCCTCTATACGGTCGATACGTTCCTTCTCGTGTTTGATTACATAATGTTCCGTTACTGCATCGACATCCTCACCAGCCATAATTGCGCCACACTTACGTAGTTCTAATCCGATTCCATGCGGACATTCTTTATAACAATGTTTCTGTACGTCTTCGACGCTCGTTAAACTATTAAGTGGGCAGGACATGCAATATTCGTTTAATAAATCCTCCGCTTTGTAACGGGCCTCCTTAACTTCCTCTTTTGGATACTGTCGTTTAGTAACTCCTATTAAACCGTTAATTTCACGCGAGTGTTTCGTTTTTTCTTTTCCGCATAATAGACAGCCAGAACCTCTTTTTAAACTTTTAAATCGAATTGCCTGCAGATCATTAGGATGCTTTGAGCATATGTAACGCATTTTAGTTTGATTGTTCTTATATTCCGTTTCTAGTAATCTATATCCCCGTTCTTTGAATTTCGCTTGCACCTCTTTGAAAGATAATCGCTTTGTCATTCGTATTCCCTCCGTTTCTACTAATACATATCTCGCATTTTTCACGTTTCACTTGCAGATTTTCGAAAAAATAATTTAACCGGTTACAAATAATCGATAATTTCTTCCGTACTTACTTCTATATATTCCGTATTTTGAGATAAACGAGCCTCTTTTCTACGAATTTCTTCAAGAACTCTCGGCAACAACCTAGATCGCATATACGAATACATAAACGCAAAGTTTAATCCGGGATACTCCCGCGTCGGCTTATAGTCGGCAAAACATGCGTCAATGAATCGTTTTAAAACTTCCTGGTTATATTCCGCTAGTGACATTTTGAGCATTCGACCTTCCATCGCATAGCTTCGAGTGACATAAGGAATTTTATAACGCTCCTCATGTTCGTGCTTTAGGTACTCTCGAAATGTCGTTACGTTCCACTTTTCGATTGGTAGATTGCGAAAATCTTTCGTTGATATACGGGTCATTGGTTCCCTCCTCGTCAAATAATTGCGCATGTAATTCCTCGTTAGACGCCTGCCATAAGTCTCGTCCATCTTCCGTTTTGAATACGTTCCGACGGATTAGCGCCTCGATGTAGATTTCTTTCAGTAATAAATCGTGTAACATTCGTTTATTTGTTAGTCCTCCATTTTATTTCTCAACATGCAACGTATGGTATTAAAGTCCCATACTTGTTAATATATAGGTACTCTCCGATTGTGCACTTGCCAATAGACCTGCTTATTGCGGGTCTTTTTCAATTGTTTAACGCTTGCCCTACCAGGAACAATCCTTGTTATATACATTCGTAGATTCCTAGATTCTTTTCTACGTATTTGACCGTAGAATTTATGTTAATAACCTTTTGTGACCTTGCGTTCTTGTTGGCGCTCAATTACTCCGGTTACGCTCCCGATACTACACTCGACTTTTTGCTTAACGCCTTTTAACGTGTGCATGACCGACTGCAATACCGCTTGATCGTCTTTTGCCTTACGACGCTCTTTACGAATACGTTTCAGCTCTTTCAATAAGTGATTGCCACGCGCTGTAGTAAACGATTCTATTTCGATAATATGTAAGATATCTTGCTGCGCTAAATCCGTTTGTGACTTACGTGTATTCGTTTGTTGCATATCGGACTCTAGCGATTCTAGTTCCGATAGGATACGTTGCAGCCGCTTTGTTACGTCTCTCACCGTAGACACCTCCTCTTAATTATCCTTTTATATTTTTCGTATTGTGCTCTACATAAAACTTAGTGCTTTTCCTCATTTATAAATCTATTTATCCTTATAAAACATTAATTAAAACCTTACAACTTCGCTTACGCTCGTTGTATCTCATCATCTATTAGCGACATTCTTTTATATAAGTAATTACCGCTGAACATATTAATGATGGAAGGATATTTCACTAGAAATAGACTTCAAGGTTTTAGCTCTTAATCTTTTTCTAGTTAAAAGATAGTTCTTGTTAAGAGTTAGTTCTTGTTAGTGTGAACTACAACCATGTGTGGAAGTCGCCATATGTGGTCATACGTCACATGGACTGATAGATTCCGGTTCATTTCCGAATATTGTTAGCTGACTGATCGGTAGAATCGTATATACGGTATTCTCCCACTGTTGTGTACGCTCGTGTCTGCGTCTTTCCTTAACGACTAATGGCTTTCCATCCCAACGATATTCACATAGCTTTTTAATGCGTCTATTAGCGCTCTCACGGCTTATGTTTAATCGTTTTGCGATCATATCTTGCGTTGGATAACATTCGCCATCTTCATCCATGAATGATGCTAATACGCAAAGAGTCGTCCATCTTTCAGGACCTAAGTCCGCTATTAAACCGGAGTGTACTGCGTCAACATACATCTTTAGAAAGATACGTGTCTCTCGCTTTCCACTTGTAATTGAATATTCCGTTTGGGCTTCGATTGATACTAAGTTGCTATTTTCGCTCACTGTATTCACCCATTCCCACCTCCGTGTAATGCCTTGTGAATGCCTTATGCTATATATGACGCACTACTTTGAAACCTCGCGCACTTTTCATAAATAAATTTCGGATTTATTTTTCTCATCGCTTATATAAACGTTTAGGCTTTTGAAATTGAGCCAATGTTTTTCTACCTTTTATACCCCTATACAATTTGTGACTTTAGTTTTAGAATACAGGTAATGGAAAATATAACCTCTTTCTTGTGACTTTTTAAAGGAGGACATAAGATTGAGTGGTACAGTAAGTAAAAATAAGGATACAGGTAAATGGGATTTTGTCTTCGCTATTAAAGATTCAATGACAGGCAAGCGTAAACAGATACGCCGTAGAGGTTTCGCTTCTAAAAGAGAAGCAAATGAAGAAATGACGCTCTTAAAGGCTGATTATCTTAACGATGATTTTCTTAAGCTTTCCCATATGTCATACGAAGCATTTATGGAACAGTGGTTTAAAGAAAGGCAAAATCAGCTTCAAAAATGTACCTTTCGAGCAAATTACACGCATTACTTAAATATAATAAAACCTCGTCTCGGTCACTTGAGGATTCAAGACATTACAACAATGCATCTACAAAATTACATCAACACGTTAATAGAGGAAAATTATTACTCAAAAGGTACAATAAATTTAGCTTTCAGTTTTATCAGAACCTCTTTGAAAAGAGCGAAGGTACTTAAACTTATAAAGAATAATCCAGCAACCGATGTTGTTTTACCTAGAATAATTAAAACTGAAATGGAAGTATGGACGTTGGATCAGGTAAATTACTTTTTGAGTGGAAGTAAAACAATGAGGAACGCTACGAGATTTCGTATTAGCTTTTCAATAGCGATATTTACTGGAATGCGTCAAGGTGAGATTTTGGGGCTACGTTGGAAAGATATCGACTTTGAAAATAAAAGAATTTCTGTCAGACAAACGTTGTCTGAGCGTGGGGAATTAAAATATGGAGCGAAGAATAAAACTAGTATACGTACGATTCATATTCCGAAGATTTTAGTAGAAGAGTTAAGAACTCACCGTAAGTTCGTCGAATATGAAAAAGAAAAAGCCGGTGATAAATACACCGACTTAGACTTAGTTCTCCCCTCGAAATATGGAAAACCTTTAGATTCTCGAAGCATACGTAGATCATTTTACAATGCAACCGAAAAACTCGGCTTACCTAGAATAAGGTTCCATGATTTACGACATACTCACGCTACGCTATTAATTCAACAAAACGTTAATGTAAAACTAATTTCAGAACGACTAGGTCACGCCGATATAGGTACGACATTAAATACGTACAGTCACGTATTGCCAGATATGCAACGTTCTGTAGCTGAAAAGCTCGACGAAGTCTTTGAAAAGTGTGACCGCTAGTGTGACTCGGGACTAAAAACGGTGGATAAATTAGATCGGTTACAGGTGTTACTTCACCACAAACCTAGTCTGACTACATCCATCTTTCTGCTTCGTTACTTCTAATACAGCTGGCATTGCGTTTTTCAGCTCTTGTACGTGTGAAATGACACCGATAAATCGGCCTGATTTTTGTAGGTCAATTAAGGCATCTACTGCTTTCGTTAATGATTCTTCATCTAATGAACCGAACCCTTCATCGATGAACATCGTTTCGATGGAAATACCGCCTTCATATGCTTGAATGACATCTGCCATTCCTAGCGCTAGGCAAAGTGATGCGTTAAATTTCTCTCCGCCGGATAATGTTTTTACATCGCGCGTTTGGCCAGTGTATGCATCGTACACATCTAAGCCTAATCCACTTTGGCGGTTTCTTTTTTCAACTCGTTCACTTCGTTTTAAATAAAATTGTCCATTTGATAATTTACGTAATCGTTCGTTTGCGATTTGAACAATTTGTTCCAGATACTCAATTAAGATGTAACGTTCAAATGATATACGACTTTCGTTATCACCTTTCATTACTTCATATAAATCAACAAGTTCTTGGAAGGCTTTTTCTTCCTCGTGAATTTGTTCGTCAATACGTCTAATGTTTTCATGTAAATCAGAAATATATGTTACCGCATTTTGCGCACGTTGACGTTTTTCTTTAATGATATCGAGATTAATTTCTAGTTCTTTTATGTGTTCACCTAAAGATGTAATATCCATATACTCTTTATCTTTTAATTCTGAGTTTAACTCTTCGATTTGTTTTGCAAGCACTTCAAGCGATGAATAATAACCTTGAATTTCTTTTTGTAACATCTCCATCTCGGCATCGCTTAATTTGGCTTCTTTATACGTGAATTGATCTGTAAACCCACTTTGTTCTAGCTCTTTCATAAAGCGTGCGAAAGTCTCTTCTTTCTTTAATTTTGCACTTTCAAATTGATTAGAAGCACCTTTTTGTTCAGCTTGAATACGTATATTTTCATTTTGCCAATGCTGATACGCTTCCTGCACTTTCTTCCATTCGTCCTCCAGTAACCTAAGTTCCTGCATAGCTTGGTCAAACTGTACTTTCCAAGCTTGTACTGTTTGTAAGCTTTCTGGAATATTTCGTTTATCATGTTCATATGACGTACGAAGTTGCATACACTCCATTTCTGTACGGTGCTGCATTGTTTCCATTTCTCGTTTTTGTTTCTGAAGTTCTTCTATTTTTTCTTCTACGCTTTTCATGTTCGCAGCAATCTGCTTACGTGTTTCTTCACTTGCTTTTAACGTATTCACGTCTGCAGCTAATTGTTTTCCTTTTTGAACAAGTGCACTATATGTTTCAGCTAATTTTTCCGAATTGTAGCCGCGCTTCACAACTTCTTCTATCACTTGTTCATATTGTAGTCGATAGAAATTCCATTTCTCCTCTACTTGCACATGTAATTTTTCAGCAATGTTCTTCTTATCTCTTAAATCGTTTAACTCTTTTTCATCGATCGCATTACTTTGCTCTGTAGCTTTTTGTGGATGATTCGTACTACCACATACCGGACAAGATTCACCGTCATGTAAATGAAGAGCTAATATACCAGCTTGTTCACTTAACCAGCGGCGCTCCATGTTTTCATATGCACGAACTGCCACTTGCATTTTATTAGTTGCCGCTTCTTTTTCTTGCTCGAATTTTTGTTTTTCTTGCCAAACATCATATGCTTGCTTTAAAACTTTTGCATCTTCTCGCATATTCGTTAGTTCTTCTACTTTAGCTACATATTGCTCAAGTGCTTGTTCTAATTGCTGCAATTCATCAGACATTCTCTGTTTTTGGTTTGTATGCTCTTCTAGTTGTTGATCTAACTTTTGCATACTTTCTTTTAATTTCCCTATTTGAATTTCGGCATTTTGTAAATTCAGCTTTCTCTCAGCTAATGATTCAATGATTGCTTGTAACTCTTCTAATCTTTGAACAAGTTTTTTAGCCTCTTCTCGTTCAGCTTCTTTATTCTTTACTACTTCATACTTCTCCTTAGCAAGTTCAAAGCTGTTCATTATCTGTTCTTGTTTGACAATTATCTGTTTTAACAAACTTTCAACTTTCTGCTCATTTTCCATCGCTTCTTCATACCATTGTTCAAATGGTAATAAGCGCTTTGCTTGTTCCGCACGTTTAAAGGATTTTTCTTTCCTTTCAATTGCTGCACGGTTCTCTTGTAAAGTGTTATATTTCTCATTCTTTTGTTGTAAATCTATAAATTTCTCATTTATAGATTTTGCTGCATGAAAACGTGTTTCTGCATCCTTTAATTGCTTCGTTTGAACATCTTGTTCTACTTGTAATTGCTCAACCTCTGCTTTATACACGGTTGTTTCTTGTTCTAACGCTTCTACTACTTGATGCGTATTTACATGTTCTTGTGCCACTAATGTCTCTAATAATGCTCCATCACGGATTGGTAATTTAAAAACATTACGGAAATAGAGCTCTCTCTCTTTTTGTTTTTCTTGCAAGACATCTTTCCATTGTTTTCTCTTTTGATCAAGTAACTCACGCATTAATTTATAACGATCCGTTTTAAAAATACGACGTAAAATCTCTTCTTTGTTTTCCGTCTCAGATGTTAATAGTTTTCGGAATTCCCCTTGGGGTAACATAACAATTTGGCTAAATTGATGTTTACTTAACCCAATTAAATCTTCCACTTTTTTGTTTACGTCTGTTACATGAAAACGATCGACGGCTGGAACGTTTTCTCCATCAATAACTTCATATAATTCTACTGCATGTCCTGTAATGGTCTTATTCCCTTGTTTTTTATGTCCAAGTTGTCGTTTTATTTCATAGCGTTTCCCTTTTAACTGAAAGGTTAATTCAACACTTGTATAAACATTATCATCAGCAAATTGACTTCGAAGCATGCTCGTATCACTACGTTCTTCTCCACTAGCCTCACCATATAACACATAACAAATCGCATCAAAAATCGTTGTTTTTCCAGCTCCTGTATTCCCAGAAATAGCGAAAATACGATGTTCTCCAAGATCTTCAAAATCGATTACTTCTTTCTGTTTATATGGCCCGAATGCTGTCATAATAAGCTGAATCGGTCTCATCCTCGTTCACCTTCCCGTTCTTGCACTGTTTGTAATACATCTATAAATAGGCGTTCTTTCTCTTCTGATAAATCTAACCCTTTCATTTCTTTATAGAAAGCCTTTAAAAGAGATAAATCATCCGTTTTATGTCTTGAAACAGTTACTTCATTTGTATCTGTGAGTTCTCGCCTTTGCATCGCTCTTTCAACGTGCATTGCATTTGGATATACAGATCGTATTTTCTCCATCGGCTGTAAGACAGGGTTTTCGTCTAATAATTTTACAAATACGTAATCTTCACTTACTGGGTGCTGTAATAATTCATCTATTTTCGCTTCTACTGTTCGCATTTTACGACGTGGTGAAAGTAATCTTTTTTCAATTGCTACTTCACCAGTTTCATTCAGTTCTACAATGTAATAACCTTTTTTATGTTTCTCTTCAGAAATTGAATAGGCAAGTGGTGAACCTGAATATCGAATCGTCTCATTACGTACGAAATGCGCTTGATGTAAATGTCCAAGCGCTGTGTAATGAAACTTATCAAAATAATGACTATTTACATATTCAGCACCACCAATTGAAAGTGGTCGTTCTGCATCACTTGTATTCTCCTCCGCTTCTCCTGAAGAAGTTACAAATGCATGTCCAACAAATACATGTCTAGCTTCTTTATCCATCGTTTCAGAGAGCTCATTCATAAAAATGCGCATCGCATCATCATGAGAACGTACGTCTTCATTTTTCAACACGTGCCTCACTATGTTTGGATCTGCATACGGTATTAGATGGAAGTGAACCTCTCCATGTTCATCATTTAGTACAACAGGTTCATACGGGAATTGAAATTGACCTGCAATATGTAATCCTTGTTTTTTCATTAAACTACTTCCAAAATGGATACGATCCGGACTATCATGATTACCAGCTACCGCAATAACTGGTGTTTGCAAATCAATAACTATTTTTTGCAGCACATCATTTAATAAGTCTACTGCTTCTGTAGGTGGAATTGCTCGATCATATAAATCCCCTGCAATAATTACAGCATCTGGTTTTTCTTCTTCAACAGCCTGTACAAACTGATCTAATACAATCTTTTGGTCTTCAGTCATATACACGCCATGAACAAGCTTACCTAAATGCCAATCCGCTGTATGAAATAACTTCATATTTTTCTACTCCTTTTAATTTACTGATTTTAGTGAAACGAGTTGATAGTTTATTGTAGTTTTTCCGTTCTCCCACTCTAGCTTCAATATCGTTGCACTTCCAATTCTTTCTTCATTTGATTTATATAAAGGCAATATTTCTTGAACTGTAAATAAGTGATAGCCATCCAATATTAATTGAAATATATTTTCTTCAATATGTAATCTTACTTCTTTTTCATTTGAAATAATTTTTGTGTGCATCTCAAATTTCATGATAGATACAACCCCTTTTTATAATCTCTACATTTTAATAGTATAGTGGCTATGCAAGATTGACAAGTACATACACAGCAAAGTACACACTTTTCTATTGTTATATACTTCATGTATTTTATATAAAATACGGTATGTGAAATTTTATATTTTCTCCAAAATAAAAATGCCTATTATGACATCTTTATTTTTGTATAAAGTCTTTCATTACATAATATAAAACGGTAATTAAAACGATTGCGACGAAAAATGAGAACACTGCGACAATGTACCCATCTTTATTTAATAAAATACAGAATGAAATAGATATTATAAAAATCGGAAATACGAGACGTACTTTATCCTTCACTTCTTCTGTCGTATCTGTATGATGAAAATACTGCGTTATTCCTATCATTAAAAAAGACAAAATAATAACCGACAATAGTAAAGGTCCTGGCATTCCGATTTCTCCTTTCTCTATTTCTAATTCAGTGTAAAATTTTTTATTACAATTGTACGATTTATTTTTTCTTCAAACACTCTTTTAGAATTGATAATGAACAATTCACACCTATATAATAGCGCTTTTATCATTATAACTTCAAATAATTACACTTACAGTAATGTTGTAATATTCCCCCTCAGTCTCTGAAATCCTGCAAAGATAACTCGTCAAAATATGCGGTGACCAAATTAATATTTACCGTCAACTTTTGACAAAATTTATAAAGGACATTTCAGTACATATCAAGAATTAAGAATAAGAAGATATGTAAGGGAGGATGCATTATGACTGAACAAGTTTTATTTTCTGTTAGTGAAAACGGCGTTGCGACAATTACTTTAAACCGTCCAAAAGCACTTAATTCTTTATCTTATGACATGTTACAACCTATCGGACAAAAACTTAAAGAGTGGGAACACGATGAGCGTATTGCACTTATCGTGTTAAAAGGAGCTGGCACAAAAGGTTTTTGTGCAGGCGGCGACATTAAAACTCTTTATGAAGCGCGTTCCAATGAAGTGGCATTGCAACATGCAGAACGTTTTTTTGAAGAAGAGTATGAAATTGATACATATATTTATCAATATACAAAACCGATTATTGCTTGTTTAGATGGAATTGTAATGGGCGGTGGTGTCGGTCTTACAAATGGTGCGAAGTATCGCATTGTAACTGAGCGTACGAAATGGGCAATGCCAGAGATGAATATCGGCTTCTTCCCAGACGTCGGAGCTGCATATTTCTTAAATAAAGCGCCTGGATATACAGGACGATTCGTTGCTTTAACAGCATCTATTTTAAAAGCTTCTGACGTATTATTTATTAATGCTGCTGATTACTTTATGACATCTGATTCATTACCAAAGTTTCTTACTGAACTTGAAAGTGTAAATTGGCATAAAGAAGATGATGTACATACTAATTTAAAAGAAGTTATTCGTACATTTGCAACTGCTCCAAACTTAGAAAGCGAGCTCGCTCCTTCATTAGAAGTAATCAATTCACATTTTGCTTTCGATACAATTGAAGAAATCATCCATTCATTGGAGAAAGATGAAAGTTCCTTTGCTCTAAAAACGAAAGAAACACTGTTATCAAAATCCCCTATTTCACTAAAAGTAACATTAAAACAGTTTATTGATGGAAAAAATAAATCCGTTGAAGAATGTTTCGCTACGGACCTTATACTTGCTAAAAATTTCATGAGACATGAAGATTTCTTCGAAGGAGTACGCTCCGTTGTCGTTGATAAAGATCAAAATCCGAATTATAAATATAAACAGTTAAGTGACGTTTCAGAAGAAGATGTGAATCGTTTCTTTAACTTACTTAATGCATAAAATGAAATTGTCATGAGGGGATGTTTTGTTCATCCCCTACCTAACTTCTTTGCTTCAGCTAAATCTTGTGCGGTGAAAATCTTACTACCCGCAAATAGCGGGATAAAATCGAAGCTATATAGTAGTGTAATTACAGCTACTATATAGCCTTTTTTATTTAATTATTTTTAACAAAATTTAATTTTATTAAATCCATTTTTGTGCTACACTGATTTTAATCAAATATTCTAAAAATAAAAAGGAGGGGCGGCTATGATAGAAAATTATCTTCTTTTCATCATTATGTCTATTTGCCTTATCATTTTACCTGGTCCAGATACAGCAATGGCTACGAAAAATACATTGGTTGCTGGTAAAGTCGGTGGAGTGAAAACAGTGTTTGGTACATGTATTGCACTATTAATTCATACTTTAGCTGCTGTAATTGGTCTTTCTGCACTTATTGTAAAGTCAGCTCTTTTATTTTCTATTTTCAAGTACGTTGGGGCTCTCTATTTAATATATATCGGTATTAAAGCCCTTTTAGCAGTAAGAAACAAAGAAAACTTAGATACAAATGATCTATCTTTGAATAATGAAAACGAACATACTTCTTGCTTTCGCCAAGGATTTCTTACAAATTTATTAAATCCTAAAGTAGCAGTCTTCTTTTTAACTTTTTTACCACAATTTTTAAATCCAAATCATAATACATTTATTCAACTTCTTGTAATGGGCCTTACTTACCTCGTTTTAACAGTCATTTGGTTTGCATTTTATATATTTTTAATTGATAAAATTAGTGCTTTTATGAAAAAACCGAAGACGCAACGTTATATTCAAGGGCTAACAGGAGTCGTCCTAATTGGATTTGGTATTAAACTAGCTTTTGAAAAAAATAATTAACAAGACGAAAACCACCACTATTAATAGTGGTGGTTTTCATCTAATAACTGATTTGGTTGTTTACTCTATATTAAAACCAGCGCTCAGTTACAACTTTTTTACGTGTATAGAATTGAACGCCATCTGTACCATTTGTACCTAAATCACCAAAGAATGAAGCTTTATTTCCTGCAAATGCGAAGAATGCCATTGGTGCTGGAACGTTTACGTTTACACCAATCATACCAGCATCGATGTTATCACGGAATGTTTGTGCATGTTTACCATTTGACGTATAAATAACCGCACCATTTGCAAATTTAGATTGATTTGTTAGTTTAATACCTTCTTCTAAATCTTTAACACGTACAATACTTAATACTGGAGCAAAAATTTCATCTTGCCAAATTTTCATTTCTTGATTCACGCCATCAAAGATTGTCGCACCTACAAAGTAACCTTCTCCAACTTCTTCATTAATTTTACGGCCATCTACTAATAAAGTTGCCCCATCTGCTACACCGCTATTAATATAGCCTAAAACGCGCTCTTTATGAGATTCACGGATTAATGGTCCAACATAGTTATCTTCATTAAAGCCATCGCCTACTTTTAATTTTTTCGTTTCTGCTACTAATACATCAATGAATTCATCAGCAATTTCATCCACTACTGCTACTACTGAGCATGCCATGCAGCGCTCTCCACTACTTGCAAATGCAGATCCAATTACACCTTGTACTGTTTTCTCAAGATTGCAATCTGGCATTACAATCGCATGGTTTTTCGCACCTGCTAACGCTTGTACACGTTTTCCGTGTTTCGTACCTGTTTCATATACGTAACGAGCTACCGGCTCAGAGCCAACGAACGAAACAGCCTGAATATCTTTATTTTCTAAAATACTATTTACAACATCTTTTCCGCCTTGCACTAAATTTAATACGCCTTTTGGGAAACCTGCTTCATAGAATAATTCTACAAGTCGCTCCGCTAAAAGTGGCGTTCTTTCAGATGTTTTTAATACGAATGTATTACCGCAAGCAATAGCAAGTGGGAACATCCATAACGGAATCATCATCGGGAAGTTAAACGGTGTAATACCAGCAACAACTCCGATTGGGTAGCGCCAAATCGATCCATCAATTCCGCTAGCGATATTCGGAAGTGCTTGACCCATCATTAAATTTGGCGTAGATGTTGCAAGTTCTACCGCTTCAATACCACGCTGTACTTCACCTGTTGCATCCGTTAGCGTCTTACCATTTTCTAGCGTAATGATTTTTGCAAGCTCATCTTTGTTTTCTTGTAATAGCTGTAAATATTTATATAAATTTCTTGAACGATTTGGAACTGGTACTTTAGACCATGTTTCGAATGCTGCTTTTGCCGCTTCAACAGCTTTTTCAACATCTTCTTTTGGAGATAGTGGAACGTAAGCGATAATTTTTCCAGTCGCTGGATTTGGAACTGCTTCTACTTCCGTACCTGTCGATTCAACCCACTCACCGTTAATGTGATTTTTTACTCGTTTAATTTCAGTTGTAATCATTGTATTCTCTCCTTTGTATAATTTATTTTTGATTAGAAATTAATTGCTCGCTAACTTTCTTATATAAAGCAGCCATATCGTTTTCACCATATCCAGCTTGACTCGCTTCATCATATACGTTTAGTAACATTTCGCTTACCGGTAAATGGAGTTCGCTTTCCTTAGCTAAGTCAACTGCAAATCCTAAATCTTTCTTCAATAAGTTCACAGTAAATCCTGGCTCATAGTTTTCAGGTGCTATAAAACTTTTATAATTACGTTCATAAATTCTACTTTGACCGTAACTTACATTTAAAATATCAAACATTTTATCTAAATCCATATTGTTCTTTTTCGCTAATGTTAAAGCTTCACTCACACCAGCTGTATAAAAACCAATTAATAAGTTATTAATTAACTTAACAGTTGTACCACTATCAATCTGCTCACTAACGTGGAAAATGTTCGCGCCTAGTACGCCCATGATAGATTCCGTTTTCTCATATACCTCTTTTGATCCACCAACCATAAACGTTAATGTACGGTTTTCGGCTCCGATTACACCACCGCTCACAGGTGCTGCTAAAAAGTCTACTTTCTTTTCCTTTGCAGCTTCCTCTAATTGTTTGTTTAACTGCGGCGATACCGTACTTGTATCAATGAAAACCACATTCGAGTGACCATTTTCAAATAATCCTTCTGCTCCAAAATATACCGCTTCAACAGCGCGAGGTGAAGGTAAACTTGTAAAAACTACATCACATGTTTCTGCTAGTTTTGAAATCGATAGACCGATAATTCCGCCTTCTTTTTCAAAGGACGCTTCCGCCTCTTTATTTAAGTCCACGCCATATACTGTGTAACCTGATTTAACTAGATTTTTTGACATCGGAAGACCCATGTTACCTAAACCGATAAAACCAATCTTTTTCATATCGCTTTCCTCCTATTTACACAATATATTTCCCACGATTTATAATAGCTTTCGCAATTTCCCTCTTCTTCGTAAATACGTTCGTGTATAAAGGTACTAATAATTGACGGATTTCAACTAAAATCACATGTCTATCTTGTTCTTCTGTGACAGCCGCTGAAAGTACAGAAATCGCCGCTTCTTCTACTTTACGGTATCCTTCTTCACAAATAACATCCGTTATTAGTTGCTTCGTACGTTCTTTTTCCTCTCCATTTTTACGTACCGCTTTTCTCGTACGTAAAAACGCTGATTCCATGACGTACACGTCCGTCAACATATTTGATATTACACGTGAATATTCTTGTTCTTGGTCGATTTTTAGACCTGGAGTTTTAGAGAGCGTTTTCAAAGATTGTTTCAACAATTTTTTCGCTAATAAAATGTAACGATGGTTTCTTTCTACATTTGCTACATCACTTTCTACTTCAGTATCTTCTAATTGTTCGATTTGCTTCATTAACATTTTTGCAACTGTTAACCTATTAATTTCGTTAGTTCCTTCAAAAATACGACTAATTCTAGCATCACGATATAATCGTTCTACCTCATACTCTTGCATATAACCGTAACCACCATGAATTTGTACAGCTTCATCTACAATATAAGCAAGTGTTTCAGAAGCATTTACTTTATTCAGTGCACATTCAATTGCAAATTGGGACATTTTCTCCATAAGATCTTCATCGCTCTCATGAATTGCTTCATCGATTACACCTGCTGTACGATAAGCTGCACTTTCGGCTCCATATGTAGCAATGATCATATTTGCAATTTTCTCTTGAATCATCGTAAAGTCTACTAATTCCGTTTGGAACTGTTTTCGCTCTTTTCCATATTGAACCGACAAACCAATTGCTTGTTTTGCTGTTCCAATATTTCCAAAAGCAAGTTTAAGTCTAGCAAAGTTAAGAATATTAAGGGCTACGTGATGCCCTTTCCCAACTTCCCCTAAAACATTATCAGCAGGGATGACAACATCTTCTAAAATAAGAGTCGCTGTTGAAGAACCTTTAATCCCCATTTTCTTTTCTTCTAATCCAATAGATACACCTTCACATGTTCTTTCGACAATAAACGCTGTCATTCCTTTATTTGTCTTCGCAAAAACAACGTATACATCTGCCATATGAGCATTTGTAATCCATTGCTTCTCACCATTTAACTTCCAAGCTGTTCCCTCTTCATTCAATACGGCGCTTGTTTTTGCACTTAATGCATCCGAACCAGCATTTGGCTCTGTTAAAGCATAAGCCCCAATCCATTCTCCCGATGCGATTTTCGGTAAATATTTTTCTTTTTGCTCTTTCGTTCCATAATATATGTAAGGCAATGTACCGACACCAGCGTGTATATTAAAAGAAACGCTAAACGCACCAGCGTAACCCATTTTCTCTGCTACAAGACCTGAGACAGCCTTTCCTAACTCGAACCCGCCATAATCTTCTGGTACCTCAATGCCTAATAATCCAAGTTCCCCAGCTTTCTCAAATAATTGACGAGAAACTTTATAGTTATGTTGTTCAATATTCTCCATTTGTGGAACAATTTCTTGTTTAACGAATTGTTCTGTCGTTTTTGCGATTAAATCTTCATCACCTGAAAAATCTTCTGGTGTAAAGTAAGTATGATTTATATCTTTATTAAGTGAAAAAAATTCATCCCATGGTAACTTCGTTTTCTCCATATGTATCCCCCTATCATTCGGCTTTCATAGCTTTTTGCTTATGCTCGTCTACGATGAGTGGAATATCTTTTTTGAAAATAGAAGGCGATGATTTTTCACATCAAGCATTTTATTTTGCCAAAGATGTATTTTCATCGCCTTCGCTGCTTTATCTATTGATCTTCTGATAATACTGTTTTTGCAATACCAGTATCTAACTCTTCAAAGTCATGATATGAAATTGTTTCGTATAATTCACTTCTCGTTTGCATATTAGAAAGTGCATCTTTTTGAGAACCTGTTTCTTTAATTAAAGCAAACACATTTTCATACGCTTTCGCTGCAACGCGAAGTGAAGTTACAGGATAAATAACCATTTGGAAACCCATATTCGCAAATTCCTCTGCACTATAATATGGAGTTTTTCCGAATTCAGTCATATTCGCAAGCAAAGGTGCATTTACCTTACTATTAAATAGACGGAATTCTTCCTCTGATTGAAGCGCTTCAGGGAAAATTGCGTCTGCACCTGCTTTTACATATGCATTTGCTCTTTCAATTGCTTCATCTAATCCTTCAACGCCACGAGCATCAGTACGTGCTACAATGTATAAGCTCGGTGCAACTTCTTTAATCGCTTTAATTTTTTGAACCAATTCTTCTGTAGTAACAAGTTTCTTACCATTTAAATGTCCACATTTTTTTGGTAATTGCTGATCTTCAATTTGGACAGCTGCTACTTTCGCTTCCACCATTTCTACAGCTGTTCTCGCCACATTTAGTACACCACCAAATCCTGTATCAATGTCAACAAGAACAGGTAAGTCTGTAGCTCTTACTAAATCTCTTGCTCTCTCAGCCACTTCAGTAGACGTCACGATACCTAAATCTGGTAAGCCTTTACTTGCAGTATAAGCAGCTCCTGATAAATAAAGAGCTGAAAAACCTGTATTTTTCGCAACAAGAGCTGCCATTGCATCATGAGCACCTGGAATTTGCAAAATTTCATTTGCTTCTACTAAAGCTCGGAATCGATTCGCAAGCTCCTCTTGTGTTGACTGCTTTTTCACAACCCAAGCCATTCTAAATTCCCCCCTATTATTAAATTAAGAATAGATCTACAAATTCGTTTACATTCATATTTTCTAGTTTTTCTTCATTTAAACAAACTTCATGAATTTGTTCTTGTTGCTTACTAGAATAATGACCTGCCATATTTGCAGTGAATTTTTGAACAACTTTTGGAATTGCTTCGTCTCTACGGAAGCGGTGACCAAGTGGATATTCACATTCCACATTTTCTGTTACTGTGCCATCTTTAAAGTGAACTTGAACAGCGTTGGCGATTGAGCGCTTGTTCGGGTCAAGGTAATCTAAACTGTACTGTTTGTTTTCAACAACAACCATCTTATTACGTAATTCATCTACACGTGGATCGTTTGCTACTGCATCTTCATAATCGTCTGCAACGATATCTCCTTTTAATAAACCAATTGCCGTAATGTATTGTAAACAATGATCACGATCAGCTGGGTTATTTAATGGACCTTCTTTATCAATAATACGAATTGCTGATTCATGAGTTGTAATTGTAATACGGTCAATTTCATCTAATCTCTCTTTAATTTCCGGATGCAACTTCACTGCACATTCTGCAGCCGTTTGTGCATGGAATTCTGCTGGATATGACACTTTAAATAATACATTTTCCATTACATATGACTCTAGTGGTCTTGCTAATTTTAATTCTTGTTTATTGAATAATACATCTTGGAATCCCCATCCTGGCGCAGATAATGCTGTTGGATAACCCATTTCACCTTTTAGAGCAGTCATTGCAAGATGAACACCGCGGCTCGTTGCGTCGCCTGCAGCCCATGATTTACGTGAGCCCGTATTTGGAGCATGACGATATGTACGAAGACTAGAATTATCAATCCACGCATGTGATAATGCATTAAAGATTTCTTCACGTGTTCCGCCAAGCATTTTCGCAACTACTGCAGTTGTTGCTACTTTTACATATAATACATGGTCAAGACCAACTCTGTTTAAGCTGTTTTCTAAAGCAAGTACGCCTTGAATTTCATGTGCTTTAATCATCATTTCTAATACTTCACGTACTTTTAAAGCTTCTTTTCCTTCTGAAATACGAACACGGCTAATATAATCTGCAACTGCTAAAATTCCGCCTAGGTTATCAGATGGATGTCCCCACTCTGCTGCAAGCCAAGTATCGTTATAGTCTAACCAACGGATCATACATCCGATATTAAATGCACCTTTTACTGGATCTAGTACATAAGACGTACCTGGTACACGTGTACCATTTGGCACGATTGTTCCTGGCACAACTGGTCCTAGTAATTTCGTACATTCTGGATATTGCAGTGCTAAAATTCCACATCCAAGTGTATCAAGTAATACGTAACGAGCTGTACTGAATGCTTCTGCACTAGTAACCTCTTTATTTAATACATAATCGGTAATCTCTTCTAATAATGCATCTTTTTGCTTAATTTCATTTGTTTTAATCATGCTATTCTTCCCTTTCTGTCGAAAATTCGTTATTATTAATGATGGGTGTCGGTCAAACACCCATCTGGCGGGCGGCGCTAACAACTCCCCAGTTGTTCTTATTTACTAAGTACATGTCGCTCGCCAATATAATTTACACGAGGACGGAACAAACGATTATTTGCATGTTGCTCAATAACGTGCGCACATAACCCCACTGTTCTAGAGCTAAAGAAGATTGGTGTGTAAAGTTGAATTGGAATACCTAACATCCAATATACTGGAGCTGCATAATAATCAAGATTTGGATAAATTCCTCTTTCTTTTTCCATAATCTTTTCTCCAGCTTCACACATTTCATATAGTGTATAATCACCTTTTACATCACATAACTGTTTTAAAGCTTCCTTCATCATAAGTGCTCTTGGATCCATCTTCTTCATATAAACACGGTGTCCAAAGCCCATAATTTTTTCTTTGTTATATAGTTTCTTCTGTAATAACTCTTCAAATTTCTCAACATTACCAGCTTCTAAAAGCATGTACATAACCGCTTCATTTGCACCGCCATGTAAACTTCCTTTTAAAGATGCAACTGCACCTGTTAAAGCACCGTATAAATCTGATTGTGTTGATGCAATAACGCGAGCTGTAAATGTAGAGTTTGGCATTTCATGCTCACTATATAAAACAAGGGAACGATCAAAGATCTTTTCCTCAAGTTCAGTTGGTTTTTTACCAGTTAACATATAGAAGAAATTCGCACTATAAGATAATTCTTTAAGAGGTTCAATTGGCTCCTCATTATTTAAAATATGATAGCTATTCGCTACAATGTTTGGCACTTTACTTAACAGCTTGTACCCTCGGCTTTTATTCACTTCTAACGAGCGGTTTTCGATATCATTATCGTAACCAGCTAACGCTGACACACCTGTACGTAATCCATCCATGGGATGCGTCTCTTTAGGCAATGCCTTTAGTACGTTGAATACACCTTCTGGTACTGCATATTCTTCTTTTAATTTCTTTTCAAGTGTTACTTTTTCATCTTCATTCGGTAGGTGTTCCTCCAATAAAAGGTGCACAATGTCTAAATACTCTTTTGTTTTTGAGAGTTCGATTAAGTCATACCCTTGAATTACAATTTCACCTTTTACTGTGTCAAGAAACGAGATTTTCGTCTCCGCTGCCACTATACCATCTAATCCCGGGGAAAATTTCTCTTCAGCTTTCATCATTATTTCCTCCAATCCTAATAGATCTTCGTGCACATAACTGTAAGCCTTTACAATATTGTGAAACTACATTTCTATTTCAATGTATCAGAGTTTTTAGAAGATTTCAATTTATTTTATAATGATAAGTTTCCTACACTTTTCTTACTGTAACAATACAATTTTTTGAAAATAATTCTTATATTTTATAAAGAAAGGATAGACTTCTTTGCGTATTTTCAAAAACAAGATATAAAGATTTTTCATATAACACCGCCAAATATACAATTATTCTAATTTTATTTGAGAAATAGAAAAAACGAGCTGTACATAAATACAGCTCGTTACTATATGATATTTATTTCACTATCTCTTAAATATAATTTTTATATAAAACTTATTCATTTTTAATAAAGTTATTATTTTACATAATTAAATTGAATTTCTTCCATTTCCTCATGATAACTTACAAATAAATCATAGTTTTGAAAATACCAAAGATCATCAGAATCTACAAAAAATATAATACCTTCCTTCTCAACTGACACTATTTCGCCATCGGGTTTCTCAGCAACAACCCCTAAAGAATATCCGGGCTGAATTGAACTATCCCCTCCGTACCTTACAGTAAAACGTACAGATTCACCGTGCTTTATACGTAATTCTTCCTGGAACCATTGCAGAGCTTTACGATCAATTGAAATTCTCATCTTTATTCCTCCAGTTTACGCAAACTCTTTTTTTCCTAATCGTTGTTTTACAAAGAAGACGAAAATAATTAAGGCTATCAATGCTGAAATTGCACTCCCTGAAAATAAAATACGATAACCAAACATTTGTGAAACAACTCCAAGTAAAATAGCACCTAACCCGATTCCTAAATCAAACGCTGTAAAAAATGAAGCATTTGCAACTCCTCTTTTACTCGGATCGACAATTGTAAGCATTGCCGCTTGCAAAGCTGGCTGCGCTGAACCAAATCCAATACCGTATAATGTTGCTGCGATAATTACACCTATCAAACCATTTGAGATAGTTAAAACAACTATAGCTAAAATAGTAATACATAATGCTGGAAGTATGATGAATACTTCTCCATACTTATCTAATAGTTTCCCTGAAATTGGTCTTACAATTGTTAATGCAATTGCATATACAAGAAAGAAAGTTCCCGGGTTTACATGAATTGATGATGCAAATAACGGTAAAAAGGTTGTTATTCCTCCATATGCAAACGATAAAAAGAATACTACAATCGTGATTGTTAATACGGATTTCTCAAATAGCTGAATTTTCCCTTTTTCTTTTTGTGGCGTAAATGGGATCTTCGTTATTAATGATAATACAACTGCCATAAAAGATAACAACGTCGCTAATAAAAATAGACCATCAAATGAATAATTTTGCACAACCCATAATCCAATCATAGGTCCAATCGCCATTGCAATTGTCATCGCCATCCCATACCAACCCATACCTTCACCGCGGCGTGAATCTGGAATAATATCCGTTATTGCTGTTCCAACAGCTGTTGTAGAAACAGCCCATGTTACTCCGTGAATAACACGTAAAACAACTAAAAGGACAATAGTCGATGCTATATTATAGGAGTACATCGTTAAGCCAAAAAAGATGAGTCCGAAAATAATAAAGGATCTTCTACCATATTGATCTAACATTCCTCCAATAATCGGTCGTATTACAACAGCAGCTATTGTAAACATCCCCATCATAAGTCCAACTTGCGATTCATTGCCGCCTATCTCTTTAATAAAGAGCGGGAGCGTTGGAACAAGTAAATAAAATCCTGTAAATAAAAATAACATTGCGAAAGTCATTTGAATAAATGATTTCGTCCATAATCGTTCCATAAAAATACCTCCATACACTCGTAAAATATTACGATTAACACCCTCATTGTATATTTTTTTTATCTCTTTTCCCTCCTCAAATAGACGTATCTTTTCATATTAAATAGTCCACCATCAGCTTACATTAGTCTTAAGACTTTGTACGCATATTTTAAACGAAAGTCCTATATATGTACCTTTATACGTGTGAAAAGAATATACTAATTTATTAACACAACTTAGGAGTGAATATTTTATGTGGGTATTATTAAGAGTAACTGCCGTAGTTCCTTCGACTCCTGGGATACATGTTCCTGCAGTTCATACAGCTAGCTCCGATGTAGGAATTGAACTTCCCGCAACTTGGCAGCAATATCAAATTCCCGGTCAAGTTATCCCATCATTTTGGCATCATGGTACACACCCCAGTAGTACTCCCATTCATAGCCATAGTTATCCTCCACTACCTCCGACTCAAGTCTTTTATCATTTCCCTTCAATTTTTTTTCAAAATTTTCATGGTACGTTTAACATTTAATAGCTATCACTGTATTACCCCTACATTTTAATAAGGCGAACCTTTAATCCAGTTTCAACATAACAAAGTCGAATTCCTTAAATAAGAAATTCGACTTTTTAATTGTTTTTCAAACTAAAGTAACCGTTAAAGAAAGACATTTATTAAAGATTTGAATATAATTTTTACTTATTTAATACTTTATATGATTCATCATAGTTAGTCCCTTTGCAGGATAACCAACACATACCATCATTTGCAAGTAGACTTTTCTCTCTTTACGTTAATTCACTCTTTTTCTTCTATCCAGCCCTTAACATTACATTTTCTGTAGCAAAATGAAAAAAGCACTTAAGATTGTAAATTTCCACAAATCTTAAGTGCTTTTTGAAAACTTTTCTATAAATTTTTCTTATTGTCCATTATTGGCAGGAACCTCTCCTGCATTTCCACCATTATTTGGTTGTACTGTTGCAGGTGGGGTTGGAGTTCCTTGACCTCCATTATTATTCGCTGGAGGTGTCGTTCCTTGACCTCCTCCGTTATTCGCTGGAGGTGTCGTTCCTTGGCCTCCTCCGTTATTTGCTGGAGGTGTCGTTCCTTGGCCTCCTCCGTTATTCGCTGGAGGTGTCGTTCCTTGGCCTCCTCCGTTATTCGCTGGAGGTGTCGTTCCTTGACCATTTCCGTTATTTTGTTCATTTTGTTTCTTTTCTTCTTCTTGTTTCTTTTGCTCTTCTAGTTTCTTTTGTTCTTCTTGCTTCTTAAGTTCCTCTTGTTTCTTTTGTTCTTCTTGTTTTTTCAGTTCTTCTTGTTTCTTTAATTCTTCTTGCTTTTTCTCTTCTTCAGTTTTTTGCTGTTGATCTTGTTTTGGTTGCTCCGTTGTATCCGGTACGCTAGTATTTGGCGATGAATCACGTTTTTCACCTTTTATACGTAGCTCACTACCTTCTTGAATAACGCTACTTGGCATTTTAAAGCGTGATTTATCTGTAGCCATTTCACTCATCATTTCTTTAAAAATCAACTGTGCAATTTTCGTATTTTTACTACTAATATACTCGTCTTTGCCATCTTTCATATACCCAGTCCATACTGCCATCGTATATTGCGGTGTATATCCAGCAAACCAACTATCACGAGTTGCACTTTCTGGAATTTTATATTGAGCTAATTGTTTTGATGAGTAGTTTGTCGTACCCGTTTTACCAGCTACATCTAAAGATGCTATATTTGCAGCTGTACCAGTACCTGATGTAACTACAGAACGAAGCATATCTGTAATCATATATGCTGTAGAGTCTGCCATAACTTGTTTTGGTTTTTGTCCAAAACTTTGTGACTTACCATCTGGATAAACGACTTTCTTAACAAAATGCGGTTTCGTATATTTACCCTCATTACCAAATGCCGCATAAGCGCCCGCTATTTCAGTTGGTGATACTTCATTTGTACCAATCGCTGTTGATTCAGTCGGTGCTGCATTAAATGTAATTCCTAATTTCTCAGAGAAGTCTTTTGATTTATTAATTCCCACTTCTTTCGCAGTCTTAATTGCTGGGATATTTCGTGACTTTTCTAATGCTACACGCATTGTAATAGGGCCCATATGACTTCTATCTGCATTTCGAACTTCTTGACCCGTTGAATACTTAAATGGAGAGTCATCAATTTGATGGTACGTAGCCCATTTTAAATATTCAATTGCAGGAGCGTAATCGAAAATCGGCTTCATCGTTGAACCAGCTGCACGATCTAATTCAATTGCCATATTATGCCCTTTAAATACAGCTTTATTTTCTCCACGGCCACTACCTATAGCACGAACTTCTCCTGTTTTCGTATCCATAAATGTGAATGCACCTTGGAATTTATCGTTCGGATAATCAATGATATTATTATTTAAAATATTATCAGCAAGTTTCTGTGCTTTCGGATCTAACGTTGTATAAATTTCTAAACCGTCAGAACCGATATTAGCATCTGGTAATTCTTTTTCTACTTCTTTCACAACTGCATCCATAAATGCAGGGTATGGCATTGTTTGTAGTTGAGCTGCAGGCTTAAGCCCCTTTTCTACGTCAACTTTTGATGCTTCTTCCATTTCCTGTTTTGTTATATATCCATGTCGGTTCATTAAACTTAGAACAACATTTCTTCTTTCTGTTGCTTTTTGAACATTTTCTTTTTTCGTTGGATCATAGTTATTCGGTGCTTTCGGTAAACCTGCAAGCATCGCAACTTCTGGTAATGTTAAGTCCTTCAATTCTTTACCATAGTAGTTTTGTGCTGCTGTTGCGATACCATATGAACGATTACCTAAGTTAATTTTATTTAAGTACATCTCTAATATTTCATGTTTTGAATACTGTTGTTCTAGTTTATAAGCTAGATATATTTCTTGCGCCTTACGCTTTGGTGTTTTATCCATTGATAAGAAGTAGTTTTTAATAACTTGCTGCGTTATCGTACTTCCACCTTGAGAGCCATAATCTCCTTTAAGACTCACTAAAACAGCACGGGCAGTACCTTTAAAGTCTACTCCGCTATGCTCATAAAAACGTGAATCTTCTGTCGCTAAAAATGCATTTTCTACTAATTTAGGTATTTGATCATACGTAACATTCGTCCTTTTTTCTTTTCCATATTCATATACCAAATCCCCGTTTTTATCATAAATTTTTGAGGATAACGGATTAACAAGTTTTGCTTTTTCCAGTTTTGGTGCGTCCTTAATCATTACGAAAAAGGTAGCAACCCCCGCCACTAAACCAACAATACCAAGTAATAAACAAGTAATTAAAAACTTGCGAAAGAATGATGTTTTACCTTTTGGTTTTTGTGTTTTAGAAGCTGGCTGTTTTTTCTTTTTAACTTGTCGTCGTTCCTCTCGAGAACGATAATTTTCTGACATGTTACTTTCTCCTGCCTTTCAATTCTCCCGTTGATTTACTTAAAAATATTGAGGTCACCTTCTAAAATGAATTTGATTAAGAAAGTATATTGACCTGGAGCATTCAATATTTTCCTAATTCACAGATTATAAATTTTAGAATACTTCTTATACAAACTATTTTCACTTCTATTTTTCCTAATAACGCTGCCCCTCTAAGCATAGAATGTAAAAAGTGAATTTTTAATACCTCGTATAAATAATATACCTTTTTTTCAAATGGTCAATATTTTCTTATTTATAAATCAAAGGTGAAATAAAAATAGCACAACGATATGTACTTCGTGTGAACTTCCTTATAATTACGTATAACAAATATTTAATATATTGCATATAAGTATAATACCTCTTTAATTATAAAGATTTCAACACCACAATACCGTTGCCTACAAAGAATTATTAAAAATGAAAAATAAGGAGTTGCATAATAATGAGGCTATCTCCGGTTACCTCAAAAAATATAGTTGCTGTTGGTTATAATCCTTTTTCTATGATTTTGCGAATCCAATTAAAGAATGGTATGTATGATTTCTTTAATGTACCAGAAAGCATTTATACTGGCCTATTACATGCACAATCTAAAAGTTATTATCATAATACTTACATTAAAAATTCTTTCCGCCACACAAAAATTTAAACTTAACACCCACTAAAAAAGAAAGGAGGTTAATCCTCCTTTCTTTTAAAAACATTTTGCAGATGAATTATCTTCGATTCCTCTTATTAATTTCATCATATGCTTGAATTTGTTTTTTCAAACGCCGATCAGCTTTTTTATCATGCACTACAAGAATTGCATGTATAACCCCTGGAACCCAAAATATTAATGTTAATATGAAATTTATGATTGCCTGAATTGGTTTTCCACAAAATAATACAGCAACAGGTGGAAGAAAAATTGCTAATAAATACATCATCCCTTGAAAACTCCTTATTTTGTATTTTATATATCACTTTTCAAAATATACGCAAAAAAACCTACTACCATTTTAATCTTAACCTGCCTCTAAAATCAATGTATCTCCTTCTATTTATATAAGTATTTCAGACTTTTCATTGTTTTCTAGCCTATTTTCTTCCTCTATTGCAGTTATTCCAATTGCGGAAATTAACGTTCCTGTCGCTTGTATCCAAATACCAATGAGTGCAATGATTCTCTCATCCTTCTTATCAAAAATACTATCTTTATTTTCTTTCTCATCTTTCAATACATTTAAAACACCTTGATACGCTTGTAATCCAGCTCCTAAACTTTGCATGGAGTTACCCAGTATAATAATTTTCTGTAATACATTTATATCCACCAAAGCTGCTTCTACTCCTAGAAAAGCACCAATCGATTGTAAACTGTTCCCTGTAATGATAAGATAATCATTTTCTTTCAATTGTTCATTTATATTAAAATATATTCCTATTACATTTGATATATTTCCTAATGCTAATAACTCAATTCCTATTTGATCAAGTAATTTACTTTGATTCTCTCTTTTTTCTTCCCCATCATCATAATTGCTCGCAATGATTTGTAATATATACCCGAGGGCTTGTAATGAGCTTCCTACAATAACAAGTTCCGATTCAACTTTCTCTTCTCCAATAAATCCTCTTGTCGTTCCAATAGCAGCTGTAAGATTCCCCCCTACTTGAAACCATGCCCCTGTCACTTTTAAACTGCTTGGATTCATTTTTATCACCTATTCAAATATTTTCTAAAGCTTTCAAAACAAACAAATCTCACCCTTAATCTTTTATTTTATTTTTCAGATGTAATTTTGTGAATGATATAATGTGCTACTAATATAAAAAGCACCTTAAAGGTGCTTTTTATATGCATGCTGGGCATGTCAATGAATCTCCATTTTTATCTATTGTTATATTCAATATATATTCAATTGCTTTATGTGACCAAGTTTCAGGTGTAGGCGATTCATTTATATATTGTGGCGCACATGACTTCAGCATTGGAGTACTAATACTCCCTCCAGGATCTAAAGCAACTACAGCCATGCCATGGGGTAATTCCAGGGCCATAGATTTAGTGATACCTTCAATTGCAAATTTCGAGGCACAATATGGCGCAAGCTCAGCTTCACCTTCTCTCCCCCAACTAGAACTCATATTAATGATAATTCCTTCTTTCCTAGATACCATTGCGGGAACAAACGCTCTTATTACATTTACTACACCATTCACGTTTACATTCATTACATTTTCGAATTCTTGAGCCGTAATTTTCCAAAGTTGTGCATTTTGATTTACAATCGATGCATTATTTATTATCAGATCGGGAGCCGTATGTCTATTAAGTATATAATTTGCCCAGTTATTAACTTGCTGAGAATCTGAAACATCAATTACTTGGAAATCATGTATTTTACTGTGCTGTTTTTTTAGTTCTTCAATTTTATTTTTTGAACGTCCACAACCATATATGTTCCACCCTAATTCATGAAATCGATCAACCATCGCACGTCCTAACCCTTGTGTCACGCCTGTAATAATTACAGATTTACTAATTTCTTTTCGCTTCATTTCTCTCATCCTCCTTCCCTATATCTTACTCTCTTCATTTTTATTCAGCGATTTACTATAGTATCAACTCAACTCATACTTTAGTAATGGTTTTGATATTGCATACATAAGCAAAAAAAGTAACCATCATGGTTACTTTTTGCTATATATCTAAAAATTCATTGTTTATTTCATTATTGTTTTTACATTTCAACTTCTCTTTTTCACATTTCTCACACTGGTAAATCCTTTTTTAAAATCCTCATTATCCTGCCTCTTAATAAAAATATATTTATGTTTACAATGCGATTCACCCAAATAATTTTTAAACCACTTTTTCAACACAACACATTCCACCTTTATGATAGAACCTTTATTTAGCTGCTTTATTACATACTTTTATTTAAATGTTCAATCTCATCTTGCAATTTTTTAAATTGCTCAAAATGCATGGTAATAGATTGGCTACTGCCATAATCAACATTTTGTTTCACTAATATAACACCCGTGTCATGAAAAAGCGCTTCAAGTTCTTTCCTAATAGACACTTTCGCAATATGAGCTGTTTTAATTGCAGATAAAATTGCAATTTCATTAAACTTTAATTTTATTTCATTTGGACAAAATGCGTCTTCAACTAATATAACTTCATTACTATAAATTAATGCAACAAGATTACTTGATTTGGCATCTGTTAAATCAACTTTTTTCATAATATCTTTCATTACATTTTGCCTCCTTTATTTTCATATATATCAATTATACAAAATTTTAAAAAAAATTACTCAACTTTATTATATTAATTTTAACACACTTTTATTGAAATCCACGCTCCAAACGTTTTACTATTCCACAATTTTTATTGTATGAACCATCTGGACTATAACTCCATATAGTAATGTTAACAACTTATTATAAAGCAGGTGAAAATTATGCCCTCAGTTGTAGGAAATTTAGTTGTACAAAATAGCAATGGATCATTTAACTTAGGTGATTTCTACAACGTATCTCCGAAAGAAAATACGAAAGCTTATAATGGTTCCGGCGCATCAAACGTTGGTTTTGTTGTTAATACTTTTAGCGGTGTTAGCGCGACCAATACATTTGATTCTGACCTTGCAGATCAAAACCAAGTGGGTACAGCCTAATCTTATGTTCAACTTTCTGTATAGAAAATTTTAATTTGTCTATACTATAATCAGGCTGTTTGACAGCTCTTGTTGATTTTGGAGTACCCTATCTTTTTCTCCCTTTCCCTGGGGCTCAGCAGCTAGCACGAAGCTAGCTGCTTTTTCTTGTATTATTTGTCTCATAAATCAGAAATAAAAGAAGCTGCCATTTAATATTCAGCTTCTTTTACGTTATTTCAATAATATCCATAGCGTTAAATACGTAAGTTTTATAAAAGGCGTCTGTACAAATTACAATTTGTTTTACCGGATTGATATGTACAACAGTCATGTAGCTTGTTAGTATGTAACCATCTTCAAAATATGTTACCAATATTTCTTTCTCAGACAATAATGACGTTAATAATTTATCAGAAATTCTCTCTTTTGCTTCATTTGTTAAAAGCGGTTTTTGTACTTTTAATTTCTCTCCAATAATCTTTCTCATATTTAAAAGTTGTTCGGACATTACTGTAAACGGAACCCACTCTCTTTCTTCTTTTTGTATCTTTACATCGTTCATTTTTTATCTCCTTGATCATTTATACATTTATTTAGCCATACTATCCCTTAGTTATTTTTAATACTCACTAAACTCGGATTTACTTCTAAACTATAATTAGGTTACCTCTTAAAAGAACATTCGTTCTTATTATACACGAACTTACGTTCTTTTGAGAAGAGCCATACTTATTATTTCTTAACAAAAAACATAATTTTATTTATCTCCATACTTTTTTCCTTTATCAAATAAACTTCTCATTTCTTATATAACATGCATATAACAACTAAAAGGCGACTTCACCCAAAGTGAAATCGCCTTTTTCTAAAAAATATTTCAAAGCTTATTTTTCTATCCTAACTAATGTTCTTTCTGGAATACATAATTCATCTATATTAAAATGATTTATTTTTAAGTTCAATTCCCCTACTCGTTCCTTATCTTCATCACCAACCCAACAACTACATAATTCGAAATAGTCTCCATCTTCCAAATAACCTTCCATAATCTTGCATAAAGTTAAAAGTTTTTCTTTCGCTTCTTTTTTTCCTTTACATTTTGCCACTCGACAAGTTCAATTCCCCAACTAGTTGAAACCTCATATGTGTAATTTGTTTGGAATTGATAATCTTGTACAATTTCAAGCATACTTTCATCTGAAAAACACGGTCCAAAAACAATTAGATTATTAGAATCCGGATCCGTTAACGGAATTTCTATATTACAGCCTATGTAACTTGCTAAACTCATTTTATACTCCTCCAGTATTCGTATAAAAAATACTTCATAGTATATTTATTTACTCAAATATAAAATCCCTGCCTAAACGAAAAAGTTTTAAATTTTTATCGTTTATTAACCATCTATAACTGAAAACATATACTATGATGAACGAACTCACAAAGCATAAGAAAAGAGAGCATTTACAACACTCTCTTTTCTTACATACTCTATGGAACTTTACAAAACTGAATCAATGATTTTTATTATTATATTTTATTACATATACTTAGGTTGTACTATTATATGTAACTCTCTCTCTGTATCCGCTTTTTTCGGATGACGAAAATAATTAAGTTCGTACTTTAACACTTTATACTCAACCATCCCGATTTTAATCCCTTTCGTTTCTTTTAATATAGCTAATAAATCACTTACATTTTCATCATATGACTCAAAAATTTTCGCGCCGCCCTCTCCTTGAAAGATTACTTTCATATATTCTCCACCACCTTAATTTATTGATGTGGTAAATGACGCGTTTAAAACAATTCATTCTTTATCCTAAAATTTTCATATGAAAAAGAACATCCTTTCCAATCGAATGCTCAGCTTTTTACTAATTATCCATGTTAAATATTTATTCAAAAACATTATATGTATTATTTTTTAAATTATGTTCGATATCCATTATTAAAGAGTAAATATATGTAATAAACTTGCATAATGAAAACCGTAGAATATTCACTTTCGTTGAAATAATTATAATCCATAATTTCCCATTGTAATTCTTAATATTTAAATGTAATATTGTATTGTCTTACTATCTATTTATAACTCACACACTAATTAGAAAAAGGGAACTCTATATGAGTTCCCTTTTCTAATTATGATTACAGTCATTATTTCTTTTCTAGAAATTTAAATGTATCTTTAAATTCTTTATTATTCACTTTAATATCAGCATCTTTCAATAAATCATTGACTACTTGTTGTTTCCATTTACCTGTCGTATCTTGTAGTCTTTGTTGTTCTATATCTTTACGAATTTTATCCTTTACTTCATCAAATGGCTTCAATTCTTTTTTATCCGTCACTTTAATAATATGGTAACCGTAAGTTGTTTTAACCGGCTCACTTACTTGGCCTGCATCTAATTTATACGCAGCTTCCTCAAATTCTTTCACTGTTTGCCCAGGAGCAAAACTAGATATTTCCCCACCCTGTTCCTTTGAACCAGTATCTTCTGAATACTGTTTTGCTAAGGCAGCAAAATCTTCACCATTATTTACTTTCTCCTTTATTTCTTTAGCCGTTTTTTCATCTTTCACTAAAATGTGACTTACTTTCATTTCTGGTTTATAGTTATCTTTCACATCTTTATCTGTAACTGTTGCTTTAATCGCTTTCTCAAATGCAATTTCTGGCTTCATTTTTTCTTTTAATTCATCTTCATTTTTCAACCCAAGTTGTTCTAAAGTCGATTTAAAGTTCTCGCCCATTTTATCTTTTGCTTCTTCTACTTTCTTTTTTGCTTCCTCATCTGAAACTTTATATTTATCTAACAATGCCTTACTTAACATCATTTGATATAAAGTACTTTCTCCATATTGTTGTCGTAATTCTTTACTTAATTCTTTCTCTGTAACATTTCCTACTTTTGATGTTACTACGTTGTCTGAGGAACCACATGCAGATAATGCTAGCATCATGCATGAAATAATTGTTCCAATAAATATTTTCTTCTTTTTCAATTCAAATACCTCACTTTTATCATTATGCAAATTAACTATACACAGTCATTGTGAAAACAGTGTGTTTTCTACATGTAATTCATTTCATATGAGTTGACTATGTATCATGTATTTTCATTTTTAAATATAAAGAGTCTTCTTACTATGCATAGTAAGAAGACTCTTTATATAATTCTCAAAAAAATATAGCTTCTATAGTTGCTTAATAATTACATGTTTTTCAGGTATCCAACTATTCTGCCCGATATCTACCGCATTTCCCACTCTACCCCACACTCGAAAAGATTTCGATCCATCTATGTTTCCTTTATAATTCATACATTCAGGCTCTTCATAATAATTTACTCCGTAACCGACAGGATATTTTGAAGTTGCATAAAACCATTTCACATTAAAATGTTTTAAATATACCCACTGCTTATCGTTCCCTAAACAAATCATATCTTGCTCACCGCCTCCCCAATAACCTGCTAAGATTAAATATGGAATTTTCTGAGTGAGTGTACCTGTAAATTGGGGATTCATGGGGTTTTCATATAAATTTATTCCATATCCATCAGGATATTTCGAAACTGCAATACCAATGCCATTCGGTTGCTGTGTATACACTATGTTAGATTGATTTGCTTTGTTGGAATCTATAAACCAAGAAAGTGACTTATTTCCTACTAATCGATTCAGATCACATTTCCCAATCCCAGGAACATTCCCTGAATCCGTATATTGCCACATATCACATGAATATGCTGGCTTATTCCCTTCATAACGAGGGATCCATACGAAATCAGCTTCAATATTACGTGCTCCAAATGATAGATACGTGTGATGCCCTACATATAATCCTACTTTTTCCGCACCTAAACGGCGTAATTCATCAATAAATGCCTGTGTCCCGCCTTGCATATCTGCCATCGTTTGAACTTCTACGTCCGCTACCCAAAACTTAGCAGATTGATCACCACGATTCCAAAAATCTTGCGCCTCTTTCTTCGCATCAGCAATAGATATAAAACGGCAAAAAGCATAATTACCAAATGGGATACTATGCTTTTTCATTTCACTAACATAATTTTGATACATAAAATCCACCGTATTAGAGCCATCTTGAACTCTAGCAATCACTAAATCTAGCTGAGATGCTGCAATATCCCAATTGATAGTTCCATTCCATTTTGAAATGTCTACAATATACCCCATACATTCCAGCTCCTTTTGAATGTCCTATTCATAGCTAGTTTTATTGTAAGCCTCAGCTCTCTAAAACTAGCTATCTATAATATAAGTAAAAAGAATCTTTACCGTTTTTCAAAATATATTCTCTTTCAGAAATATTTCTATAAACTTTAACATGTATGCCACATAAAATATTCGAAATACACCCTACTATTCATTTATTATGTAATCTCGTCCTACCAATCATTTTTACATATATTAGAAAAAATCCCCTATATTATTAAGTTATAACTTTCAGTATCGATTTCCTTTCAACTAAAAAATTTCATCCCTCATTTTCTATATATTCTTAAGTCAAAATTACTACCTCTACATGAAATTTGAGATTTAGAAAAATTTTAATTAATTGAAGTTTACTCCTTTTAAATCACAATTTTCCAACCTGAAAACTATTGGTGCATAAAAAAAGACATTTTCTATTAATGAAAATGTCTTTTTACAGTTTAATAAAACAACTTTGGTGCTAAATCTGTATTTTGTAATTCTTGATTTTCACTGCTCATAACACAACTTGTGGAAAATAGAATTGGGATACCACAAATCTCATCATTCATTACATCACGAAATACATTGGCAGCAACACCTGTAAACGTTTGACATAAGTTAGAAATATCGTCATTGAAAAACTGAATGACTTCCGCAGCGAAAACCGGAAAGACAACATTCGGTCCGCCAGGGAACTGAGGCTGTACCACAACTTGTTCAAAATAAGGATTATTTTCTAGTGCTACTTGAAATAAATGAGCTATTTCAAATGCATCTAGTGGACAAGGAAATGGATTTACAATTTCATTCTCATTATTCGTTACAATAACTGTCACACTTACATTCCCAAATTGTACAAAAGATTTTAAAAGCGTTGCTAATGCTCTCGCTTTTTCGTTGCTTAACGCATGCACTAAAATAATATAATTACCACCAACAGGAATAAGTGGCCCAACTGTAACAGTTGGATCAGCACCTATTGAATTTTTCAATTCATTAAAATATGTGATCCACGGTGGCGAAAGCTGAGCTTGTACATTTTCTTCCACTACTTTATATTACCTCCTTATACCATTCTTACTAACATAATATGTAACAAATTAAAAAATGTATTAGTTATATTAACTATTTTCGTATTTATTGATTATATTAATTAAACATTTTATTTCGCATTCTCAATTTCCCTTTTACATCTTTAAGCACTTTTACTACTATGAAATTCTTTATTATAAGCAAATCCACTGAAATTTCATATTATACTAATACGACTCTATATCCATTAAATTATAATACTCAATATTAGGAGCTGATTTCATGGAAAAAAAGCCTATCGTGTTCAAAATCCCACCAAATTCAAAGCTAAAAGTTACATTTTTCGGTCCTTGTAACGAAGTAATTACAAATGTGTCTATTATTAATCAACTATGCACCCCAAAATGTCAAACTATCACGCAATATCCAGACTTTAAGAAATATGTAACTGAAGTACGATTGTTATCCCGTTGTTAGTCCGCATAATGCACGATTTTCACAACTTTGTTACCTAAAATAACTGAGAAAGAAAATGACTGCATTCCTAGACTAAAATTACTCATTTTATGATATTCCATTGATAATTCATTGATTTTTTACACGTTTTTATTAAAAGGACATATATTATCGTATGGAGATTATCCACTCATAAAACCTATCTTTCTTTGGAGCGTACTTATTATGTATGCTCTTTTTTTATGTAACCGTCCCCTTCTAAATTGACCAACAATATATTAAAATTCTTTATGTACTCAAGGAGGTCAAATATGTTCAAGCTGCATCCAATAGGATTGATTTTGTTTTTATATAGTGTAATCGCCTTTATGTTATTCTTTTCAGTGTACTAGCATTCCCTACACAAATTTATGTTCAATATGTAATTTCTATATAGTAAAGAAAAAACGTAATGATACGATCTTTTATGTATTTCGTCTTTCTTGTTCTATAAAAAAACTAGTAAACTTACTAACACTGAGTTTTCAGAAGCATGTTACTTATTTACATATTATTTTTTTCATTATCTGAATAAGGTTAAAGCCTCTACAAATTAAACTACACTTTACCTGTTTACTTATATATTTTAGAAAAACAATAATAATCCCCCACCATTTGGTAAGGGGATTAACTAAACCTACTAAAAAACATTTAATGATCTGTTTTATTTAATTGGAGAAGGAAATCTTGCCGCTTCAAAGTGAACCGTATTTAAACCATTAACATTTTGTACAATTACGCCCGCAATACTACTTTCTGCAAAAACTTCAACTGAATCTCCTGCTTCTAATTGAAGAATAGTAGTTACTGAAACATCATTATTAAAAAATACTCCTGTTCCAAAGAAATCATTATCTATCGCTATTGCTGGATTTCCATTTACACGAATTTCTACTCTAGCTCTGTAATTCACATTAAAATCATTTGGAGAAAATGTTATATTTCCTAATACACTATATACCCCTCTAGTTTTCGGAGTGAAAATGGATGTTACTGGATTATATTCATTCGCTAGATCAAATTGTTCATTTTGAAATAATACTTTAACAGGAGTATTTGCTAGAACAGGTTGATTAACTGTATTCACAGCTCTAAATGCCGATGCCCTTACAAGCTCCTCTTTCTTATCATCACAACACTTCACCTTTACATACTTCCTATCACATTTACTACTTTTTCTATAACAATCATGACTTTCCTTTTTGTAATCTTTACAATACTTACAGTAATAATAAGACATAGTTAGTCCCCCTTTACACTTATTTTTATATAGTATGCTATATAGATTAGAATAGCTTGGACGACCTGTTACTATTTTTAATAGAGTAAAAAACCCTCACCATTTCGGTGAGGATTTACCTTTAAGCTTCTGTAAACTCAATGTTTAATGACTTTATTTAATCGGCGAAGGAAATCTTGCTGCTTCAAAATGTGCCCCATCTTCTAAAGGACTTAAAACCCCATCTATACTACTTTGTGCATAAATCTCAACTTCATCCCCTGCATTCAATTGAACAATCGTCGAAACACTTACTACATTTCCAAAACTGATTGGACCAAAAAAGTCATTATCTATAGCTATCGCTGCGTTTCCATTCACACGAATTTCTACACGCGCTCTATAATTTAAAGTTGGATTGTTTGGAAAGAAACCAATCGTTCCAATAATAGAATATACACCTTTAGTCTTCGGCATAAAAATAGATGTTGCTGGATTATACTCATTCGCTAAATCAAATTGTTCATTTTGAAATAACACTTTCACAAAAGTATTAGCAGGAACATTTTGATTCACAGTATTTCTAGCTCTAAATGCCGATGCTCTAACAAGATTGTCCTTGTTATCATGACACTTACTAGTGTTCTTACAACAATCATGATGCTTCTTTTTATACTCCTTACAATGCTTACAGTAGTAATAACAAGACATACTAATTCCCCTTTCAAACTTATTACTACATATTATGTAAGATTGATTTATAAGGTTTGGACTAGCTATTCTTATTATTCATAAGGGCGCTATTAACCTGCACCCTTATTTATATACATCACTTCATTCCTTACTAGTTATAAGTTGTATACAGCTCCATATGGAATAGTCAGAAAAGAACTTCCGTACGGTGTAACTTGATGTACTGGGTAAAAATACTCTACGGATGAATAATACGGTTGTACACCTTGCTGCATTTGCAATTGTTGTTGCATTTGCAATGCTTGTTGAATAGCTTGGACTGTACTTTGTGCTCCACTATACGTTATAGATGTACCATACGCTGGTCGCATACCAGTTTCAGAATTAAAATATGAATAAAACATGATTTTCAACTCACTTTCGTATAAGTTATTACAAAGTATGTTATGATTCTATATTTCAGTGAGTGCTGAAAGCTAATTCACTAGCTTTTATTAAGTTTAAACATTTTTAATCTAAATATCATTCTCCAAATAAAAGCACCCTCAACGGATGCTTTTTGTTTCTCGCTAAATTTTCCTACTACCATTATTCATTAGCAATAATTTAGTTGTCCACGAATTTCACCATTAGGATGTTGTACTGTATGAACATTAATATATATGTTTCCAGATATAATCTCATTTACAAGAGTGCCTAATGTTTGACCCGCTAACGGTCCAACCAAATCTTCTTGAGTAATCATTCCCGTAAGAGTTGCGCACTCTATTGAAACTGGATTTGTTATCGGTCCAAATAAAAAAGCTACAACAGGGCCGTTCGTTCCTTTTAATCCAAGATGCAGATGGGCAGCTACTACATCCTCTATATTGAATAAATCTAACTTGAACCTTAGGCTAAGCTCGTCCCGACTTAATTTAAAGAAACCCTCTCCTCGAGCATCTGTTTCTACTGGTGGAACTTCATTTCTACCACGCAATTTTGCAAAGAACATATCTATCACTCCTATAATTTTTATACTTCTAATATATTCTGACCCTTCTTATAAAGTGACAAAAAAGCAGCTGTTAGGTCAATTTTAATTTATTAAATATAATAGTTTAATTTATTAATTATATTAAATTCATACATTTAACTATTACACTTTTAAAGTTTAATCCATATACTATATTAGATTACTAGAAAGGAGGCGTAAGCATGGAAAGTTGTGTTTTGTTCGTTAATGGACAACCTCTTTTAGTGGTTTCAGTTGCTGGAATCGAAATTGCTAGATTAGAGCTTTCTCTTCAAGTAGCATTGACTCTAATAGCATTAGGAATTCCAATTTGCGCATAATAGTTAGATAATTATAAAAAAGAGGGTTTAAACTCTCTTTTTTATTTATTCCTTAACAATAAAAAAGACACCACTTGGATAATGGTATCTATCGAAATATTCGTCATAAGTTTCATTACTACTAAACTAACAATCCTACTAATTCACGTTTAATTCCTGAGAACGAATAGCCATATGCAAAACCTACAATACGAACTCCTGGATTCCATCTATGTTCTAAATCCTCATTGTACGTTTCCTTGTAATATGCTAGTTTCGAATATATGTTATATTTGTCGTTAACAATTACTTCATCACTAGAAAATCCATCCATTCTAATCTGAACAGCTACATATTCTACTCCTTCATTTAATAACATTTTTCTAATTCTTCTAATGTCTTCCGCACTATTAACCTTCTATTTAAACGGTCATTATGTTCAATAAAAAAGCAGTCACATCCGAGGTTGCAAACATATACAAAAGGCACTCTTAATGAGCATTTAATAAATTATAAGCTATTTTCTTTTCTTACAAAATAGCATATGGTTTTTATATAGAAATCATTCTTCAAAAAGCAAGGTTATTCATATGTCTTTTCAAAAATATAGTGATAACACTAAAATGTATTAATAAAGTGAAACTTTAATCAGTCCTCACCAATTGGGCATTTACGGGCAGCCTGATCTCCACCTAACTTCTTTGCTTGCGCTTAATTTTGAGGTAGGGATCTTACTGCCCGCAAATAGCGGAATTAATTTGATTTTAGCGTTGGTTCCATTACAATAATTTATTAATTAAAGAGCCTCTTTCCATAGGAGCTCTCTTTCATTCTCTCAATTTAAATTTACTATTCCATTATTAATAAGTATAAGTTATTTTCTAAAAAGCAGTTTCTATTACCAGTTTTTATGAAATCTTTTAGTTTTTACTAACAGCTCTTTTTTATTAAACTAATAATACTCCTTAAACCCATTTTACCTACTGCATCATATAATTTTAAACTTAGAATTCAATAAAAAAGTTTCTTACCATTAAATATGCGCACTATATGAGGTTCTTTTAAAACTAGTCTATTTATCATCCCCTTCTAACTCCTCACTTTCTTCACGTATTTGTCCAATTAATGAAAATACAGAACCTACGGCTTGGATCCAACTTCCTATGATATCTATTGACTGGCCTTCTTTCTTTTTATCCGGTTCACTATTTGCTTGATTGTCTAAATTTTCCCCTGTATCATTTACTAGATTTTCTTTACTATCCTGCCGATCTGTTCTAATACTTTTTAGCTCATATATCCCTCCAATCGCTTGCAAGGAATTTCCTATAGCTTGCAATAAGTTTCCTACAACATTAAAAGACTCATCTTTATCTGAAGTATCTTCAAATTCATCTGCTAATGCTGTAAGTCCTCCTAAAGCCTGCGCCCAATTTCCAGAAATAACTAATTTAACTTTTGTTTCATCTGTAAAATCAATAACTAACCCTGATATTACAGTTACATTACCAATTGATTGGATTTCGTTTCCAATTTTTTCAAAGGAAATTTCCCCTTGACCATCAGCCTCTAAAGCGTTACCAACTGCTTGCAATGTGTTTCCATATATATTCAGATTCTCCCTTACATTACTGCTTATAAAATAGAACGGTGTACTTCCAATAGCGGAAGTTATTGTACCTATAGCTGCTATCAATGCACCAAATATTTCTTTTAATTGGTTCTCCATTTATAACCTATCCCAACATTAAATAATTACTTTTATCCTATTTAATCACACAGCTCTCTGTTAGAAATTCAAACTGTCCCTTAACCTGTTCCTTCTTTATTATATTGTCTTATAAAAACAAACATCCTTAAAAATAACACCTATATATTGATCGTTTCTCTACATTGTTTTGTATAATACATATTACTAACACCGCTTTTTTTATGTTCCTATCTTTAAATGTATTAAACCACTTACTAGTCATTATTCTCTTCACATAAATTGCGCATTTTATGATTGGAAAAAATAAATAAATTCCCATTAAACTTTTTAACCTTCATTATATTTCCTATTAATAACTAAGCGTTGATATATATCCAATTAGAACCTCCCGATTTTCTTGAAAATTTTTTAAAAACTTAGAAGCGATAATAATTTATCTATATCACGATCTAAACTACTCTTCCTAGCCATACATATTCTTCGCCTTCGAATCATGTCTCTATAAAATAAAAAAACAGCTATTAAACTGCTTTAAATTCATTTTATCCCCAAAAGAAATGATATATATATTCTCCCGTTACACTTTGATCGATTCCAACAATTCTAGCAAATCTCATCAAGTCCGCTCCCTGAAGAAAATACATTGTGAGCGTAACTGGCACTTGTGACCACATAAATTGATAAAACTCCTCGACTCTCCGATTTGTCGAAACAATTAAATCATTTACAGGTCCTTGATTCCATATTGAAGTTCTAACTGAAGTAAACGGAATATCTTTCCCATTAACCACTATTCTGGCCATACTTTGAGTTATGTCCACACCAATTCCCTCCATCGTTATAAAAATCGGACCTGTTTCTACAGTCATATTTTATAAATATTCTTGACTGTTATAAATGATTAAGGCAAATCCCTAATAAAGTTTTTTATTAATTAATTTCCATTACATTTATATAAATTCTAGCCTTATACAGTTTTTATAATAAAATATGAAATATTCATGTGTTATCTTCAATACGTTCTTTTCTTTTTATAATTTCGTGTGAGATATACCATGACTTGAAGCCCTAGCCTCCTAATCCTAGGGCTTCTCCATTGAAATAACGATTTTAATAAAACTTTTCACCTTTTAACTGGACAAGCATATATTATTGTATGGAGGCATCCACTCATAGAAATCTATCTTTCTTGTGAAAGAGCATGCTTATATGCATGTTCTTTTTCGATATTATGAAATAAAGACTTCACATACATTAGAGAAATACATACAATACTTATGATCATCTCATTATGAATCATTTAGTATCATTTTCCATACATTCCTTGGTCATGGAACGCCTTTCTCCCAAGGCGTTCTTTAATTTCCAGATAAGGGGTTTGTTAAAGAATTGAATAAAGTGAAACTCTAATCAATGGGGGGTGTTCATCCCCCACTGATTATTAGCCCTCACCAATCGGGCTTTTACGGGCAGCCCGACCCCCACCTAACTTCTTTGCTTCTGCTGAATTTTAAGGTGGGGTCTTACTGCTCACAAATAGCGGGCTAAAATCTTTAAATCCACTGAAACCATGTTCCTTTGTCTCTCTGATTCCATCAATTATAGAAAATAGCTAAACCAATTAACGCCTTTGTTCACTGTAGTAATTTTCTTGTATAATAAAAGTTAATTAATCTAGAAGGGACTGAATTATGCGCAGATATCAATATTTTTAAACTACCTATTCTTACAACATAACGGAGGTAAAAGTATTGATTACTGAACTACACACACAACGATTATATTTAAGGCAAATGAAAGCATCTGATTCATTAAGTATGTTTAAAATATGGTCTGATCCTGATATTACTAAATTCATGAATATAAGTAATTTCACCGATGAAAGCCAGGCAAAAGATATGATTCAATTTCTTAACGAACTCGCTCAAAATAATAAAGCTATACGTTTTACTATTATTGAAAAAGAATCTAATCACATTATCGGTTCATGTGGCTATAATTCCTTAGATTTTGAAAACTCAAAGACTGGGATTGGTTATGATATTTCAAAAAAATTTTGGGGTAAAGGATATGCCCCTGAAGCAATATCCTCTTTATTAGATTATGCTTTTACACATTTAAAACTATATCGTGTTGAAGCAAAAGTTGAACCTGCAAATGTAAATTCCATAAAGGTATTAGAAAAATTAAACTTTACTTTTGAAGGGACTCTGAGAAAGAGCGAAAAATCAGCTGGAAAGCTTATCGATTTAAATATCTATTCGAAATTAATAAGCGATTAATTTTAGTCACTCTGCCCACACTCAATCAAAGTGTGGGCTTCTTTAATTGCTGTATAAAATTCAGAAGTTTGACACAATCCTGGAAAAAGCTTATAAAGAAAAGTGAGGTTCCGTTATTTTCACACTTAGAAGTGCAGTCATGTTATATACAATTTAAAATACAGTTTTATAAGTGTGAACGAACTACAAAACTAAAAAACAAATAATAAGTTTGCAACATGTTTGCAAATACGAATTTTGCATATAAATTCGTGTAATATTGAAAGGAGTTTTACTTATGAAAGAAATTAAAACAGAACAAGAATTCAAAGACATCATCGCAAGCGAGGAGCCTGTAATTGTTAAGTTCTTTACTACATGGTGCCCAGATTGCGTACGTATGGACAACTTTATCGGAGATGTAATGGAAGAGTTCAATAAATTTGAATGGTATTCTATTAATAAAGATGAGTTTCCAAGTATCGCTGAAGAGTATCAAGTAATGGGTATTCCAAGTTTACTTGTATACCAAAATAGTGAGAAGCTAGGCCACTTACATAGTGCTAATGCAAAAACTGAAGAGCAAGTTACTGAGTTTTTAGAAGCATACTAAAATAAAAGCCCTCTGGAAAATATTTTTCAGAGGGCTTTCATCTGTTTTCACAATTATCTTTTGATGTTTTTCATCGTTTAATGAATTACACCCTGTCATTATAAGAATAGTACATAGTAAGAAAAGTATTCGCTTCTTCATCCATCTACCCTCCTATCTCTTTAGTAAATAAACTCTAATTAGGTTCACACCCTGACTTTGTACTTTTCAACATATTTTTCCTTCACGAAACTTTGTTATCCCCTTCTTAAAAAGCTATAAAACGTCAACAATGTTTGTATAGACCCACACGACTTTCGTTTGATACTCTATTTATAGAAAGAAATTCCTTTAAAGAAAGGTGAGTGATTAAAATGGATACTCTTTCTCATAAAGAAGCTGATAAAGGTGCTATTGTCAGCATTATGGCCTACATATTTTTATCCTCTATGAAAATCATCATCAGTTATATTACCCTCTCTAGCGCATTGCGTGCTGACGGTTTAAATAACTTAACGGATATCGGTGCTTCTTTAGCAATATTAATTGGTCTAAAAATATCTCGTAAACCTCGTGACCCAGATCATCCGTATGGGCATTCGCGGGCCGAACAAATCGCATCACTTGTTGCTTCCTTCATTATGGCAACAGTCGGATTAGAAGTTGTTATTAGTGCCATTCAATCTTTCTTAAATCCGAAACACGCAGCGCCTAATGTACTCGCTGCATGGGTTGCTTTATTTTCTGCTGTCGTTATGTATTGCGTGTATTTGTATACGAAAAAAATTGCAGCACGAACAAAAAGTAAATCATTAGAAGCCGCTGCAAAGGATAACTTATCAGATGCACTCGTAAGTATTGGTACTGTAGTAGGTATTGTCGGTTCTCAGTTCCAAATGCCTATTTTAGACCCTATTGCCGCTTTAATTGTCGGTCTTATTATTTGTAAAACTGCATGGGAGATTTTCGTAGAATCTTCTCATATGCTTACAGATGGAATTGATCCTGATAAAATGGAAGAATACGCTGATGCTATTGAGCATATTGGCGGTGTGGAAAACATTGTAGATATTCGAGCACGTATGTACGGGAATCAAACGTACGTTGATATTACAATTGAAGTAGATGCTCGTATGGATGTTGGAGAAAGTCACTGTATTACCGACAACATCGAAGCTATGCTTCGCAAAAAGTTTGGAATTTACCATGCACACATTCATGTTGAGCCAATGAAAAAAGAACCTATTATGACATAGGTTCTTTTTTTATAAACGTTTTATGGAATATAACACATAAAACGAGCCAGCTACCGCCGGCTGCCCATCCTGCTAATATGTCAGATGGATAGTGCACGCCAAGATATATTCGGCTAACTGAAATAGATAATACAACAAAGCTTGCTATAAGAATAATTAACAATTTTTTATGCAACGAAATACGCTCTTCAGTAATTGTGACGTATGCAATAAATCCTAAAAAAGCAGTAGCATTCATCGTATGACCGCTCGGAAAACTATATCCAGTTGCAGTAACAAGCTGCGTGACATCAGGTCTTGCTCGTTCGTACCATAGTTTAAGCATACTGTTTAAATAACGAGATCCGTAGTAATTAATTGTTAGAAGCAACGCACTAAGCAACTTTTTTCTAACGAGAAAATACATTACAAGAATAATGAGTAATGGAAAATATATTCTTTTGGAACCGATAAAAGACACCCAAGTAAAATAGGTCGTCAAATAATCGTTTCGAAAGCTTTGAATAAAATGTGCGACTATATTGTCAAAGTTCTCAATACAAGCGGTATGATACGAAAGTGATAATACGACAAAACAAATGAGTAACGTAAAACTTAGCAAGTATAAATGTCGATATCGTTTCACATACATAACCTCACTATGCAAAAAAATGGAGCGGTTGTTTTAGTTTTCCTCTCCATTTCTTTTTTATGCATAGTTTATTAAAAAATATAATTATTAATTTTTTGCTTCATCTCAGGGATATCTTCTCTTGTTACGGTAAAACGAATCACCTTCTCATCAAGATCAAGTGCCTCAGCGAATAAACCAGCTAATCCACGTGATTTTCTATCTACTTCCATAATTATTTCTAATCGGTCGTATGCACGTGGCAAGATTAATAATTCTAATTCATCTAATTTCCCATAGTACTCTCCAGAAACCGGAATAAACTCAAATTCTTGTGCGAATGGAACTTGCTTACGTAATCGATGCGGTAATTCTTCACATTCTATATGACGTGCTTTAAACCCTAATTCATTTACACTATCTAAAACACTACTTAATAATGCATTGGGTAACACTTGAACGTAGTCGCGGTCACTTGGGTCTATACTACGTTTAATATCAAGACCTGTATGAATCCAAACCGTTTTCATACCAAGTGTAAGTGGTGCTTCAATTGGCATTGGAAAAGAAAATGGAATGTCAACTGTTTCATTCGGTTCTACAGAAAAAGGTTCGGTTAAGCGTACTCGCTCTAAATCATATGTTGTTGTTACTTTTTTATCATCCACTTCTCGTACATACGACGTCGATAATGTTAAGTAAATGCTTTCAATTTGTTGGCTAACTGAACCTCCAGTTATATGAACTTTTCCAACTATTTCTTCCCCAACAATATACTCATCTTTTTCAAGAACAGTATCTACCTTTGCCCTTCCAATACCAACGCTTGCTAAAAACTTTTGAAACATGGAGTCTCCATCCTTTCTAAAGCAGAAGCTACATCTTGTTTTAAATCTTGTACATTCTCATAGTACGGCGTTTTTATTTGTAACATTCGCATAAGCATTTCGCGAGTATAATGTTCCAAAGTTAATTCTTCGTACCATGGTTTTTCCTGTTTTTCATTAGATTCATATCCTGCATATAATAAAAATAATGAGAAATGACCGAGCGCATAAAAGTCGCTACGAAAGTGAACTTCTCGCATCAAAGCTTGTTCACCTTCGTAAGTTGTAGCTCGCTCATCATCCTCACCTTTCCATTTAGCCAATCCAAAATCAATAATACTAATTTGATTTTCTTTCATTAGTATGTTTGGAATGCGTAAATCTCGATGAATAATGCCTTCACTATGAAACACCGATACAATTTCTAATATTTCATATAAAATCTCAAAAACTTCACGTTCTGTATATACATACCCATCTATGAAAATATAATCTTCAAAATTTTTACCAGGCATGTACTCCATCACAAAGAAGCTCTTTTTCTCCCATAGGAAATGATCATATAGACTAGGAATTGCATGATGATTTAATGTTTGTAAAATCATTTTCTCTTGTTCAAATGATCTTCTACCAGACTCATATCTTTGTTTACTTTGTCTTAATTGTTTTAAGACTTTATATCTATTTATTTGTAAATCATTAACGACATATGTAACCCCATAACTGCCCATTCCAATTACTGATTCAATTTTATAACGCTCTGCAACAATTGTATTTTTTCGCAGTGGTCTATCAAATAATGCTAGTACACGACGCCATTTCATCAGCTGCTTGAAAAGAAGCTACGGCTTTTACGTTTTCTTTTATAATGTTGATGTCCATAACCAGATGAACGTCGTTTATAATCGCTACTTGAATACGAGCGCCCTCTACGACGATAATCACTACTTGAATACGAACGATATTTTTTCTTTCCTAATAAAGAATCAATAATTTTTTTGAACATTCCTTCACCTCTTGAGTAAAATTTCCTTTTCATTATACCAATAATTATTGACTATATTTGTGACAGGTTTGTAAAGAGTAAAAAACGACGAGTTATGCCCGTCGTTACTTTCATTCATCCTCTTCATCAAAAACTTCATCAATCATGCATTTCTCTAATAAATACTCAAATGTAATATCTGCGAGATCTTCAATTTCTTCTCGTTTTGGGACGTACCCTCTTTCAATTAGTTGCTCATAAAAAAACTCCGCAATCTCTTCCGTATCAATCACGACTTCAATTTCCTTCATGAGCATCACTCCTTTATTTCTGTTTTATGAAAAAATCTCAAAATTATGTATATGAGATTAGAAAAATAGATTTTATTTTTTTATAGGTCATAACCTTTGGACGAGATACATACGATTGTAGTACAAGCTATTCAAAGGGGGAAATAATAATGGAAAATCAATATGAAGTAGGACAAACAAAAGAAGAGTTCATGCATGAAGATCAATGGGCAGACTCTCTTATAAAGTGGCTTTTTATTTTTTTAATAGTTGTAGGCATACCTTATACTGCATATGTTGTTGTTCAATTTATTCTCTCTTTCTAGTTAACTATTTTTTCTCTGTCAATTTAACTAAATAATTATGAACAACATCCATTACAATTTTATATTCTTCATCTTTAAATGTATCGAACAATAATTGATAATCGTTATAAATATCAAGTAATCCATCAATGATTTCTTGACGATTCGTCTTAACACTCACTTTTTTCGAGTTGTTAATTGACTTTAACTTCCCTAAATCTAATTTATTCATACCTGCTTTATCTTGTTTCATTTTCTTCAAAATTGCATTTGCCGTTTGAGCATTGGCGAGTAACGTTAAATCTGATTCATCCGCTTCTAACCATTCACCATCCGTAATCCGTGACAATTCATAAATTGTATCTTCCCATGCGTCATTCTTATATCTCCATACTTCTGTACGAAAACCAACAATACGGAAAACATCTTTATCATATCCAGTTACTTGCACAAGATCACCAAACGTAAAATTATAATTTAATTCAATCCACTCCGTATCGCCCTTTTTCATATCTTGCTCTGTAACGTGCTGCAATGTTTGCTCTACGTAAAAGCCATCGTGATTATTGACTTCGTATACATAAACTCCATCTAAAACCTTCATATTTGTGATTTTCCCAACGGTTCCATATAGCGTAATCACGACTATGTCCCCTACGTTGTATTTAGGTTGTTTTTTTCTTGCCATCTCTATCTCTCCTTTTTTTGACGTCGTGATTTTGATATCAGTATATGCAACCTACATAAAAACGCTTATCACAGAAGCTTATATTCATAAATTTTTTCAATAAAAAATATAATCTTATAAAATTTACATTACACTCAAAAAAAAAGCTAGTAACTAGACTAGCTTCAAATCAACAAATTTCATAATAAAAAACATACAGAATACTTCACTTTAAATAAAGTAATGTATTCTGTATGTTTTCAAATAGTTTTTATCTATCTTGTATGTATAAATCCCAGGCTTCATCAAATATAGACATACTTTCTAGCATTCCGCTCAACTCTAAGTATGAACTAATTTCATCATAGTCTTCAGATTGCTTCGGAAAACTTAAATCATCATACATCGCCTCTGCTAAATCTGAAATTTCATTTCTAAATAAAGCTGCACGATGCTTCATCATATAATGGTAAAATGTCTTTTTCAAAAATATTCCCTACCTTTCTAACTTGGGTACATTATACAAGGCAAAAAAGAAAAAAACCAGCATAAAAGCTGGTTAAAAGTCGAAATAATTTCTTTTTAATAGACGTGGTCTTCCCATTAATTCTTCATATGTTAGTTGTTTTGGTAAATCTTTCGTGTAAATTAAGAATAATTGATCTTCAATTTCTTTTACTGTATGGTCTGATTGATAGTCCATCCCGCACGAGGAACAAGAAATACATGGTGTCTCTTGGATTTCAATGGCTTTCGTACCATCTGGTAATTCCCAATATACAGTATTCAAGCTTTCTTTCGCTTCTGTACTGTCACACCACATACAATTCATACTGCATCACCCTCAGTTTTTTTGTCGTTTTCTTCTAATTTAGCCATTTGTGCTTGGTATTTTTTATCTTTTAATTGATCGCGCTTATCACGTTTATCTTTTAAAGATGCATGAGTATCATTATCTTCGTAGTCTTTACGACGGTTCATACGCTGTAAGTCGTCTGGAACGAGGTTAAATTTCTTATCGCTCATAAGACCTGCGATACCAACATCTGAACGTTTTTCTTCGTAGTTCGGATAAATCTCTTTAAAGTATCCTTCCGCTCTTCCTGGAATATAGCTCTCTGGCTCTGGATACGTCGTAATAACACCTTCAAAGTTACGAAGTACAACTTTATCTGCACTTTGTGAGATTAAATAGTTTGGTTGAAGTGCAATTTTACCGCCTCCACCTGGCGCATCAACAACGAATGTCGGAACAGCATAACCAGATGTGTGTCCACGTAAACCTTCAATAATTTCAAGACCTTTAGATACTGGTGCACGGAAGTGACCGATACCTTCAGATAAGTCACATTGATAAATGTAGTATGGACGTACACGGATTTTTACTAAGTCATGCATAAGTTTTTTCATAATTGGAACGCTGTCGTTAATACCAGCTAAAATTACTGCTTGGTTTCCGACTGGAACACCAGCATTCGCTAACATTTCACATGCCTTTTTCGATTCTTCAGTAATTTCAATAGATGTATTGAAATGTGTATTTAACCATACTGGATGGTATTTTTTAATAATGTTACATAAATTTTCTGTAATACGTTGTGGGAATACTACTGGTGCTCTCGTTCCGATACGAATAATCTCAACATGCGGAATCTCTCTTAAATTTTTTAATACATATTCTAAAATTTTATCGTTAATTAGAAGTCCGTCACCACCTGAGATTAATACATCTCGTACTTGTGGCGTTTCACGAATATAAGTAATTGCATCATCTAATTGTTTCTTCGGTACACCCATTCCAATTTGTCCACTAAAACGACGGCGTGTACAGTAACGACAATACATAGAACATTGATTTGTTACTAGGAATAGTACACGGTCTGGATAACGATGTGTTAGCCCTGGAACTGGTGAATCTTCATCTTCGTGAAGTGGATCTTCTAAATCATATTTTGTTTTATATAACTCTTCCGAAATCGGTACTGATTGCATCCGAATCGGACAGCGTGGATCATCAGGATTCATTAGCCAAGCATAGTATGGTGTAATGTTTAACGGGATCGTTTTCGTTGAAATTTTAACGCCCTCTTCTTCTTCAGGTATTAAGTTAATCACTTTTCTTAAGTCATCTAACGTTTTGATCGTATTCGTTAATTGCCAAACCCAATCATTCCATTGCTCTTCAGTAACATCTTTCCATAATTCGATATCCTTCCAGTGACGATTTGGTTTGTATACATCATGTAACATTGCTATTCCCCCTTTTTATACGCTCATTCTTTATATAAGCAATAGTTATGCCAACTTTACATTGTTGATAAGTAATTGTGCGGAGAACCCTATTACATAAGCGAAAAAATATTTTTAAGCGTTGTATGAAATCAATACTTAACATCATATTCATTACTATTTATATATGTAAACGCTCTTTTATTCGTGCAAACACATAAAAACCGCCGATTATTCGGCGGTTTTGTCGTACTTGCTCAGTTTATATTGAAGCGTTTGACGAGGGATACCCAACATTTTTGCGGCTTGTAATATATTCCCTTCCGTTTCAATCAACGCTTGATCTATCAATTCTTTTTCTGTTTGATGAAGTGCTTCTCTAAGTGGCATTATACCCTTCTTCTTCGAAAACGTCTCTTTCCGAAATATACGTGGTAAACAATTGGCTGTTAATGTATTTCCTTCTGCAATAATAACAGCATGTTCAATCGTATGTTTTAACTCCCGGACATTTCCAGGCCACTGATAAGCTTGCAGTCTATCTTTCGCTTCCTCATCAATTTGAAGTACACCTTTTTTATAACTTTTATTATATTCTTTCAAAAAATAAGATGCTAATAATAGTACATCCTCAGTTCTTTCACGAAGCGGTGGGATATATAATGAAAATACGTTTAAGCGATAATATAAATCCGTGCGAATTTTATTCTCTCGTAAACATATTTCTGGAGGCTGGTTCATCGCGGTAATAACACGAACATCTACTTTTCTCGTCTTATTATCACCAATTCTTCTAATGACTCCATCTTCTAACACTCGTAACATTTTTGCCTGCAAATCAAGAGGCATTGAATTCAGTTCATCTAAAAATAATGTACCACCATCAACCAGTTCAAATAGCCCAGCTCTTTCAATCGCTCCTGTATAGCTTCCTTTTGTCGTTCCAAACAATAAACTTTCTAGTAGCGACTCTGGTAAAGCTGCACAGTTTTGTGCAATAAATGGCTTATTTTTTCTTTTAGAAGCTTCATGAATTGCTTGTACGAACAGTTCTTTTCCTGTTCCTGTTTCACCATATATTAAAACATTCGCGTCTGTTGGTGCTACTTTTTGTGCTAACTCTTTCGTCTGTTTAAACCGCGTATCATTTGTCACTATCGTCTCAAATGCAGCGTGCTTTTTAATCACTTTTTTTCTAGATGATCGCTTTATTTTCGACTGTAAATCAACAATTGTGTCAGTAAGTTTTTGAATTGTAGAGTAATCCTTTGCAATTTCAACAGCCCCAGCAATATTCCCATCTATAAAAATAGGTAATGTCGTATTTACTGTACAAACATCTTCACCATTTAAATTTTGATAATGCTGTACTTGATGTACGATAGGTTTTTTTGTATCTAGTACTTTCATCAATGTACTCGTTTCCCTTGATAAAGACGGGAACGCTTCTAACAGATGTTTCCCTAACACTTTTTCAATCTTCGATCCATCGTGTTTTGCAGCTACAGAATTATAAAATATTGTAATTCCATTCTCATCTACAGCGTGTATAGCCTCATCAATACTGCCCAAAATCGCTTCAATGACTTCTTGTGTCGAAACTGCTAGCAATGTCATCCCCCCTCTTGCCGAAAATTCAGCAATTATATGCCGAATTTTCGGCATACCTATGTGCGATTGTAAGCATGACGATTCCGTTCTATAATTTTGATCAATTTTATATTTTCATTAGATAACTCGAGACTCTAATTAGTACGGCTTTTCGAACACCCAGCTCCACCTAACTGTTTTGCTTTACAGCCAAATTTTGAGGCGAAATTTTTACTGCTTTCGAATAGCTAGATAGATTTTTCACCCATATATTCATATCTTCCAACTTATCGAAAATGTAACAATTATTCGCCAGTCTTCCTGTATACGTATAGCCTAACTGATGAAAGGCAGCATTCATTCCGAAAGAAAGCGATCGAGCAATTGTATAGGAGCAGAAAATAGATCTTTCTCGAAGCTCTTCCTCTAATTTAATTAGTAAACTTTTCATAAATCCATGTTTACGATATTCAGGTAAAGTAGCACAATTTGTTAATTCTGCATTCCCTTCCTTTATGTTCATTTCTGCAGATGCTGTACTAATAATTTTCCCCTCAAATTCATATACGTAGTAAATTGTATCGTCTTCTTTCATCGTCTGTAATACATAACTCGCTTCATTTAAAGGTGTCGGATACACTTCAAACACTTTTCCGAATACAATTGCTAATTCTTCTGCATCTTCTTCAGTCGCTTTTCTCAGCAAAAATTCCTCTGGAACTACTTTTTCTTTTATTTCTTTTGCTTTTACACCGCTTAATATAGTATCTTCCTCAGTCCAATACATACTATTTCGTCTTTCATCATTATTATATTTCACGAAAAAGTATGCATCGTGTCCTTGAAAATAATGAGGTATCGTTGCTTCCAACAAAAAACCGAAAGAGAGCCATGTTGAAACATGCTCTCCCTTTCCTTTAATAATGCATTTAGTGAAAGAATGTTTCTCTGCTAGTTCGTCAATTGTCTGTATAATACTTTCAACATTTCCTGTATAGTGATCTACCCGGATACGTTTATTAAAATAATCTAAAACGCCTTCTACTGTATAACAATTCGTCTGTTCTCTAAAAGATTCATAGTATTTCATTTTTTCACCTCACACCAATCTAGTAATGTACATGCAATAATTTTTGCGGCAGCTATCATTTTATCAACTTCTATATATTCGTTTGGATAGTGTGCTACTTTCGTCTCTCCTGGACCAAATACTATTGTTGGTACGTTTGCAATTTGTGTAAATAAACCTCCATCAGTCCCCCACGGAGATGCTTCAATAATCGGTTCGTTCCCTTCGATTTCAACAAAGTTGTGATGAAGTGTCGTAATGAGTTCATGATTCTCTTCTAGTTCACCAGGAACCCATCTCGCTCCAAACCATTCTACTTCTACTGGATTTTCAACAAACCAATTGTCCACATCATTTAATTCAGCAATCCAATTCTCAAACTCTTCTTTTGCCGCCTCTATAGTCTCATTCGGCGCAACACCGCATCTTCCTTCTAAAATTAATTCATCGGGAACAGAACTTGGCCAACTCCCTCCTTCAATTTTCCCAATGTTAATTGGAATCGGAATCGGAATTCCTTTAAATAACGGATCTGTAATTCGACTATTTCTTTTCTCCTCTAGCTTTCTTACATGTTCTATAACAAACATACTTTTTTCAATTGCACTAACCCCTTCATAGCGCGTTCCACCGTGTGCAGCTTTCCCTTTTACACGTAGACGAAACCACATGGAACCTTGTTGTTTCGGGAAAAACTTCATATTAGTAGGCTCTGGAATAATGACACCATCTGCCTTATATCCTCGTAATATAGTTGCTAATGTCCCAGCTCCGCCACTTTCCTCTTCTATTACACTTTGAAAATAGATGTCTCCTTTTAATTCAATGTTAGATTCAATAATCGCTTCCATCGCAAGCATAAGTGCGACATTTCCGCCTTTCATATCCGTCGTTCCACGGCCATATATACGATTTCCTATTTTCTCACCGCTATAAGGATGATGTTCCCACTGATTCACATCCCCTTCTGGAACTACATCAATATGCCCATTTAATATCATAGATTTCCCGTCGCCACTTCCTTTTAAAGTTGCTACAATATTTGGGCTATCTGAAAAACTTGTACGGGGTGATACAAAATAAGGATGATCTTTCATTTTAGAAAAAGAAGGCTCCCATATATCAAGGTCTAAACCTAATTCACGTAATTTTTCAATCACAATTGCCTGCGCTCCGCTTTCATCACCAGATACGCTCTTTTCTTGAATTAATCGTTTTAAAAATTTCACACTTTCCTCTTCATGGCTCTCAATATAATCACAAACTTGCTTTTTTAATTGCTCCATATATTACATCTCCCTTCATTCAATTACTAGTAAGTTAGAACTAATTTGAAAATCAGCTTCTGTATGTCGTTTTACATCTTCTACTGTGTATGGGCTCATTAATTCTAGTAATATAAGTCCACTCGGAGTTACCTCCATGACTGCCATATCAGTAATAATTAAATCTACACATTTCTTTGAAGTTAATGGCAATGTACACTCTGAAACAATTTTTGCATTTCCGTACTTATCAACATGATTCATCACAACAACGACCCGCTTCGCTTTTTGTGCTAAATCCATTGCTCCACCAATACCTGGAACACGTTTTCCAGGTACAATCCAGTTTGCTAAATCACCATTTTCACTTACTTGTAATGAACCAAGAATCGTTATGTCTAGCAAACCTTTTCGAATCATACCAAACGCTGTGCAACTATCGAAATAACTCGCTCCTGTTATAAGAGAAGTTGGTAAACCTGCTGCGTTACACAAATTTTCGTCTTCATTCCCTTTACTTGGCGTTGGTCCCATGCCGACGATTCCATTTTCCGCATGAAACATAACATTTATATCGTCAGGCAAATGATTTGGTACAAGCGATGGTATGCCAATACCTAAATTTACAATCATGCCATTTTGTATTTCTTTCGCCGCTCGCCTAGCAATCTTATCCCTCACTTCTACGCCCATACCCATTTCCAGTTCACTCCTTCCGACGGTACAATATAATTTACGAAAACACCTGGAACGACAATTTCCTCTGGATCTAAACTTCCAAGCGGAACTATTTCTTCTGCTTCTACAATTGTTATATCCCCAGCCATAGCTACGTGAGGATTCATATTTCGTGCACTTTTGTCAAATACAAGGTTACCAAACGGATCTGCCTTTTTCGCATATACAATTGAAACTTCAGCAGTTAACGCTGTTTCAACTAAGTAGGTCTTACCATCCATTTCAACTGTTCGTTTTCCCTCTTCCACAATCGTATCAACACCAACATCAACTAAAACACCACCAAGACCAACGCCACCAGCGCGAATGCGCTCTGCTAATGTTCCCTGCGGAGAAAACTCAATTTGTAATCTTCCCTCGTTTAGTTGCCTTCCTGCATTTGGATTGGAGCCAATGTGAGAAGTAATTAGTGATTTAACTCTTTCATTTGTAACAAGACGACCGATACCTACATCAGGAAATCCAGTGTCATTTCCAACCAAATTTAAATTTGTAATGCCTTTTTCTAAAATTGCCTGTATTAAAGATGGAGGGGATCCAATCCCTCCAAATCCCCCAAACATTAATGTCATATCATCATGGAACAAAGAAATTACTTCCTCAATTTCTTTTAATTTACCGAATGTATTTGTAATAGTTGTCATGCGATACTATGCCCTCCTTTTTGCATCATCTCTTCCACACTTTTAGAGAAAATTGAAAGTAATTCATCTAACTCGGAATATGTAGTTGTCATTGGCGGTGCTACAAGCAGTGCACTATCTTCTTTTCCTGCTTGCCCTGAAACGGCTTGGTATAAAAGTAGCCCATTTTTAGCTGCAACTGAAATAAGCTCTGACGCTTTTGTAAACGGTTGCAATTCTACTCCGATTAGCAACCCTTTTCCGCGCACATCAGCAATGATTGTCGATTGTTGCTGAACTTTCTGTAAGCCTTTTATTAAATACTCTCCCTTTTCTGCTGTTTTTTCAGGGAGATTATGTTTCTCCATATATTCAATAACAGCTAAAGCCGTTGCTGCAGACAAGGGATTTGCACTTAACGTATGACCGCTCATTACTGAACGTGATCCACGTAATATTGGTTCCATAACACGATCACTTACAACTGTCGCTGCCATCGGTGTATATCCCGCTCCTAACCCTTTACCAAGTGTCATAATATCCGGCTCTACACCCCAATGCTCCATCGCAAACCATGCTCCAGTACGACCAAGCCCAGTCATTACTTCATCCGCAATAAATAAAATATCGTAATGATTACAAATATCTTTAATGACTTTATAATAGTCCTTCGGCGGAACAACCGCGCCTCCAGCTGCTCCGATAATCGGCTCAGCAATAAAAGCAGCAATATGCTCTGCACCAATTCTTTCAATTGATCTTTCTAGTTCAGTCGCACATGCCAGCTGACAAGTTGGATATACCTTTTGAACAGGACATCTGAAACAATATGGAGCTGGTATAGTAGGATAGTCTTCCAAAATAGATACAAAACGTTGTCTACGTAGTGGGTGACCAGACATCGATAAAGCACCCATCGTAATGCCGTGATAACTCATCCATCTTGATAAAATTTTATGTTTCCCTTGAATACCTCGCTCTTGAAAATGCTGAATTGCAATTTTCATAGCTGTTTCATTCGCTTCCGTACCACTATTTACAAAAAAACTCCAGTTCAAATCTCCTACACTTAAATCACTTAACTTCTTCGCTAATTTTTCAGCTGGTTCACTCGTAAACTGTGATCTATAAACGAAAGCAATCTCCTCAGCTTGCTTTTTAATAACGTCTGCAATCTCCTTTACGCCATGCCCAATACCTGCCGTAATTGCTCCTGACGAACCATCAAAATATTTATTGCCATTTTGATCATACAAATAAACACCTTTTCCATGTGAAATCATTGGATACGGCTGACCAACAAGTGGTTTAATTAAGTAATCGCGCATAGCGCTCCCCCATTTCTCCAATTTGTATATATATATGAAGAAAATTGACGTTTCTTTCATAAAAAAGAATCCTCTGCAAAAGCAGTGAATTTATCAAAAAACTATTATAAAATATACAAATGAGTGCTTAAAAATATTTATAAAACAGAAAATTCAGAACTCTAAACGAAGACCAATCCTTTTCTATACGCCCAAATAACCCTCCCTTTTATATGAAATGACTACATCACCAAATGTTTTTATAGCATAATGTCAGCTGTCCTTAAATGCCGACATTCTGTACACTTCGACGGAACTCCCGTTAAACTCCTTCCTATTATCCTACTTTAAATTGCATATTTTAAAACAAATTTCGACACCCCACCTTACTAATCAATTCAAATTCCTATTTATTATGTAAACTTTTCATTTTTAAACTATAAAAAAAGAACCGATTAACCACACTAATCAGTTCGTCATGACGCTCTCTTATGGGTTAATACTGTCAATTGCTAAAATAAATAGAAAAATGAAGTTTACAAATTCATCCTACAGCTTATAACACAAAATCTTTTCATAACTTCATTCACAATTACTATCGGGATATCCCTATCCCGAAGTGGCACTCCTTTTCTCAGATTTAAATTATCTTTCCTTTATAATTTATGTAGGACAATTATCACTTTGTATGTGTATTTGCCTATAATTAAAAAAATCCCTAGTTTTCTAGCGATTTTTGGACATGTATTCTATATGTTAATTGAAATGCACTTACAATTTGGCATTTATTTTACTTTCATACAGTCATATGTACTGCTTTACTCTGCGAAATACTCATAAGCACCAGCACCTCTTTATGACAACATATTTGTTGTCAATTTTTAATTTCCCCTCTATAAAATCATTTTTTTCGCATAACCGCTTTCTTGCTTCGCATATAGTTTTAATGATGACAAAGGAGGAATGTTCATGTCTCAATCTGAAATCGAAAAATATGGACAAGAAGTTACACAATACGAACAGCTCGCACGTTACTATCAGTTTCGTAATCCTAAAAAATATATAGAATTATATATGAAATATTACGATGCACTATCAAAACTTGTACAGGCGTATGAAACAAGAGATTCACAAGAAGCTGCTTTACCTTCACATATAAGAATTTTTCATGCCAATCCAAATATACCGGCTGTTGACATTTTAGTAAACGAACAAAAAGTTATTAAAAATATTTCATTTAAGCAATTCAGCCCTTATTTATCATTAGTACAAGGTAAATACCGTATAGATATTGTTCCTGTCGGAAATGAAACTCCAATCTTTTCAGCGCTGGTACCAATAATGGGAAATCATACTTATACTCTTGCTGCAATAAATAGTGACAATCACCTACAATTACAACCTATACTTGATAATACACATTTACCAGCTGGTCAAGCCAAAATACGCTTTGCACATTTCTCTCCAGATACCCCTGTTGTAAATGTAGATTTAAAAGATGGGGATCATTTATTTGAAAATGTACTCTTTAAACAAATAACAGATTTTTTGCAAGTTAGCCCTGGTACAGCAGATATTGAAATTTCACTCGCAGATAATAAAAACGTTTTACTGACTATACCGAAATTCAATGTTGAACCAAATGTTATTTATACAATTTCAATAGTAGGTTATTCAACTAAAGATCCTAAATTAGAAGCCGTCATACTCACAAATTAAAACAGTCTACACCATTCATTTGGTGTAGACTGTTTATTTTTGAAATGCAATTTGAAATTCTGTCCAATCGTTATCTGATCGACACATAATGGACCCATTATGTTTTTCCACAATTTGTTTACATACAAATAATCCAATACCAGTTCCTAACTTTTTAGTAGTTACAAATGGTTCAAAAATCGTTTCTACATTTTCAGCTGGAATCATTGGTCCATTATTTTTTATCACAATTCGAATAGCTTGATCTTCTTCAAATACATCGATGATAATTTTTCGTTCTTCTTTCATTGATTCAAGAGCATCAATTGAATTCATTAATATGTTTAAAAATACTTGTCTCACTTCACTTCGATAACCAACAAGCGGAATTGGATACGGTAAGTTCTTTTCAATCAAAACATTCGCATTGACCAAACTCGGATATAAGAATTGTATAATGTCTTGAAACAAGTCATTAAGCCAAAACCGTTCCGATTCATTCCACATTTCTTTTTTCGATACGAGTAAAAATTGCGAAATACGAAAATTTAATTGGTCTAATTCATGCGAAATAATATCTAAATACGATAAACTCGGATGATCTGCCTTTAATAATTTGACAAACCCCATAATGGAAGTAAGCGGATTACGAAATTCATGTACAAAACTAGCTGACATTTGTCCTAAAATCGTCAGTCTTTCTTTATGTGTTTCGTTAATATATTGCTGTTTTTCCTCTAAATTCTTCGATATAATTTCCGAGTATTTTAAAACGGTATAATAAATTAATTTGTCAAAACAAGTATGTATTTTTGCCATAATTGGTTTCAATTCACGAGCACTAACATCTAATTCACACATCGCTTCGAAAAGTTCATTTCTTCCCACGTTTGCGTTATAAACAAAATCTCCAATATTCGCATCTGCTCCAGCACGTTCAATAGCAATTTTCTCGCATAACGGTTGAAGATAATTTATATCTTTATCTTCCATAGTAAGTTCGATAATTAACTCTAGTAAATCCTCTCCATTTTGAACTACTTCTAGTTTAAATGGATCTTTTTCGGAAATTATCATTTTGTTTTTCCAGTTCTCTACGAATTGGTGCCTATTGTTTTTCAAGTGTGAACAAAATATTTCTTTAATATCCTTATCGATTGGAAAAACCTCCATTCCCTCCATTTCCATACGACGAATACCCTTTATATTTTGAATATTAACACAAAAAATAAGATTCGTTAATAGATTTTTGTCACATTTTGTTAATTTCTGTTGATAAAATTATTTTTTTCTTTCTTATTTAACTAATTGTATGTAAATCCCCTTTTTCCTTCACATATTTTCATTATTTCCTTAGTCAAAACGACTTTTTTTTGCATCATTTTTAATTCTTGCGTACAATAGAAAATGAAAGGTGTGAAAAATATGGTAAATAAAAATGTGGAAGATTATCTCCAAGAAGGCATTTACGGCCAAAAGCAAAACAAACCAGAAGAACGTAATATGTATTTAACTACATTACGTGAGCGTGTGGAAATCGCTTTAACGATCGGTCAAGTAATGCAAAGTAATGTATACTCTGAAGTGGCGGGTAGCATGCGCTCTTCTCAATCATTACAACTCCTCCTAAATGGTGGCATTGCTTACCCACATTTATCAAAATACATTAAATTAGCAAACGAAAAAAATGTTCCTTTTACAATTGTTCAAAATAAAGATACAAAAACACCAATCGGTTTAGTATTAACTCATGCTACTGCTGTAGATAAAGAACAAATTTATGTAGAAGATACTATTTTCAAACAAGAAATGAAGTAAAAGTTACACTTAATTAAATAGTTACTAGAAGCGTAAAAAACGAGTATGGAATCGTAAACATTTCCTACTCGTTTTTTAGCGCAAGTTTTAAGTTTTTCTACTTTATTTTTTAATACATACTAATTTCATTTCTGTCATTTCTTCTATTGCATATTTAATTCCTTCGCGCCCCGTGCCACTTTCTTTCACGCCACCATAAGGCATATGATCTACTCTGAACGTTGGAATATCATTAATCATGACACCACCAACCTCTAGCTCATCAATTGCACGCATTGCTTTAAATAAATTATTTGTAAATACCCCTGCCTGTAAGCCGTAACGCGAATTATTTACTTGCTCAATCGCTTCATCAAATTCTTTAAATGTATTTACTGTCATGAGTGGACCGAATACTTCTTGGCACTGCACAGATACATGATCTGGAACATTTGTTAATACAGTTGGTTCAAAAATTCTTGCATCCTGCTTTTTACCACCGCATAAAACAGTTGCTCCTTCCTTAATTGCTTCTTGAACCCACATATCAATTCGCTCTACATCTTTTTTTGAAATTAAAGCTGATACATCCGTTTCCTCAAGCAGTGGATCACCAACAACAACTGATTCCATCGCTTTCTTTAGCTTCGAAAGAAATTCATGTATTTTCGTTTCATGTACAAAAACACGTTGTACGGAAATACAAACTTGCCCATTATTAACAAATGCTCCCCATTTTACACGTTCAATTATTTCATCTGTTAACTCTACATCTTCATCAATAATAACAGCAGCATTTGAGCCTAGTTCTAACGTAACTCGTTTTAGCCCAGCCTTTTGTTTTATTCCGATTCCAACTTTTGGACTTCCGGTAAAAGTAATAGAAGCAACATAATCATTTTTGACGATTGCCTCACCAACCGTGGAGCCAGGGCCAGAAATGATATTTAAAGCTCCATTTGGCAATCCTGCCTCTTTAAATAACTCAACTAATGCATAAGATGATAATGGCGTTTGATCAGCTGGCTTTAATACAACTGTATTTCCGGCAGCAATTGCTGGTCCAACTTTATGCGCTACTAAATTTAATGGGAAATTAAATGGTGTAATAGCCCCTATAACCCCAATCGGCTTTCGGATTGTATATGCAATACGCCCATTCGCACCAGGTGCGGCGTCTAATGGCAATGTTTCACCATATATACGCTTCGCTTCTTCAGCTGCAAATTTGTACGTTTGAACAGTACGATCTACTTCTCCCCTTGCAGCACGTATTGGTTTGGCAGCTTCTTTTGCAATAATCTCTGCAAATTCTTCTCTTCTTTCATCCATTTTTTGTGCAACTTTCTCTAAAATAGTCGCACGATCATATGCAGATAATTTATTCATTTTTGTCATTGCATTTTTTGCAGCAGTAACAGCCTCTTTTACATCTTCTTCCGTTCCTTGTGCAATTTCCGCTAATGTTTCTTCAGAATATGGTGCGTATAATGGTTTATACGTGTTTACAGTTTTCCAATCTCCATTTATATATAAATGCTTTTTCATACTTCTTCTCCTTCCAAATATATGTATACAACAATATTTCACCTAGTGAAAGAACTGACTTATTTCATTGTATCATAGCCCCTATCCCTCAAAAAACATTATGCTCAAAAAAACTCTGCTATATAGCAGAGTTTACGAGCTAATTTGCTCTTGTAACGAAATTTGTTTTTCATCTTCTAAAATAACAATCGATTCTACTATCTTTGTAACTTCTAATCTTTTTATATATCGTCCATCTAATTCTTTCACACAAAACTTATAATTTTCAATTTCAATGGAATCTTCTTCAGCAATCTCTATATTCTTCGTTAAAATCCAACCACCGATTGTATCAACACCATCATCATCAATCCCTAAACCAAATAACGTATTCACTTCACTAACAAGTACTTTTCCCTCTAGTATCGTCTTCGTTTCACTAACCTTTTGAATTTCTGGCTGCTCATCCGTATCAAACTCATCCTGAATATCTCCAACAATTTCTTCCAGAATATCTTCAACAGTAACAAGTCCAGATGTTCCACCATATTCATCTATCAATATAGCAATATGTGTTCTTTCTTTTTGCATTTTTAAAAACAAATCATGAATTGGAATAGAATCGATAACTAAAATAATTGGTCTCATATATTGCTCTACTGTCTTCTTATTAGCAGCTTTATGTTGTACAAATTCAGTAAAAATATCTTTAAAATTCACAAAACCTATTACATGGTCTTTGTCGCCATCAACAACTGGATACCTTGTATATTTTTCACGAGACATTTTTTGCAAAGCTTCTTCAGCAGGCATCTCTTTACTTATAATATTCATTTCAGTTCGAGGTACCATTATTTCTTTTGCAATCCGATCATCAAATTCAAAAATTTTATTCACATATTTATATTCAGATTGATTAATCTCACCATTTTTATAACTTTCTGAAACTAACAACCGTAATTCTTCTTCTGAATGTACCTCATCATGCCCCTTCGGCGGTTTCAGCCCTAGCAGCTTCGTAATGATTCGAGCTGAACCATTTAATAGCCAAATGAATGGGAATGCAATACGATAAAAGAAAATTAACGGCTTAGAAACAAGTAAACTCACCTGTTCAGATTTTTGAATTGCAAATGTTTTTGGGGCCAATTCCCCTATTACAACATGTAAAAAAGTAATTAACAAAAACACTAAAATTACAGCAAAAATGTCTGCTAGTTGAGTAGAGATATTCCAATTTGCAAAAAGCGTATCAAACATTTGCTTTAACGCAGGTTTACCAAACCACCCAATTCCTAAAGCTGTAACAGTAATTCCCAGCTGACAAGCAGATAGATATTCGTCTAAGTTTGTAATGACTGTTTTGACCGATGTTGCACGATTATTTCCTTCTGCAATTAAATAGTCAATTCGTGAACTTCTCACTTTAACAATTGCAAATTCTGCTGCAACGAAAAATGCCGTTAAGGCAATTAAAACAATCACTATACTTATACTATATATGTCCAAATACTTTTCCTTACTTACATTGTAAGCAAGGAAGCCACCTCCTACTTAATTTTATTCAAGTGAAGTAAGCATTCTAATACTCTAACAAAATTCTACATTAGCAACCACCTTTTTATATATTATATGCATACATAAAAAAGATATTTATCATTATGATAATCTAATTCATTTACACTCGTCAAATTATTCTAAATGCTACGATAAGACATTTTTATTTAAACGAACTATTCTTCTTAACTCAATTTCGTGAAAAAACACTTTCTTTGCCGATTCCACACTTCTTTTGTCGCACTAGAAGGGAACTTACTTTATAGCTCGAAATCATTCAACAGGATATATATAGGAGGGATTATTTTGGAATATAAAACACCATTTATCGCAAAGAAATTAGGTGTTAGCCCAAAGGCTGTTGTTCGGATCGCGCAACAATTAAATCTTACGATAGAGAAAAACAAATATGGCCACTTTATTTTCACACAAGAGGATGTCGATCAAATGTTAGAACACCATCGATTTCAAATAGAGCAATCTCAAAATTCTCAATCTACTCAAAAAGCTTCCTCAGATGAGGTTGAGGAATTAAAAACTCAAGTTAATACAATTGTTCAAAACATATCATCGAATGATTTTGAGCAATTAACTAATCAATTAAACACTATTACGAGAAGACTTGATCGAATGGAAGAACAAATGCAAGATAAGGCAAATGATGTCGTCACGTACCAACTTTTACAACACCGTCGTGAAATGGAGGAAATGTTAGAGCGAATTCAAAAGTTAGAAGCTGCCCTAACGAAAGAAGAACCCATTTATATTACTCCTGATTCAAAACCAACATATGAACGAGAAAAGAAACCGAAGCGCCGCAAAATGATTTTTAGTATATTTGGATTATAATTTTTAGACCCTTATTAAAATAATAAGGGTCTTTTTTAATGAAGAGTTATATCCTATACAAATATTATTCTCTTTATTATACATATTCACTTCGCTTTATTTCGTTAACATAATATTTTTACTGTATTCTGCAATTAATGCCTGTGCATGAGCATTCCCTTGAATCACATCACGAAATTCTTTTAAAGAATACAAATGCGTAACCCCTTTTCGAGCATGAATTCTTACTGGTACACCTTGTAAAGTATCATGAAACTGAAATGGATTATCTATCGGTTCAATTGGAAAACCAAGTGTAAGTAAATACATATACATTCTTTTTGTTACTGCTGCAATGTACCATTCAGCTTTTGTTTCTAACGCATGTATAAATAAAATAGCTGTTAGCCTTTTGAAATGTCCTCTCCCACGAGACGTTTTCGAAATACTTAACTTGCCTATTTCATACACATTCTTCAAATCTTTTACTAAATCATTTTTAGAAAACGGATAGAAAAACTCAGAATTCGATTGCTCAGGTACCGTATACTTAATACATTCTACTGTACCAATAGGATGTTCATCTTCTATTAATAAAAATCGTGATGGATTTAAATTACGTTCTACGAACATTAAGTTTCTTTCTTCACAAAAATCTCCCCATAGTTGTTCGAACCCAAAATGTTCTTCCTTTGTTTGAACACGCTGGAACATATTTAACCGCCTTTCCCATCGCCGCTCTGTTTTTTGATAACGCTTTCACTATCTATCATATAAGAACAAATCTTCGTATGCAACTAAAAATATTTATGACTTATTATATTCTGCAAAATGAATTAGATTCCAATTTAATCGACTTTTATCCCGCGCTCACATTCCTTTTAATAACACATTTGTATCACTTTTCAAATCTAAATTACATTATGTTTCTTTCTATACAGCATATAATTCTTCTTAATCTAAAGAAATCCTTTATGAAAAAGGATTTCTTTTACTTCTTAATGCTTTTTAACCATTTTTCAAAAATTTGTACCATCCCATGTTTTCCAGCTAATTTCTCTTCCCCTTGTTTCGTCTTATATGGATATAACTGCAAGAAAACACCGCATCCAGACTCAATTTTTTTACTATGCATATGGCTTCCTGGATATACACAAATGACTTCATAAATTGACCTTCGATAATAGACTCGCTTTCCATCCTGTTCTTCTACATACTTTATAGACCAGTACTTATACATTTGCTCAGTTGCTTTCGTATTTCCGACATGCTGAAAAATATTGTACATTGGACTATACTTCACTTCAATAATAATAGAAGATTTATATACGTATTTCCCACCTTCTTTTACATAACAGTCTAAGCGAATATCTGGCTTCTTCGTATCCTCACCATTGTAAAAATTACTACCTTTACTTAATGCAATAAGAGGATGTGTTTCAATTAAGTCATTAAATGCGACATGCACCTTTATATCATCTCGTTCTAAAACTACTGTCGTTCCATCTTGTAATCCATCTACATAAAAATGTTCTTGTATTTGTTCACGAATGGAGTTTCTAGCCTCAAAACCAATTTGCTCTAAAATTGAAATAACGATAAAAAAAGCGTAATATTCATACACTAAAAACGTTGGCTTATAAACAAATAATAACGATGGAGATTGATCCGTATATTGCGGGAGTACTTCTAAATGATGTAGTAATTGTTGATGTGGTATCGGTAAATCATGTAAGTTCATATTACTTGTTTCAGTAACTTCCCTCCAAAACGAAGAGTGCATTAACATTTGAAAGTATTGTACATTTTCATGCACAATATGCGCCAATATTTTATATTCTTGTATTTTCATTGAGCTCTTTCGTAAATCGGCTTCTTTTAGTAAATGTATATTTTTATATTTTTGCTTCTCTCTATCGGTTACTGATCCATTACGCTCAATTGTTTGTATAATCGTTTTTACAGCTTGAAACTCTTCTGATTTTTTCTTTTTTTCTCTTTCTAAGATTTCAATTGTTTGACGTAAAAAGCTTTTAGCTTCAATTAAATAATGATAAAATTGCATCGCTTTATATTTAAGAAATGCATTTTCCTTACTATTTTTTTGTTCCATAAACTTACGATTATAATGTTTGGCATAAGGTTTTCGTTCTGCCACTATAGTTCCTTTTCTTGTTGGCTTTCGCTCTTTTCCTTCCCATTTATATTCATTTATAAATTTTGAGCTTGATTCTATTTTCTTAAAAATTGGCTTTATCATTTTCATTTTTTGGGGTAACTTTCTAAGTAACACTAAATAAGAAGAATCCTCAATATCGCTAAGTGCAGAGAAAGTCTTTTTATAGTAACCTCTATCCAAAATCAACTCATTTAAAATTGACTTCACATAGTCTTGAATCATTTCAAATTGATCATCAAAAAAATTTTTCGGTACGATTTGAAATGCGCCATAATACGTTGTATCTTCTATACGCACTTCAAAATGGTATAGACCACAGCGCCATGGATAAAAGAATTCTGTTTTCCCATGTTCATATATTAATACTCTTTGTTTTTTTTCATTTATTTCATATTGAGCCTCTTTTATATTTTTCTGTCCCTCATATACTTTATTCCATATAAAAGTAATATTCATTGGGATTTCATAATTGTACTGCAATCTTATTGGTTTTAATTCTTGTACTTTATAAATACATTGAACTAATGCTGTAGTAGATGTACAAAGACGATTTAATAAAATATAATCTCCTTTCCCCTCATTTCCAATGATTAGCTTTAATACAAAAGGGAGCGTTTCATTCGTATCAACGATTTTTGTTTCGTAACGCCCTTCATTTTGCATATCCATACAACTCCAGTTCTCTACGTTTTTCTCGTATATATGCTAAAGAGTGTTCAAATGTAGATACTCTGTTAGCAAGTGCAGATTGCAAAAGAGGTACTAAGGTCGCCCCCCTTTTTGCTTCTTCAGAAAGTAAAGGCCCAACCATCATTTCGGTCCCTCTGATTTTCGTCAATACACGCTGCTTTATTTGTAAATCAAACCCCTCTTCTCTACTGATCATATAGGTATGGTTATTTTGGAACGGTATGTTTTGCAAATAAGTCGCAATTGCATTTGCACATCGGAAAGAAATTCCCTTAGACGCGTCATGTGATGACAATACGACATGCAACTTATCTAATAGCTCTAATTCTTCTTCAGAAAATACTTCAATCATCGCTTTATTTCTCATCCAATTTATCCGAAATTCTCCCGCTGTTACTTTCAAAGGTGGATGTAATACGACTTTCCCCTGTTCCAGGCCCATCTCACAAAACGGAATTTTCTGTAACGTTATTAGGTTCGTTCGGTCTAATAATCGATCAGAGAGCTCTTTCGTTGTTTCATCAAAATTCACAGTACCTACAAATATAATATTTTCTCCAATTTCAATTGTTGATGGAATTGAACTCTCTATGTCCTGTACACCCTCATACAAGTTTAAAATACGATTTTTTGTTTCAAGTTCAAGAACAGATAGAAACGGAGTAAACCAATGCTCAATATGAGACATGTTCATTTCATCAAAAACGATTATATACAGTTGATTTGGATTTTCTTTCGCCTTCATTAACGTCCTAACTAACTTCGTGTCACTTTCAATAAAAGTACCATTTGGATGAAGGTAACCAAGTAAATCATGTGGTTCTTGATACGATGGCGAAATTGGAATCCAAACCAACTCTTCCCCATACTGTAACCCTAATGCTTCTGCATAAGTTTGCACAAAACGCGATTTCCCAACACCCGGTATACCACCAAGAATCGTTAACATATTTGTTTTTACACTTATATGGAAATTATAAATATCCGTTTCATCCAAATATAACCCTTTATTATGCACCATACTTTGTACATACTGTAAAAAAGACGATTCACGCTCATCCCATTCCCATTCATCTTTTTGCACTTTTATATCCTCTACTTCAACTAGCTTACCTTCTTCATGCATTCGTTTTTGTAAGTGCTCATACACATGATCACTTACAAAATATAATTGATCCTCTACCGCTATTTCTACATACTTCGTCCAGTCACTGCAGTTTATATATTTACATTCACGTTTCTGTTCAAAATAGGCAATTGAGCTAATTGATGACTTTAAAGATATGTTTCCATACAGTCTTCCATCGTGCCACAATAATTCGGGAGACTCAAAGTCTTTCGGAAATTTTGGCATAAGAAATGATAAATAACCGTTGCTAAGTTTTCGTTCTAAAGATTCTCTTTTTTTATTATTTGTAACTTTAGGTGCCGGAATCATTTTATAGCTACTTGCTATTTCTTTCGGTTCTTCTGTACATATTAACTCCACGTATACATTTCCTCTTTCATAATAAAGACGAAACATTACTAGTTGCTTTTCTAATTTCCTCTTCTTTAATTCCGAAAAGATTTTTTCATTCTTTTTATTGCTACATAACCCTTCAAATACATATAGTTCATTTGCAAATTGTTCCTGTAAAGTGAATGGTATTGGCGATAAGCATTGTACAAAGAAATTTTCTCCACTCTTCTCTTTCTCAGCTTTTGTAAATTTCCCTAAAAATCTCATATAGTACATTCGTTTTATAAAACTTGGTTGAAGAGCTTTATGTAATTTCACCATAGTCACCTTCTTTTTTCATACTATTCTTAGTGTATGAAAGAAACGAAAAACTAGAAATAAAAAACCTGACATTATCCGCCAGGTTCAAAATGAAAACTTATATTAATGAGAAGGAAATGCTTTTTTCTCTTGTAAAATTGCATTATGAGCAATTTTCATTTTCGCAAGTACGTAACGTAATCGATCTTCAGCGTTTTCATCTTTACTTGTTTGTAATTCCGCCAAATTTTCAACAGAACTTGCTAAATTTTCAATGACTCCTCTCAGTTCAGGATGATGATTAAAAAAAGATTCTTGCACTAATACTTTCCTTAACTCACTAGCTAAATCAATTATTCTAGACAACTGTTCTTTTTTTTCCATTCTCATCCCTCCTGAATATCTTATGTAGTAAATATTCTCTAAACGAAGAAAAAAGCCCTTTAAATGAAAAGGACTTTTTACATTTTTATATTTCCAGTTAATAACATATACAGTGATGTGATAGCCGCAATAATAATTGCCCACATCACATATTTCTCTGCACCTGCAAAGCAACGGTTCCCTTGTTCTTTTCTTGCAAACGTGTAAACAATAATTCCAATTCCATACACAATTGAAACGAGTAGTAAATTCTTTAAACCAGCTGCATAAAGAAGCCATACAGAGTAAATAGAAGCAATTAAAGCTAACGCTCCGTTTTTGAATTTAGCGTCCCTTAGCTCGTTTGTAATGACTAATTTAAATTGGAATAACGCTGATAATAAATATGGTAATAAAATTGATGTTGATGCAATGAAATACATAATTTGATATGTTGATTCCGAAAACAAAACGATGATAAATATAATTTGGGCAACACCATTTGAAATCCATAATGCCATGTGCGGTGTTTGCTTTTTATTTGTTTTCGTAAAGACTTTCGGAAATACGCCATCTTTTCCTGCTACATGAGAAATTTCAGAAACAAGTAAAAACCAGCCAATTAATGTACCGACAAGTGAAGCAACTAATCCGATGTTAATCGCAACTGCACCCCATGGACCAACAACGTGCTCTAATACATGTCCCATTGACGGAGTTTCTAACACAGAAAGTTCGCCTCTTGTCATAGCTCCCATTGACAGGACAGAAATTAAAATATAAATGGACATTACTAAAATAAGTCCCAATACTGTTGCCTTACCAACATCTCGACTATTCTTCGCTCTTCCAGATAATACAACCGCTCCTTCAACTCCAATGAAAACCCAAAGTGTTACAAGCATTGTATTTTTCACTTGACCAAGTATAGCGGAAAGTGAGATCGTTCCTTCTCCCCAAAAATCATGTGTAAATGTGTCCCAGCGAAAGGCTGTTACCATTACAACAATAAATAAAACGATTGGAACTAACTTCCCTATTGTTGCGATAACATTCATAATAGAAGCTTCACGGATCCCAAATAAAATTAGAAAATGAAGTGTCCATAATAAAAGTGATGCCCCAACGATAGACGCAACATTATTTCCTCCCTTGAAAATTGGAAAGAAATAACCTAATGTACTAAACAGTAACATAATTGTTGCGACATTACCTAAGATTCCTGCTAGCCAATATCCCCAAGCACTATTAAATCCAATATATTCACCAAAACCAGCACGTGCATAACTATAAATTCCACCTTCAAGTTCCGGTTTTTGTCTTGCTAACGTTTGATATACGAGCGCAAGGGGAATCATTCCCATCGCTGTAATACACCAGCCAATTATTATTGCACCACTGTTTGCTCCTACTGCTAAATCATGCGGTAAACTAAAAACACCGCCACCAACCATTGTTCCAACTACTAATGCGATTAATGGAAAAAATCCTAACTTCTTTTCTATTTGTACCACCCCATCTGTCATTCTAGGTGTTATGTTCGTTCAACTATTAAAGTCACCTTTTTCTCTAATAGACGTTTCTCTTATATTTTTTCAGGAAAACATTACTTATTCTAAAAGAAAATGAGCAAAAATGGAATACTTTTTTGAAAAAATGTATAAGTATGCACAAAAAACCGCTCATTTTGTAATGAACGGTCATTTCAAACATATAAATTTGTATATTCCTTGTAAATTTAACGAAGTAAATTCTCTTTTTGTAAAAATTGTTTTGCGACTTCTTCACTACTTTTACCATTTACGTTAACTTCATAATTCATTTTTCGCATTTCTTCATCTGTAATCTTTCCAGATAATTTATTTAATACCTTTTCAAGTTCAGGATATTTCTGTAACGTTTCTTTTCTTAATAATGGTGCTCCTTGATAAGGTGGGAATAGCCCTTTATCATCTTTTAGCACTTTCAGTCCGTATTGCTCCAATTCACTATCTGTTGAATATGCATCAATTACGTTAACATCTCCAGATTCAATTGCGCTATAACGCAGCTTCGGCTCCATCGTTTTAACATTCGAGAACTTATAGTTATATAATTTTTGCATTCCTTTATAACCATCTTCACGATCAGCAAATTCCAATGTAAATCCTACTTTGGCTTCCTGCGCAACATTCCCTAAATCAGAAATTGTATTTATATTCTTTTGATCTGCTATTTTTTTCGGCATGGCTAGTGCATATGTATTGTTATACTCCATTGGCTTCAACATAATCATATTATATTTCTTTTCCATTCCAACGCGAGCCTGCTCATATACTTCATCACGATTTGTACTCTTTGGTTCTTCTTTCACGAAAGTAGATAAAGCTGTTCCTGAAAATTCTGGGTATATATCTACTTCCCCTGATTTCAACGCTTCAAATACAAATGCTGTTTTCCCAAGACCTGGTTTTAATTGTACGTGTAAATCTGTATCTTGTTCAATAAGCTGCTTATACATTTGAATTAAAATTTCAGGTTCTGATCCAAGTTTGCCCGCAATAACAATATCTTTCTTTTCTGTACTCCAAAGAAATGGAGAAGCAATCATTATACAAACAATACATATCATCAATATAACACGCTTAGAAGAGCTTTTCGGTCGTTCAAGTATGCGAAGTACTATATCAAAGAATAAAGCGAGTAACGCGGCTGGTACGGCCCCTAAAATGATAAGTGCATGATCATTTCGATCTATACCTAATAATATAAGCTTACCGAGCCCACCAGCACCAATGAGAGCTGCTAATGTAGCCGTTCCAACAATTAATACCATCGCTGTACGAATACCGGCCATAATAATTGGCAATGCAAGAGGAAGTTCTACCTTCCACAATCTTCTCCAACTATTCATCCCCATAGCTTTCGCGGCTTCTATTAGAGATTCATCTAATTCCCTTATTCCTGTATATGTATTTCGTAAAATAGGTAATAGTGCATACACAACTAATGCGATAATCGCTGGAAGTTTTCCGATTCCTACTAACGGAATTAAGAGTCCAAGCAATGCAAGTGATGGCACTGTCTGCATTACTGCAGAAGTTCCTATTATAAATTCAGCCATTCGTTCTTTTCTTGTTAATAAGATGCCAAGTGGCACTGCTATAATTACTGCAAAAAATAATGAAATAAGCGATATTTGTAAATGCTCACTTAATGCAGTTAGTAATTCTATTTTTCGTTCTTGGAACGTTTGTATAAAATTAGTCACTGTTTAGCCTCTTTCCTTCATTTGTTCAACAATGTAATTGACAATATGACGACTTGTTAACGCTCCAATATATTGACCGTTTTCTTCAACTGGAACGACCTCTTCATCACGCACACGAACTAGTGCTTCTTGTAAGGAAGAATGTAATGATAGCGCCTGCCCTTCTAATTGCACACTTTGATCAAGTGGCAATACATCTGCTACACTTTTCCCCTCATACCAAGTTCGCCCACGATTTCCAATGAACTCCTCTACAAATTCATTTTTCGGATTATGTATAATTCCTTCTGGTGTATCTAGTTGAACAACTTTTCCTTCTTTCATAATACAAATGCGATCTCCAAGTGATAATGCTTCTTGCATATCATGTGTTACGAACACGATTGTTTTTTGAATCTTTTTTTGCAACTGTACAATATCCTTCTGAAGCTGTTCCCTACTTAATGGATCTAACGCACTAAATGGTTCATCCATAAGAACGATTTTCGGGTTTGCGGCTAATGCTCGCACGACACCGACACGTTGTTTTTGTCCTCCTGACAATTCATCAGGCATACGATCTCGATATATATCCGGATCTAATCCAACCATATGTAACAAGTCATCGACGCGTGCTTTTATTTCCTTTTTGCTCCATTGCCTCATTTCAGGAACAACTGCAATATTTTCAGCGATTGTCATATGAGGAAACAAAGCAATCTGTTGCAACACGTATCCTATATCCCAACGTAATTCGTTTATATTATATTGTTGAATATCTTTTCCATCGATTAAAATCGATCCTTCAGTCGTTTCGATTAAACGATTAATCATCTTCATTGTCGTTGTTTTCCCGCAACCACTCGGACCGATAAGAACAAAAAATTCTCCCTTTTTAATTTCTAAATGCAATGAATCCACTGCTTTCGTGCCATCTTCATACGATTTTGACACATGATTAAATTGAATCACAAATACAACTCCTTTACTGTTGTTTCCTTTATTTTGATGGAATATGGCATTCATTTCAAATGATACGCTTTTAAATTAAAAAAGAGCTCACATTTGAGCTCTAACGGTCGAACCATATTGTTTTCATAATAGCAGCATATTCGCGAACATACATTTTTCTCTTAGAACGAATTGGTGTTTCAGCAGCTAGTGCCTCCATCTTCATGCCTAAACGCTTTGCAATTATTTTCGTTCGATATAAATGATACGTATTACTTACAACTACTGCATGTTTCACATTATATAAATCCATACTAAACTTTAAGTTTTCATACGTATTTGTAGATTGATCTTCTATTAAAATACGACTCTCATCTATACCGTGTACCATTAAATAGTTTCTCATGCTGTGAGCTTCCGGTATATCTTCATCTTCTCCTTGACCACCTGAAACAATTACTTTCGATTCAGGATGGGAAAATAAATACTCCAACGCTACATCCAAACGATTTTGAAGAGATAAAGACGGTCTATCTCCAAATAACTTTGCACCCAGTATAAGAACGTACGGAGAGTGATAGCTCAACTTTTCACGAGCAACTTTGTTCATTCTAAACGTCATATAAATGATATATAGTGGCGGTAATAATAAAATTATAAGAAAGATCCATTTGTTCATAAATAAGTTTGCACTCCCTTTCTTTTTATTATATAAAAAAAGAAAGGGAGGCAGAAGTGTTTTTTTAAACGATTGATTTATTAGAAACATTCGCCGCTACTTTACGTTGTGATAGTACATAATAAATAGCTATTCCTAATGAGAAGATCAATATGCAGCTTAATACGTAAAATGGAAGCATTACTCCGGCTTTAGATACACCCGCTGTAAACAACATTAATAATACAATTCGTATTCCAGTACCAATTAGGCGAAATAAGCTGTCTACACGTCCCATTACTTCATTTGGAATTTCCTCCATCATCAATACATTTCTCGCCACTCTTGTACCCGCATTTCCAATTGCATGAAAAATCGCTAGTCCATATAAAAACAATACAGAAGGTTCAATACTCATTGCAGTAATTGAAATTACATAAATGAACATCGTCATAACGATTGAAACTTCTGTTTTGATATATTTCATTATGAGTGGAATACAGATCCCTGCAACAACCGCTCCGACACCGTACATCGTGCCCTCTATTGCGTATACAGAGGCATTGGCTTTTAGTATATCCGAAATATACACTGGTATTAAATAATTTGCCATCATGACACCTATAAACGGCATATAAGTGGCCAGTAAGAACCAAAAGAGCTTAGGACATTTTTTCATAAAGTGAATTCCTTCAAACAATTGCTTCTTAAATGTTATTTTTCTTTTCACTTCTTTTTTCTTTACGTACGGTATACATAAGAAAAGAAAAAATGCTCCAGCAAAAGTTAACATGTCTACTAATAAAATCCACTTCAAAGATACAATTTCAATTAAGAAGCTCGCGGCCGCTCCAGAAATAACTTGTGTTAACTGTCCTTGTATTTCCATCGTTCCACTTAAACTTTTATAATGTTCTGCTTGAAATATCTCTTGGTTGAACGCAAATATTGTAGGATAAAATAATAAATAGTAGAATGATCCGGCTATATAAATAAGAATATAGTGAATAGAATGATAAGGTTGCCCAGCAAATCCCCATATAACCATTATTCCGATTACGGCTATTCCGATTCCTTCGTTACATAGCAATAAAGATTTTCTTGAAAAACGATCAATACTTTGCCCAATGAATGGTGTTAATAAAAACATAATGAGGGTTGCAATGATAGAAACATAACCAAATGTTGTCTCTCCTCCACTCTCTTTAATTAACAGCCAAGGAATCGTTATCATAACAATCCCGGAACCAATAGCAGATAGACTATTGGCTCCTAGAATGTAATACAAGCGAGAATCATGATAAAGTGAGGACATATCACTCCACTCCTAGTTGTTTTTTCACCTCTTTATATACGCTCATATATGCTTTCAATTCTTTAACTACATCATGAATTAATGGTTTTGCATCTTCCCCAAGTTCACCATCTTGCACATGTAATCCATCAAGCACAACTTGTTTTGGAATTGCATTTGCATAAACACCTCTAGCGACCGTTCGCATGCTGTTTAATGCATTTATTCCACCTTTACCGCCACCAGCAACCGCTAACAACGCAACTGGTTTATGAATAAATTCACTACTACTTAAGTAATCTAAAGAGTTTTTCAGCGCACCGCTCATCGCATTATGATATTCTGGTGTACATAATACAACCCCATCCGCAGCTTTCACTAACGTTTTTAATTTTTTTACTGCCTCTAAATCACGTTGTGACTCTTCTCCATTGTATAAAGGTAAATCCTCAATTGCTAAATCATATAATTCCCCTTCAAATTGATCCGCAATATATTTCGCCACCACGCGAGTTCTACCAAATTTTCTTGGTGTACCGTTAATAACGACTAGTTTCATGATTATTTCTCCCCTTTGTTTTCAAGTTCTACTTATATATTATCAGAAATTTCTATACAAAACACAATATAAAGAGTTAACTTGCTTCATAAAATAGTATGATAAACAAAAAAGAACTCATACTTTCGTATGAGTTTCGTACAATTACTTTGTTTCATCTCTCAGACTCAACGTACCTAAACTTTCATTTGCTTCAAAATGATTATATGCTTTTTCCGCTAATTTTTTCCGTTCTTCTGGTAATTCTATATATTTCATTACGTTTTCAATTATTTTTTCGTACGGAGTAAATACAATTCCTGGCCACTCTACCTCATCTTCTGGATTACTATTTTCGGAAATAATAAATTTCTTATTTGCGACTGCATAAGACACGCGAGGTGTTTCAAGAATTCCTGATAAGTAAAAATGAATATTTAATATAATTTTAGCTCTAGCAATCAATTCATTTCTAACAATTCCCCACGCATTATTTTTAAAAACTATATTTAAATTCGGCGCAACCGCTTTTAGGTGGTCAAAAATAGCTTGCCGCCTCGGATTAAGAGCACCTATAAACAGAATATCAATATCTTCAGTAATCTCATCTTCAAATGCATCTTTTTTTATTTCCAAAGTGGGAGCATAGTTCATTTCTACATGTTTTATTTCTTTTCCTACCCCTTTTTGTTTAAGCCATTCTATATTTTGTTTACTATAATCCCAAATCACTCTATCTTTTAATAATATTAAATAAAGGGGGTGCGCATATGGACTTCCTTCGTATAGCTGTTCTAAATTATAAATAATTGCATCTTTCGGAAGAAGGTTCGGGTTATATGCGTATGTATGTGCTCCAAAAACAACTGTATTCTTTACATTTTCCAGTATTGTTTCTGATATAATTACGGTATTTCCCTCCTGCTCCAACCGCCACTTTAAAGCTCGCGCAACATCTATGAAACTACCGTATGTCTTTGGGCATATAAAAAGACAATAATCATATTCTTTATTCAAATAAACTTCCATTAATCTTAAATTATTTTTATATAAATCTACATCTGGATGTTTAAGTACCAACTCATTTGCATGTTTTCTTGCTACTTTATATAATCCAGCATAATAAGCAGCGATGCATCTTCTTAATTCGATTCTTTCCCGATCCTCATCTAATACATCCATGTTTAAAAGAAGATTTGCGATACAATACGCTTTTAAATGATCACGATCATAATAATAGTCTAGTAGTGGCATCAATTCTTCATACGTATTTCCATGCACCGATTCTCCTAGTTCAATCGCCCATCGCATTAATTCCATGATTACTCCACTACTCCTTTAACCGAAAATGTATTTAATAAAATTTCGCATTATTCTCTACTATATTTGCTATATGAAATGGAATCTTTTCTTTTATCGATTCCAAATACTTTTGCGACACCGCCCCTAAATGTTTTTTATGAGGTATATAGAAAGCACTAATAGAAATTTCATAGTCAAATAAGTAATCATACACATGATAATCTACAAATAGTAGATCATCCTTTGGAAAAGGAATTTCCTTCCCTTGCAGAGCATACATCAAAGCAATATTGTTTTGAGATCGTAATCGATACAACCTTGCAAGTTGGTATAATGGTTCAGCCCGGGTTGGTCTATATTCCCAAGCTTTTTGAAAATAAAAAACAGCTAATGCTAAATATTGCTCTTCTTGCCCTTTAACAGTTTCTTTTTCATCAGCATCTGTCACTTCATTTTGTTTATTTGCTGAACGATTTGCTAACTGCTCATAACAAAATCCTATTCGCAATAACGAATAGAATACCTCTTCAACCCATCCCCCTGCTTCCACTCGTTTTTTATACCATTTAATTGAATTCTCAAATTGACTTAAATGAAAATAAGTCTGAGCTAAATAAAATAAATATCTTATATGCAAATCTGGCGTTGTTTCTGGGTCGTTTATTCCTTGTAACAACAACCTCTCATCTCTTTCAAATTTATCAGCTTTGCTCCCGCCATCTCCGGGATCATTTACGACAAGAGTCTCTAACCGAGCTACCCTCGTATTGTAATTCGCTCCAACTTTTGAACGATCTATATCCCAATACTCATGAGTAACACCGACAGATTTCCATGGTAAAGAAGCTTTTAAAAGACGTGTAAGCCAATATTTAATATGAACATCATATTGCAGTGTAAGATAATGATCTTCCGTTAAGCTCGTTTTATCGAAATTCGGACCAACCTCTAAAATCATATCTGCATCTAATATTAATAAATAATCTGCTTCTGGGTATGTTTTTTGCGCTAACGAAACAGCTAAGCTTCTGTTATAACCAAAGTTTTTAAACGGCTCATGATGAACCGTCCCAGGTATCTCATTTTCCTTACACCAATTTTCAATAATTTCAGGCGTATTATCCGTCGATCCAGTATCACAAATAGAAACAAAATCTACAATTGATTTTGTTGCATTTAAACATCTTTCCATAATTCTAGACTCATTTTTGACGATCATACAAAGGCATAACTTTTTTTCTTCCTTTACGGACTTCACTTTCTCATTTCCCATTTAACCACCTCATATTTTATTAACACGCTCTTCTCATATGTAACAACATTTCCTAGCTATACTGATGACATAAGCACCCTTTTACTATTTATGAAAACTTCATTTTATTTATTCTTACTTTTATGTTGGGACATATTTCATGCAGCGCTTTATATTTGATACAATCAATACAAAAAACATAATGCGGGAATCCGTACATTTCAAAGTCTAAGAGGAGGTTATATTTTGTTGGATTACATTTGGCTAGATGACAAATCACCAATTTTAGAACAACTACCAAGCACCTTTAAATCTGCAGCTATATTGCTACACCCTTTTGTCCAAATGCCTTTAGGATGGGAAAAGTCTGTGAGAAAAAGACCATATGAGCACATCTATCCTAGCGCTGAAGAAATCATTCATAATGGGAAATCCGTTTCTTGGAAGGAAATGATGTCTTATAGTGGATTACATTCATACGCAGAATTAGCAATGGCCATGTTGACTTCCATTGGTGCTTTTACAGAAGAATATAAAAGAGAGGATTTAGCTGAAAAGCTGTATTCAAACTTAAAAAAAGATCTTTATTATCCAACAGAAGATTATACGTCTATATTTTTATTACATAAATTACTTAAACTCCTCGGTTCTAAAGGTGCAAAAAATTTATATTTCTCTGAACCAATTCTTGATACAAACGGATTATTAGAGGTAAATAATACTACTCCATTAGATATTTGGGACATTAGCAATAATGAGTTAATTATTAATGGCGAAGACAATGAGTATGCGTTTATGAGTATATTCGATTCCTTTACAACCTTATTATTAGCTAAAGAAGAAAATATAGAATATATTGTTCATTCAATGAACGTTGAAGCTGTCATTTGTGACAAAAAAACGATGATTAATTGGTATTTTTAAATTAGTAATTTCTTAAACTATAAAAAAGAAACTTGCGCTTATGCACAAGTTTCTTTTCAAAAACATCCTTATTTTTTCACAACTTCATGTCCACCGAACTGATTACGTAGTGCTGAAACTACTTTTCCATGGAATGTATCATCTTCCTGAGAACGATAGCGCATAAATAATGACATAGCGATAACTGGTGCTGCAGCTTGAAGTTCAAGTGCAGTTTCAACAGTCCATTTTCCTTCTCCTGAAGAGTTCATTACACCTTTAATGCCATCTAGTTTCGGATCTTCTGCAAATGCTTTTTCAGTTAAGTCCATTAACCAACCACGGATAACTGATCCGTTCGCCCATACTTTTGCAACATCTTCATAATTAAAATCAAAGTCACTCTTATCTAGTACTTCAAATCCTTCAGCGATTGCTTGCATCATGCCGTACTCAATACCGTTATGAACCATTTTCAAGAAATGACCACTACCAACACGGCCAGCATAAGAATAGCCATTTTCTACTGCTAAATCTTTAAATAAAGGTTCTAATTGGTCGTAAATTTCTTTTTCTCCACCAACCATTAAGCAAGCACCGTATCTAGCTCCTTCTACACCGCCTGATGTACCGATATCTACATAATGTAATCCGAAGCTTTTTGCTTCTTCAGCACGGCGTAACGTATCTTTATAGAATGAATTTCCGCCTTCAATAACGATATCACCTTCATCTAATAACGGATAAACATCTTTTAATACTGACTCTACAACTTCTCCTGCAGGCACCATTACCCAAATTGTACGAGGAGCTTCTAGTTCAGCAATCATTTCTTTTAATGTATGACGTGCAGTAATTCCTAGTTTTCCTGCCTTTTCAACAAGCTCTTTATTTACATCGTATACTACTACTTCATGCTTGTCTTCATGTAAGTGTTCAGCTAATGGGAATCCCATTTTTCCTAATCCAATTAAACCTAGTTTCATATTAATCAATCTCCTATTCTATACAAATATATTTAATATCGAAATTAGCCCAAGTGCTACTACAGATAATATAGTCTCCATTGCAGTCCATGTTAATAACGTTTCTTTCACAGTCATTCCGAAATACTCTTTAATCATCCAAAATCCTGAATCATTCACGTGCGATAAAATTAATGACCCTGCACCAGTTGCAAGTGCTAATAATTCAACATTTACACCTGGTGTGCTTGCTGCAATCGGCGCAACAATACCAGCTGCTGTCATCATAGAAACAGTTGCCGATCCAGTTGCGATTCGGATTAGTGCCGCAATTCCCCACCCTAATAATATCGGTGAAATATGTGATTCTTTCGCCATATCTGCAATTGTCGTTCCAATTCCAGAATCTAATAATACTTTATTAAATGCACCGCCTGCACCAATCACTAACAATATGTTTGCAATAGGTCCAAGGCAATCATTTGTAAATTGTAACACTTTATCTTTTGAGAAACCTTTTGCATATCCAAGACTAAAGAAAGAGTAAATGGTTGCAATTAATAAAGCCACAATCGGATCTCCAATAAAGTGTAATACTTGTGCTAGTTGACTCGTTTTATTTAATGCAACTTCTGCTATTGATGCACCAAGCATAAGAAATACTGGAAGTAAAATTGTAAACAATGTATTCCAAAAGCTAGGAAGCTCTTTTTTATTATCTTTTTCAATAAATTGCTCCGCTATATCTAATGGTACTTCCTTATGTATACGAGCACCAATCCATTTCCCGTAAAGTGGACCTGAAATAATTGCAGTTGGAAGTCCGACAATTAACGCATATAAAATTGTCTTCCCTACATCTGCTTTAAAAATACCAACTGCCGCCATTGCCGCTGGATGCGGTGGAACAAGTCCGTGTACGACTGACAGTCCTGCTACTAGCGGAATACCAATTGTAATAAGTGATACCCCAGTTTCTAACGCAATTGTAAATACTAACGGAATTAATAGTACAAATCCAACTTGGAAAAATACCGGAATCCCTACTAAAAATGCAACGAACATCATCGCCCAATGAACTCGTTTCTTTCCAAAACGATTAATTAATGTGTTAGCGATACGTTCAGCACCACCAGATTCGGCCATCATTTTTCCAAGCATCGTTCCTAGTGCTAAAACTATTGCTAAAAATCCTAACGTATTACCAAGCCCTAGTTTAATAGAATCAATAATCCCTGGATCTTTTGGTGAAGTTCCAATTAAAGGCATTCCCATTGCTAATCCTACACCAATTGCTGTTAAAATTAATGCGACAAATGGATGCCATTTTACTACCGTAATAAGTAAAAGTAGTATGACAACTGCCGCTAGTACGATCCCAACTACCATTTCTCCCAATCCCCCTATTGTTTACGTTGGAAAGCAGCTATACAATCAAATTCTTCTTTCAAGCGATTGTAAAGTCGTTCATACATATAAAACATTTCTAAATATATAGCCGTATTTTCTTTATTCGGTACATGATGATGGACAATATCAATCCAATCCTTTACCTCTTCAAGAGAATCAATTTTTCCTACAGCATACAAAGCAACTGCTGCTGCCCCAAGCGCAGATGCTTCATGACTTTCAGGTACAAGCAATTCTTTTCCCATCATATCGGACAACATTTGTCTCCAAAATGCAGATTTTGCAAACCCTCCTGAAACTCGTATTTCAGTAAGTGGCCCTGTACAATCCCTGATTGCGAGTGCTACTGAATATACACTCATACAAACACCTTCCATCACTGCACGTATAAAATGTTCTCGCTTATGTTGAAGATTGATTCCAAAGAATGTACCACGAGCATTTGCATTCCAGTAAGGTGCGCGTTCTCCAGATAAGAAAGGTAAGAACAATAGTCCATCCGCTCCAGCTGGTACGCTTTCTGCATATTTAATTAATAAATCATAAGGATCAATGCCGAGCTTTCTTGCTACTTCTTGCTCTGGACTACCAAATTCATCACGTAACCATCTCAGTAATATTCCACCGTTATTCGTTGGACCACCGATTACCCAGTGCTCATCTGTTAATGCGTAACAAAACGTTCTCCCTTTCTCATCTGTATTTATATTTGATGAGATTGTTCGAACCGCACCACTCGTTCCAATCGTAATTGCAGCCGCACCCGGTGATATCGCACCAACTCCTACATTTGCAAGAACCCCATCACTTGCTCCGATGACAATTGGTGTTTCTGCACTTATCCCCATCTTCTGTGCTAATTCTGGCTTCATACCTGATAAAATATATGTAGTTGGTACAGGGGTTGATAATTGTTCTGGTGACATATGTAACATAGTTAAAACATCTTCATCCCAGTTTAATGTTTCTAAATTAAATAACCCCGTAGCAGAAGCAATCGAATAATCAACTACGTAGCGTGAAAATAATTGGTAAATCACATACTCTTTAATGGAAATGAATTTATAGGCACTTGTATATAACTCTGGTTCCTCTTCTTTCATCCATAACAATTTAGAAAGTGGTGACATCGGATGAATCGGTGTACCTGTACGTCTATAAATTTCATGCCCATTCATTTGTTGTAATAATTTTTCTGATTGCTTCGTACTTCGATTATCTGCCCAAATGATAGAACGCGTTAATGGCGCACCATTTTCATCTACTGCAATTAATGCGTGCATAGCTGTACTAATACCGATTGAAGAAATATCTTCTGGTAATACATTACCCTTTTCAATGGCAACGCTTACACTTTTGTATACAGCGGCACATATTACATCAGGATCTTGCTCAGCCCATCCTACATTCGGTTGAATAATTGGGTAATCGATTGCATGTGATGCAATGACTTTTCCTTTTTCTGTGAACACAACCGTTTTTGTACTTGTGGTACCGATATCAATCCCGATTACTCTCCCCCTTGTTTCCATGCGAATCTTCCCTTCATTTCTAGCAAAATACGATTTAGTAAACCGTTTACATGAATTAGTATATAAAATATTTTTTCATTTATCAAGTTATAAAAAGAAAATTTTTTTCATATCGAAAAATAAATCCCCTCATTCCATTTCACTTATATACTAAATTTAGCTTTTCCATGCGGTAAAATTACGTTATATTCGTTACGCAATACACTCTTTCCTCTCATTAACAACACATACATAGTCCTCCATACGTTCTACTTATTTGCTTGAAGAAAGAGTTGAAAAACAATATTCATTTTTAGCGGTCACGTAACATCACCATCAAGCCAAGAAAAGTAACTAACCGCAGAATGAGAATTCTGTGCATTTTGCTCTTATTTATTGTTTTAGGTTCACTAGTCTTTTATCTTGATAAACATAGAGCGCGGCCCCCTACTAACCCTTTTTTATCTTGTAAATATATCTTGCATACTATAAAACCAAAAGTATTTTTATTTTTCAGAAAAATAAAAACAATAACACGGAATTTATTGTATAATGTTGTAAAAAGATGTCGGAGGGATTTAATGTTAAATAAAATATCTCAATTCACAATTAAGCTTTCATCAATTCTTTTATCACTCTTACTATTATTAAATTTACCTTATTTATTTATCACCCAACAAGGATTTACCTTTCAACCAATTTATTTTTTTAATCAGACCGTTACTATGTTAAAACAGGTTTTTTCCCCTGAATCATTAGTGATTATAGGATCAGACCCGAAGTTTGGCCATTTCAAAAAAACACCATTATTTCCAACTGTTTTAGAACCTTACCTATATTCATTTACTATATTATTTTCAGCCTTTTTTCTTGCTCTCTTTTTATCATCTAGCATGGCATTTTTTTATTTTTTAGCAAAAGATTATATAAAAAAATGGATAAACCGAATTGTGTTCATATTAGAAGCTGTCCCTGATATGATGATGATGATTTGTTTGCAAATATTTTTCATATGGGTACTTCAGAAATTTGGGGAATCTCCTGTCACTATTATTTCTTTTAATGAAAATCGAGCTTATTTACTCCCTATTTTATCATTAGCTGTCTTACCTACATTACAAATGTTTCGGATGATGGTGTTATACATAAAAGAAGAGCAAGGAAAACATTACGTAGAGGTTGCATATGGAAAAGGCCTTACCTCAAGTTATATACTATGCATCCATTTATTCAAAAATATATCTATCCACTTCTTCCACCATTTAAAAACAATTTTTGTTTTCTTACTTTCTAATTTATTCATTTTAGAATTTGTTTTTAATATGGAAGGCATTATTCAATTTTTATTTAATAAGGCGTTTGTTTCACCTCCAGCTGCATTTATCATACTTGTTATGATAATTTTACCATTTTACGCCATTTTCCAAATAGCCTCATTCATGATGAATAGATGGAAAAAGCAATTGAAAGGAGTATCATTATGAAATCTATTTGGAAATCAAAACGCTTTTTAATCGGCTTTGCTTATCTATTCATACTTATTTCAGCTAGTTTTATTTATAGTTGGTTCTTTAAAGATAACATCCCAAAACCTCCTCAGTTACTTTACAATGACAATAACGAATTACTTGGAAAGGCCCCCTTTCCGCCATCGTTAATTCCACCTTTTGGATCTGATCGTTTTGGAGAGTCTGTTTTCTTACAAATTGTAGAAGGAGCAAAATTCACTATTTTATTAGCCGTGGCAATTAGCTTCTTTCGAATTTTATGCGGAACATGTATAGGAATCCTCTTAAGTTTATTTGCTCCAAAACTCAAGAGATTTTTCCAGTCATGCTCAGAAGTTTTTTATTATATTCCAACTCTATTTATCGCATTCATACTCATCACGCCCGTTAATATTATAATTACATCAAATGCTGATGGGGTAGATCCAAATATTTCATTTACGTTTTATCAAGTACTCGTACTTATTTTTGTCGCTCTGCCTACACTTTCTTTATACATATCCTCAGAGGTTGATGAATTTATGAAACAAGATTACATCTTAAGTTCACAATTACTGGGGGCTAGTCGTTTTCATATTATTAAAAAACACTTACGAGTCTTATTACTTGACCGCTTATTTGTATTATTTATGGAACATATCGTCCAAACACTCATACTCGTTATCCATTTAGCGTTGCTTAACATTGTAATTGGCGGCATACAAATGCGTGAACTCTATGACGGAGTGCTCAAACCTGTTTCTCTATCTAATGATTGGGCAGGCCTTATTGGATTAAATCGTAATGAAATGAATCTTTCATGGTGGATTATTTTTTATACTCTCGCTTCATTCTTTATTACCATTCTATTTATTAAGCTTATGACCATCGGGATTCAAGATTCACTGAAAGCAAGAGATTCGCAAATTGTAGCAATTCAAAACGTTCCAGATCATAAAAAATTTGTTAAACATAAAGATTCTTTTTCGTTTGCAAATAAAGTAAACCTTTAATCATTTCTCATTAATCAAGTATTAATTTGCATTGATATTATTAGAAAATAAAGAAGATGATTCCTATTAAATACAGGGATCATCTTCTTATGCTGTCTAACTTTTTTACATGTATTTGCTAGACTCATGCTTTTTATATTTAAAGTGAATTATTTGCAATCACAATTATTATGTTTTTTAAAATCAATTACCATACGCCCTTGAATTCTACCTTGTTCCATTTCTTCGAATACATTTTGTACTTTATCTAGAGAACAAGTTTGAACAACCGGCACTACTTTTCCTTCTGCCCCGAACATAAACGCCTCTTCCAAATCTTTACGAGTACCAACTAGAGAACCAACTACTTCAATTCCATCCAGTACAAGTCGTGGGATGTTTAAGTCCATTGTTTCTACTGGTAGCCCTACTGCAACTACTTTACCGCAAGCACGTACTGCATCAACTGCTGAGTTAAAGGCTACTTTAGAGACTGCTGTTACTACCGCAGCATAAGCGCCACCAAACTCCTCTTGCACAATTTTATCAGCAGGACCTTGAGAAATTGGATTGATAGTCATATCAGCACCAACTTCTTTTGCTAAGGCTAATTTGTCATCATTAATGTCTACTGCGATTACCTTTGCACCAAATACATTTTTAGCATATTGGATAGCTAAGTTACCTAATCCACCGCAGCCATAGATTACAATAGGTTGACTAGGTTTAATATCTGATACTTTAATAGCTTTATATGTAGTTACACCAGCACAAGTAATTGATGATGCTTGAGCAGGATCTAATCCTTCTGGTACTTTTACCGTATAATCAGCTGTAACGATACATTGTTCAGCCATACCACCATCCACTGAATAACCAGCATTTTTAACTTCACGGCAAAATGTTTCTCTACCAGTTACGCAATATTCACAACGTCCACAAGATTGGAACATCCATGCAATGCTTACACGGTCACCTATCTTTAGTGAAGTAACATCATCAGCTATTTTCGTAACAATACCTACACCCTCATGACCAAGAATACGGCCATCAGTGTTACCAAAATCATGATTTGCAACGTGTAAATCAGTGTGGCAAACTCCACAATACTCTACATCTACTAACGCTTCACCTGAGTGTAACGGACGTAATTCTTTTTCAATCACTTCGATGTTTGCTTTGCTGTTTTTATTAACCACTACTGCTTTCATATGTGATCTCCCCTTTAGTGTTTTAGCATTTTAATGAGTTTATCTCACAACTACTTTCTTCACTACTTTGGCTAGTTATTGTACCAAATTTAAGTGTTCAATCATCATTACATCTTCATCATAACATGACACTTCATAAACAGCTTGTGAAATTATGAACAATATTTGAATTATTACACAAATCGGTCTTTATTTTAAATTTTTAAAAATGAGAGTTTATCATTGACTATAAGTAAGTCACATATTTCTAAAACAAAATAAATTAACAAACTTCTCACCGATAAAAAAGCTCTTCACTCAATATTTTCTACATGTAAACACTTAGTTTCACAGTAATATCCTTTGCCACCAACATAAACTTTTTCTATTTTATTTTTGCTATTGGTTGCTAATTTAACTAATATTTCAGAAGGCGAGTGTAAAGAATAACCTTGTTCAAATACATAGACTTCTTTTTTCAAGTAGTCCTGTTCATAAAGATAGCAAGCTAATGCACCGTTCGAAGTTCCAGTCGCTGCTTCTTCATTGATGTCGTATAGCGGAGCAAAATTTCTGCATATAATTCGATTGTCATTAAAAGTATATAGATGCATCCCGACAACATTATAATACTTGCTGATTTCTTTAATTTTTTCAAAATTAGGTTGCAGTGCATGTAATTGTGTTTCGCTTTTTATAGGAATTAAAATATCTTTTAAGCCCGTGGAGACAATTTGAATTGGGTATTTATTGTCTATATCTTTACTATCAAAACAGTCGGTGAACTCGTTTGGAGATACAACATCATAGAATATCGGTTTATTTTGTTCCATGAATATAATGTCATCTTTTATAGTAATAGTAAGAACACCGCTGTTCGTTTCAATCGTATAGCGATTCCTGAAAAGTTTATTTAAATGCATTAGTATCGCGAAAGAGCCAATTGTGGCATGACCACATAAATCAACTTCTTCTTTCGGTGTAAAATACTCAAATTTATAATCAGCAAGTTCAGATTCTGATATAAATGCGGTTTCCGCATAGCCCAGTTGTTTGGCTATTTCCATTTTTTGAGTAGTGGTCAATGTATCCTCAATAAATACCACTCCTGCTTTATTTCCGCCTTTATGATCCTTGCTAAATGCACTTGCAACATAAACAGATATTTTCATAAGACACCTTCCTCACTTATAGTAAATTATAGTATAGAAAGCACTACATATAAATGTCATTGGATAAATTATCCCTAAAATAAGAAACAAACTACTTTTAGCATTTGAACTCTCCAAAAATAGTTTGTCTACAGTCTGAAAGCTCTTCATTTGAAGAGCTTTTTTATATTCGCTTCATCGAAATCGTTTCACGTATACTTTGTAAATTTTTTAGAGTTTCCTCTTGTCGCTGCAACGACAACCCTACATACAAAGTATCTAATAAGCTTAACTGTGCTAATCTGGATGAACTTGCTTCTGTGCGGAATTCAGTCTCACGTGTTGATGTATATAACGTTATATCAGCAAGTTGACTTAATGCTGATTTCTTATAGCTCGTAATCGCAATAATTTTGGCCCCTCTTGCTTTCGCTACTTCTAATGCTTCAAGTAATCCTTTATTGCTACCAGAATGAGAAATACCAATAACAACTGAGTTTTTTGAGAGTAAACCTGCTCCCATAATTTGAAAATGCGAATCAGTATGAGCGATACAAGAAATACCCGTTCTCATAAACTTATGATACGCATCCATTGCAATAATACCAGAGCCACCATTTCCATAAAACTCAATTCGACTTGCTTCTTGCAAGGCTCGTACAGCCTGCTCAAGTACCGTTTCATTTAGCAAATGTAAAGTATCTTGCAGTCCTGTAATATGCGAATGAAAAACTTTTTTAGCAACAGTTACCATACTATCTTCTGCTGATACCTCTTCATGAATATTTTGCATCGGTGTATGTACAATTTCACGAGCTAATGTAATCTTTAAATCTTGAAAACCTTGCAAACCAAGGTGTTTACATAAGCGGAATATCGTAGCTTCGGAACTACTCGTAACTTCAGCTAATTCTGTAATAGATTTATGTACAACATCTTGTGGATGTTTCAAAATATGTTCGGCAATACTTCGCAATTTCGGTGATAAACCATTTAACGAAGCCTGAATCTTTCCAATCCCACTTCTTGTATCAGGCATAGCATATCCTCCCCTTCCATCGTAGCTTTATCCTGTAAAAACCGATTAGTTAAACTAATCATCAGTGGGGATGGTCCCCCACTGATTAGAGTTTCACTTTATTGTACCTAATTATTGAAAGAAGAAAAACCTATATTAGGGATTACTATAAATTTAATTGCTCCTATGTATTCTGTCATACGATATAATAGAATTATTCATACTTATGAATAATTCTCCCCATGTTTAACTGCGTATAATGCGGCTTGCGTACGATCGTCCACTTCCAATTTAGCTAAAACGTTTGAAACGTGTGTTTTCACAGTTTGTTCTGTAATATAAAGTTCTGCTGCAATCTCCTTGTTGCTTCTTCCTTTCGCAATTTCGCGAAGTACCTCTTGCTCTCTTTTCGTTAACATTGAAAAAGGATTTTCTATTTCCTTCTTTACTGCGGAACGCCCTATTAATGCAGGTGTTACTTTCGGGTGAAAATTCGCATTTCCTTGATATACTGCAATAATAGAAGCGACAAGTTGTTCAGGTTGTACTTCTTTTAATTGATAACCATCTGCTCCAGCTTCAAGTGCTGGTATAACATAATCTTGCTCTGAAAAACTACTTAATATAAGTACCTTTATCGTCTCATCGTATTGCTTTAGACGTTTTGTTGCCTCAATTCCATCCATTTTCGGCATCGATACATCCATTAGTACGACATCCGGTTTTTCTTTTTGCACGAAATGTAATGCCTCTTCGCCATTTTCCGCTTCCCCAATAATTTCAAATTCTTCTCTCGTTTTCAAAAAGAATACAAGTCCTCTTCGAACGATATGATGATCCTCAACTAGTAGCAGTTTAATCTTCAACCTTATTCTCCCCTTCAAATCGGCAATTGAATTTCTATTTTTGTACCCTTTTTCAGCTCTGTTGTAATTTGAAACGATCCCTTCATTAACTGAATACGTTCCTTCATACTTTTCAGACCAAGTGCTGATTCCCTTACTTGTTCTTGTATAAATCCTATTCCATTGTCTTCTATGTAAAAATGTAACTGGTTATTTTCTATTTTTAAAAGAACATGTACCTTTTCACACGAAGCATGCTTTTTACAATTATGTAACGCCTCTTGGCTAATACGCCATAAAACTTCTTCTATTTCATCCCCAATTAAAACCATCCCATCAATTCGAACTTCCACTTGAACTCCTAATAACTTCCCGTAATTTTGAATTGCTTCTGCTAATCCTTTCTCTAATCCTTCAGGTCTTAATTGCCAAATTAATAGCGTCATCTCTTGTAATGCTTCTTGTGATAATTCTCCAATATAACTTAACATCTCTTGCAATTCTCTATCTTGCGTCATATTCAGAGTACCTTTCGCTGTTAGCATAATAGAAAATAACAATTGTTTTACTGAATCATGTAAATCACGTGCAAGTCGATTTCTTTCCGCTACCACTACATATTTACGTTCTTTCTCAACTAATTGAATACGTTGTATTGTCGTTCCAATTTGAAATGCAATTGATTCTAATAACGCTAACTCTTCCTCTGAAAAATGAGTCTTGTGAGGTGCAGCCACATTTAGTATACCAAATTTTTCCAATCCAGACCTAAGCGGAATTGTCGCATGATGTGTAACATCTTCTGTCTCTCCCCAATTACATTCAATTGCATCTTCTATTCGCTTACATTCAATAATATTAGTCGCTTTTTCCAATCTCCCATTCACAAAACGTTCTACACACCAACAGTTTCCTTCACACATCGGCTTCTTCTCTTGCCACGTAAGAGCCTCTGGTAAATTTTCGTCTACAAGCATGCTGTGCTTTCCACTTTCATCAATAAAGAATATCCACCCTGTTTGTAAATTCATAACTTGTAACAATGTATGCAACACTTTTTCTAACATATCCTGTAAGTTTGTTGCTTCATTTAATAATTCAGCAATTTCTTTTAATGCTTCTAAACGATGCATCTCTTTTTCTTCAAAGCTCATTCTCATCACCAACTACAATTATAACATTAAGAAATTTCTAAATTCTATAAATAAAAAAAGAACCGAATTCCTTCAGCCCTTTCTTTATATCAATCATTTTATTATTGTTATTCTATCCAATGTTGGAAGCAAAATTTTTGTTAACAAATGATTCTACTTTAGCTGTCCGATAAAGATTGTCCACCATGGATATGCTGTAAGCCTTCAGTAGTAACAACCATATTCGCTGCTGGCATTTGCACTTGATTTTTATGGAACATAGACATTAATTCAAATCTTACTTGTCTAGAAGTTTCAAAATAATCTTCTGGCTTTATTAAACCTGTAATACAAAATTCATACCCAACATATTTCAAGTTAGGATTTAAGTCTGTAACACCGACGTATTTAAATGGTTCAACAGCCTCATCCTCTACTCTATAAAGAGTTTGATTCAATTTTTCATTGCATATAACACATACTTCTTCTAATAATTCCTTCACTCTTGTTGGATCTTCCTGATAACTTACCGTGATGCGTTCAATTACACGCATCCATCCTTTATTAAAATTTTGTATCGTTCTAATCTCTCCGTGCGGGATGGTAAGTAGTTTTCCTGACCATTCACGAATTTGCATAAAACGAATACTAATCTCTTCAATAGTTCCTGAATTTGTTCCGTTAAAAGTTACAAAATCACCAACCCGAAACTCTTTGTCCGCTAATCTTGCAAAGCCTAATATAACATCTTTTAGCATCTGTTGTGCAGCAAAACCGATGACAACTCCAGCTATCCCTGCACCTGCAATAATACTTTTTATATCTACAAATTGGCTAATTAAATATATGATAAGACTGATGATAATGATATATCTAAAAATAGATCGAATTACACTTTGAATCGTCTGCTCTACCTCTTCATCAAAAAAGCTTGATTTCCTAAAAAACCAATCAATAATACGGTTTATTACAAAAGAAATAATGATTAAAACTAAAGCAAATAGTAAAAATCTTAAAAGTAAAAACTCTCTTACATAATTAAAAAATTCTTCAGTATGCGTTAATAAGCTCATTTAACCACTTCCTTACTAATTAAAAAATTCGTAATCGCCTAAGTTTGTTCTAGAAAAATCTATTATCCTAATCTTAAATGCCACTACCCTTACTATGTATTTTGACTCTATTACTAATTCACTTTAAACAGTATGTCTAGGTGTTCTTTTTCCTTTCCCTTTAAATATACCCTTTTTAATAATCTAAAGGGAGCTAATAGTGATTTTTTTAATATTACAACTTTATTCTACTCATTAAGATTTCAATTAATTTATTAACTAAGTACAAAAAAGAGCTGAAATCATCAGCTCTTTTATTCGATGTTAATTGTTGTCTTACTGTTTTTTTCTTCTTTCAATTTTGGTAATTCTATTGTCAGTACGCCATCTTTATAATTTGCTCTAACATTTTCTGCCTCAACTTGTTTAAAACTAAAGCGTCGAGTTACAGAACCTATAGAACGTTCTTTACGAATATATGTGCCATTCTCATTTTTTTCTTCTACTTCATTATGGTTAGTTGCTTGAATCGTTAATACATCTTGTTCAAAATCAACTTGAATGTTTTCTTTTTGAAAACCTGGTAAATCTGCTTTCACAGTATATTTATCAGATTGCTCATGAACATCTACTTTAAAAGTATCCATGTTCAGTGGCTTAAAGAAAGCATCTGTCATCCCTTCTAATAAAGAAGGCCCAAAATCAAAAATACCATTTTGACGTTTTGTTATCTCTGGAAATAAATTACGCATATTTTTTCCTCCTTATTATTTATGAATGAAAGATTATCTCTTTCTGCCTTTATTATAACAATTGGTCAAAAAAGGTCAAAGATTTTGTTTGACCTTTTTTGATGTATATTTTACCAAATAACACAAATAAGTTATATGTCATCTCTCCCCTTATAAAGAGGAATATATTTACATAATAACGAATAGTTTATTTGCTCTTATTTTTTCTTACGGAGGTTACATACAATGGGATATATTGAAGAACTTAGAAAAGTTGTCGGATCAAGACCACTCAATTTATTAGGCGTTGCGGTAGCTGTTTTCAATGAACAAGGACAAATAAAAGAGACCTTTTTAAAGGCCTTTTTTTTATTTCACTTCTGCATGTAAACAAGATTTAAAATGTCCAAGTGCAAATTCATGTCCTTGCGCATTAAAAGATGCAACTGCCTTTTCATAAACAACAATTTTAAACCCTTTATTATACGCATCTACTGCTGTATGAAGAACACAAATATCAGTACATACCCCTACAAGATGAACCTCTTCAATTCCTCTTTCTCTTAGCTTCATCTCTAAATCCGTTCCAGCAAATGCACTATACCGTGTTTTATCCATGTAATATACATTCTCTGCATTTTTATATGTTTCGTACACATCTTGTAATTCACCAAACAAATCTCTTCCACTTGTACCAGCTATATTATGAGACGGGAATAACTTTGATTCTGGATGATATACATCATTTTCTTCATGTTTATCAATAGCAAAGACAACGTAATCTCCATTTTCAATATATTGCTTCGTTATATGTACAATTTCCTTCTCAATTTCCTGTCCTGGTTTTCCGCAAGTTAAAGCACCTTTTTTCGCTACAAAATCATATGTATAATCAATATTAATAAGAGCTCGTTTCATAACCACCATCTCTCCTTCTTCTGTTTCACAGTAAACAATAGAAAATTTGTTATTACGACATCATGTGTACTATTCGACATTTTAAATGAAATACCTACATTTTTCTTCTGAAACTTACCTTAGTCCGAGTTTATCATATAATAGATAAACAATGGTAAAACAAATAGCTCCTATTAACAAGTCATGAATTTGATAATTGAGCGTAGCTTGAATCATCTCTTGTATCGTAAACCAAATTACTGCCATCATTAGGCTAATCAAAATGATACGAATACACCGATTCACATCTTCAACCTCTTTCTCTGTCATAGTAGTAACAAGTGATTACTTCCTATTTAATCGTATTAGAAAATGAAATAAGTTATTCACTCTTGCACACTCTAGTCCAAACAAAAAAGCACACTACTTTTTGAGTAATGTACTTTTTATTCATATTAAGACGCTGGTTTTGTCTCAAATGTTGCTTGATTAAAACTAATAACCTTTCCTTTCGGGTCATTGTTTTCATACTGAACTGCAGTAATTGTATGACTACCTGTTTCCAGCGTTTTTTCTTTTAACTGCACTGTTGTCTGCGTTGTACTAGTTACTTGATGTTTATCCGTATACATTTGATCTACAAATACGAATGTTTCTTTATCACTTTGAAAATTAGAAAGTTCTAATTCAACTTGCTGAATTAACGTATCCTTTTTGATGAATACAGTCGGTATATTGCCGTTTTCTGAAGTACCATCTGGAGTAATAACTTTTACTTTCCCTTCTCCAATTGACATTGCTCCTTCAGGAAATTCAACCATATTCTCATCACTTGCGTTTACAACTTGTTCTTCCTGTTTTGATTGCGCGTCCTCTTTTTCCTGTGGAGCACCGCAACCAACTAATAACAATACAGACAATCCAGTGATTATGAATTTTTTCAAAATTCATCCCCCCTGTAACTTCATTATAATTTATTATACAAAAATAACTTTTAAATTTTGAGACTACTTTCAACACTTTCATGAACAAATAGAATCTTGCTCACGATTAATGTATCATACTTTCCTTAATAGAACATTAATTTTTTTTATGAAATAAATAGTAATTTCCTCTTATCTATCATTTTAGCCCAACATATGAATTACATACCCTCAAAAATAAAAAGACATTGTTAGTTCAATGTCTTTTCTATACAGCAATTAAAAAACAAACGTTGTAATCTCATCTACTTCTTTTCTTGGAAGTTTCTTCGGTTTATCTTTCGGAAATCCGAGTGAAATAACCATATTTATTTGTTTTTCAAGCTCAATTTGTAAATATTGGCGCAGTTCATCTTGAGCTAGCAATACTGGCCCTGTCATTGGACAAGTACCAAGCCCCTTTGCATGTGCAGCTAACATTAAGTTTTGTGCCGCTAAACAACTACTCTTAATGCCTTCTTCTTCCCAAACTGAATTTGGAACAAAAGCAATTGGATCAAATATCTTTTCACGGAACTTTGATTCATATGGTGTTGCCAAACATACGATTAATACTGGTGCCTCCGAGAAAGCTGTTGCATATGGTCCGAAAGAACGTGTAAGTAATTTCCCTGCTTTCTCTTCTCCATTTTCTGCTGCTTTTGCCGCAAGTTTATGTAATGCATCCCATGTCATTTGTTCAATTTCTTTAATCTTCTCTCGATTCATGATAACTAAGAATTCCCACGTTTGTGAATTGGTATCACTCGGTGCGTAACGAGCACAATCAATTATTTCTTTTATATCATTAGTAGATACTTCTTGATCTGTAAACTTTCTAACACTTCGTCTTCCGTGAATTACTTCTTTAAAATCTTCATAATTCATATATTAAATCCCCTTTTTACAGCGTTTTCAAAACTTGTCCTATGCTTGAATTATATCATGAAAAAAAGCCGGAAGAATACCAGCTTTTTTCTTCATGATTAATTTGTCACTTTAAACAAACGAATACTCTCTTCGTATGCAGCTTGTAGTTTTTTCGTAATTGGTCCTCTTTCACCAGCCTCGAACTGTTCATCACCAATTTGAACGACTGGGAATATTTCAAGTGGCGTCGCTGTAAAGAAGCACTCCTCAGCGTCATATACTTCTTGTAATGAAAACTCTCGTTCCTCTACATCGATATGTAACTCTTTCGCTAATGTAATTACGTAGTGACGTGTAATACCATGTAAAATGAAATGATCCGCTGGATGTGTAATTAACTTATTATTCTTCACGATAAAGAAATTGGAATGACATCCTTCAGTCACAATACCATCTCGTACTAATATTGCTTCTTGATAACCTTGTTCATTTATTTTGTTTTTGATCATGATATTAGGAAGCAAATTTAAAGATTTTATATGGCAAAACTTCCACCTGATGTCCTCTTCTACTGTCACCTTAATCCCTGCCTCCATTGAAGCAACTGGTCTTGGGAACGAAACAAGATTTGCAAAATATGTCGGTTGTAAATCTGATTCATATACATGATTGCGCGGTTGTGCACCTCTTGATATTTGTAAATATACATTCCCATCTTCTTGAAATTGATTTTTTTCAATCATTTGATATAACTCTTCTACTAATTCTTCCTTCGTAAATGGTGGAATTAGTTTTATTTCTGCCATAGAGTTAAAGAATCTTTTCAAATGTAAATCTAATAAATGAGGCTTGCCGTCGTATAGTCTAAATACTTCATAAATCCCATCACCAAATTGGAAGCCTCGCTCTTCTAATGCGACCATCGGCTGTTCTTCCTTCGTATTAATCATTCTCCCATTAAACAAGATCCAATCTTTATGAGTAGCTTTCATTCTTCCCCACTCCTTTATCACATGATTGATTTTATTGTACAACTTATGACACCCTGAAAGAAGGAATTTTCTGTATTTTCACAAACAAAAAATACATCACTTCGTAAAAGTGATGTATTTTATCATTTATTTAAGGAAATATTTTTCAATATCATCTAACATAAGGTTCGCAGCTTTAATACCGCCTGCTGTATTCCAGATTACCTCGTCTACTTGGAATACTTTATTATTTTTAGAAGCCTGTAGTTGCTTAAAGAGTGGATCTTCTATCCATTCCTTTGCTAACGAATTTCCTTCATTATTCTTATCTGCATCTTTATCAGACGTGAAATAGAATAAGTAGTCTCCGTCCATATTTGGAATTTGCTCTTTTGTAATTCCTTTTATCGCAAAATCATCTTTATCTTGTAATGGTGGTCGTTTAAATCCAATATCATTTAAAACAACGCCCGAGAATGAGTTTTTTTGATAAATACGAACGTCACCTGGTACGAAACGAATAATAGAAACTTTAGAATTCAAATTATCGCCTAACTTCTCTTTCATTCCTTCAATACGTTTTTTATAATCATCAAGAGCTTTCTGCCCTTCTTTTTCTTTATTTACAGCTTTTGTATAAAGTGTAAAGTTTTCTTTCCAATCACCGCGTAATGTTTCTGCATAAACAGTTGGTGCGATTTCTTTTAGCTGATCATATATTTTTTCATGACGCATTTTATTTCCGATAATTAAATCTGGCTTAAGCTTCATTACAGCCTCTAAATTAATATCACGTTCAGTTCCTACAACTTCCGTGTTTTTTAACTCTTTCGCTATATGAGGATACCATTCATCACCAGCACGTGGTTTCGTAGTCCCCACTGGCGTTACGCCCACAGCTAGGAGAGCCTCTGCGCCTTCATTTGTTAAAACAACAACTTTTTTAGGTGTACCATTTACTATCGTTTCACCCATTGCATGCTTTATCGTATATGAATCTTTTGCTTTCGCTGATATATTATTTTCTTTTTTCTCTTCTTTACTACATCCTGCAATTACAACCATGAGTATCGTAATGCAGAACATAATTAGTTTTTTAGTATGTATCATATGTCCTCCCTAGATGAAATCGATTATCATTAACAATTAAAGATTAATGGATGTTACATACATTGTCAATGTATATCAGAAAACTTTTTTAATATATACTATTTAGATTCTATCCGCTTTTCTAATGTTTCTTTTTAAAACATAGTGCATAAGTATGAAAATAAATGTTGTTATTAAAATGCGTATTCTTGTTATACATAACAAGAATACGCATCCATATTGCATTATCATTTTAATTCCTAATATTGAGTATATTTAATATATGCTGGGTCATTATATACCCACTGATTTCCACCAAGGTTTAACCAACCATTTTCATTTATATATACTAAATAAGATTCTGGAGAATTTAATTTGCGAATAACTGCAGATGTAGTTGATGGACCACTTCTTAAATTTACATTCATCCCTTGTATATATGCAACCCCAATCGGGCTTCCATCACTGTTGCTTGTCTTTACAAAATTAATGTAAGAAGGATCATTATACACCCATTGTCCATTCCCCAAATCTAGCCATCCGTTACTTTCCTGATATACAACGTAAGATTCTGGAGAATTTAATTGACGAATAACTGAGGAAGAAGTTGATGGACCATTTCTTAAATTTACATTTTTCCCAAGAATATAAGCGATTCCCTTCGTTTGAGGTGTCGGTTGTGGATTTGGATCTACTCCAAAAATAGCTGCTATTCCATTTGCATACGCTTGACTTAGATCTTCAATAAATTGTGGATTTTTTAATAAATTTGCATCAAACGCTGTATCAATAAAAGCAGTCTCAGTTAAAATTGCATCCATTGTGGTTTCTCTTAATACCGCATAATTTTCTTTTTTTGCTCCTCGATCACGAAGACCGTATTTTGTTAATACAGGATTGACAGCTGTATGCATTTTTTGTTGCTTTGCATATGCAGTGCTGGTATTGGATAACGCATTATAAATATAACTTTCAAAACCTGTACCCCCGCCGCTATTAATATGAAATGAAATAAAATAATCCGCACTGAAAGCATTAGCAATATTAGCACGTTCCGATAAAGAAATAAACACATCACTATCACGTGTCATTTTAATTGTAATTGGGTAATTTACCGTTAAAATGTCTCGAACGCGTCTAGCAATTTGAAGTGTTAAGTTTTTTTCTACTAAACCATTACCAACAGCACCAGAATCATATCCACCGTGCCCTGCGTCTATAACAAGTTTCATTTTATTGCCCCGCCCCTTTCTTGTAATATGTTTGCATTTCTACTCGTCCTATTTTATGTGAAATGTACAAGTTCTGTTACAATTGCAAATAAAAAAACCGCCTTATGTAAGGCGGTTTCTATCATCTTGCTTTAACCAATTTAAAATAAATATATACGATTGATAGTGAACATAACGTATGCAAAATAAAATAAATAAAAGTGCTATTCCAACACCACTATAAAGTAAACCGAACTTTAAAAAAACATTTAAAAGTGGTGGAAAGTTCATTAGATTTTGTAATGTACTAAGCATACAAAACATAATGAAAAAGACAGAGACGTATTGTAATTCATACGGCTTTTTTTTCTTACTCATTCTTTTCCGAATGATTATATGACATAATTCTGCTACTATAAAGCACCCTCCAATTAATACAAGACCAGAAGTCATCGTCATACATCCACCTGCCTTATGTTTATTGTATCGCATAAATAATCATCGTTATATTTTCTTTACATACTCTTCATCTTCTGAAGCAAAACCAAAACTCTCTATGAAAGACTTCGCCTTTTCTGTTAATTTCTCTTGTAGCACTTTTATTTCTTTCACATTTCTTTGTTTCATCATTTCTTCAAATGTAAAATACGTATTTGTACCATAACCGTAACCTTGGTAATCAAAATGAATAATTAGCTGTGATAAAACAGCCTGTTCCTCTTGTACACTATAATCTATTACACCAATATATGTATCATCAACTTTTACACAGTACTGTACCTTTTTCTCACCTAAACTATGCGATTTAAACATTTCTTTAACAACGCTTTCATTTTCTACAGTAACTTTCTCAAACGTAATCATATGTTGTCCATCCTTTTACTATTATTGTATCAATAATACTTCCTATTTATGAAAAAAACCTTAAGACCGTATGCGATCTTAAGGTTTTTCTATTTAAACTAAGCTATACGCACGTTTTGTTTCTTCATGGAACTTATTCGTATCGTATTTATGCTCAACATAAATTTGGTGCCATACCATAAACGCAAGTACAGTCCAAATTTTACGGCTATAATCGCCTTTATCTGCACAATGTGCTTCCAGTAAGTTTAATACATACTGTTTGTCGATTAAATGCTCTGTCTTACTTTCGTTTATAATATTTATAGCCCAATCATGCATTTCGTCTTTTAACCAGTGACGAATTGGTACTGGGAATCCAAGTTTTTTACGATCTAATACGTGATCTGGAACGATTCCGCGTGCTGCTTCACGTAAAATAGCTTTCGTAGTTCCGTTAGCAATCTTAAATTCAGTTGGAATTTTAGATGCAACATCGAATACTTCTTTATCTAAGAACGGTACACGAAGTTCTAATGAGTTTGCCATTGTCATTTTATCAGCTTTTAATAAAATGTCACCGCGTAACCATGTGAACATGTCAATGTACTGCATTTTACTTACATCATCATAATCTTTAATCTCATTATACAATGGTTTCGTGATATCCATATAGTTAACACTTTCATTGTAATACTTCATTAATTCAGCTTTTTCTTCTTCACGGAAGATTTTAGCATTCCCATAGTAACGCTCTTCAATTGGTGTACATCCACGCTCTAGGAAGCTCTTACCTTTAAACCCTTCTTTAAGAGCACCACTTAATGCTTTTAGAACGCTCTTACCTGGGCTAGGAATGTAAGAGAACATTTTTAGTGAGTTTGGCTCACGGTAAATGTTATAACCACCAAATAGCTCGTCTGCGCCTTCACCTGAAAGAACAACTGTTACATGTTTACGTGCTTCTTTCGCAACGAAGTACAATGGTACAGCTGCTGGATCAGCTAAAGGATCATCCATATGCCAAATGATTTTTGGGAACTCATCCATAAATTCTTTCGCTGAAATGAATACGTTATGGTTTTTAACGCCTAATTTCTCAGCAGTTTCTTTCGCAACATCAACTTCACTGAAACCACGTTGCTCAAAACCAACAGAGAATGTTAAAAGATTTGGATTCATTTCTCTTGCGATAGAAGCGATGATAGATGAATCGATACCACCAGATAAGAATGAACCTACTGGTACATCACTACGCATATGCACTTTTACTGAATCATATAACACATCACGAATCGCTTGGATATGCTCCTCTTTCGTTGCACTTGAAGCATTGAAATAAGGTTTCCAGTAGCGATGGATTTCCATCTCTTTACCGATTTCTTTTACGAAATAATGACCAGGCTCGATTTTATTAACATCAATTGTTAACGTTTCTGGCTCTGGACCATATTGGTACGTAAAGTAATGTTGTAGTGACGTTGGATTAACGCCTTTATCTTCCATCACATGCATAATACTTTTCTTCTCAGATGCGAAGAATGTAGTATCACCTTGTTGTGCGATGTATAAAGGTTTAATACCGAAGTGGTCACGTGCACCGAAAAGTTTCTTTTCTTCACGATCCCAAATCATAAATGCAAACATACCACGAAGGTAGTCTACACATTTTTCTTTCATATGTGCATACAATGCAATGATAACTTCTGTATCAGATTGCGTTGCAAACGTTGCACCTTTTTCAAGTAACATTTCACGTAATTCTACATAGTTGTAAATTTCACCATTAAAAATAATTACATATCGATCATTTTCATAAGTTAGCGGCTGATGTCCTGCCTCTAAGTCAATGATACTTAAACGGCGGAAGCCAAATTGTACATGTTCATCACGAAAATATCCTTCGTCATCTGGACCACGGTGGAAAATCATCGTGTTCATATTTTCAAATTGATGTTTTTCTGTTTCTGAAAACTCTCTAGGGTTTTCACATAAACATCCTACAAAACCACACATACTTCTTACCCTCTTTCAGTTTTCATTCTGTCTCTATACTACTATATCAACCCTATTTATACTAGCATAATCAACTGAATATGGCGACCAAAAACTATAAAAAAATCACTCCATTTCACATTTTTAACAATTTTTTATGAAAACATGAAAACTAGGCACTCACCTTTCTCCGCTTTTGTCATATGATATTGCAAATTGATTTCTAGGAGGGAATACCATGAGTGAAGAAAAAAAAGATTCTTCTCGCCCACCGGTTCGTAATTACTTAAAGCAAATTGATGATTTCTTCGAGCAAACACCTCTTCGCAATGTAATCGCTGATTTAAATCATTTTTTCCAAAAAGGAAACCGTTTATTAACATTCCCTGTAGATTTATATGAAGTTGGTGAAGAACTCGTTGTTACAGCTGAACTACCAGGTATACAAAAAGAACAAATTCAAATTGAAATACAAAGTGAATACTTAAAAGTCTCTGTAAAAGAAGAGATACTTGAAGAGGAAGAAGAACAAACATCCCATAACTATTATCGCCGAGAACGTTCCATTTCAGAAGCATCAAGATTGATTAAGTTACCGTATTCAATTAATAAAAAAGCGGCAAAAGCTTCTTATCAAAACGGCGTATTAGAAATTCGAGCGCCGAAACTTCCCCAGCAACATGACATTTTATCCATAGACTAATGCAAAAAAATAAGGGTGCTATGCACCCTTATTTTTAATCCACTAATCGCTTCATATCACGTATAATGTCTTCATATGGCGTATTACTAATGCCACTATACTTTTTCATTACTTTTCCGTTTTGATCAATTAAATAAAATGATGTACCATGTATGACCTGACCGTTCTCCGGCTTATCTACAAGTGATTGGAAATTATCTTTTGAAAACTTTGTAATATCTTCTAACGAATACCCTGTTAATAAATTCCAGTTACTAGTATCCTCTGTAAACTTCTGAATAAAAGCTTTCAGATTTTCTGGCTTATCAAGGTCTGGATCTACACTAAATGAAACAAACTGAACGTCTAATTTCTCTTCTTTTGCCATCTTTTGCAGCTTGGCCATATTTGCAGTCATTGGCGGACAAACTGTCTGACAATTTGTGAACATAAAATCTGCAACCCAAACTTTCCCTTTTAAATCTTTTGTACCGAATTGCTTTCCATCTTGATTTGTAAATTGGAAAGTTTCTAAATCCCAATTTAATGGTTTACGAAGCTTTGAACCTGATTCACTACATCCGGCAAGTACAAAGAGACAAAATACAACCATAAGACCAATTATTTTTTGATAACGCTTCATTTATAAACCTCTTTTCTCTATCCTAAATTTAAATAGGTTATGTTTATAATAACAAAAGTTAACACTACGAGAAAATTGTTTACTACATTTGTTCACGAAATCGTACGATTTTACGCATGTTACTTCTTTATTTCAAGCGAATTACTAGACAAAATATATTTTTTTACTATTATTTCTCTAAATAGAATTGATAAAACTAATTTTATTGTTACTTTTGTAAATACCTCTCCCTATTTTTTAACAATTCCTTAAACATTAATCCATGTTTTACACTGTATTCCTTAACAACATTTCGGTACAATACAAATACAACGATTTTAAATGAGGTGATGTTCATGGCAAAGCGCTATGAAAATATGGATAATGTTAGTACAAAAAAATCAATTCGCTCTTTTTTACGCTGGCGTAAAGAACGAAAGCAAAACAAAAAAGATTTTTCTTTCTTAGTAGAACAATCACCCGTTAAACAAAGTGCATTTTTGCAAAGCAATGTTGAAAAAACGACTGTCACATGGATTGGGCATTCCACTTTTCTTATTCAAACGAATGGACTTAATATATTAACAGATCCAGTATGGGCTAATAAATTAAAGCTAGTTCCAAGACTTACCGAACCTGGACTCTCTATAGAAGAACTACCTAAAATTGATATTGTCCTTATTTCACATGGTCATTATGATCATTTAGATTTTTCAACTCTTCGTCAGTTGAATGATGATGTTCTATATCTTGTACCTATTGGATTAAAAAAATTATTTACTCGTAAGAAATTTAAACATGTAGAAGAGTATAAATGGTGGGAAAGTACGATAATTAACGAAGTTTCTTTTCACTTCGTACCTGCTCAGCACTGGACAAGAAGATTCTTATTTGATATGAATACGTCTCACTGGGGCGGATGGATTATTGATAATGAAACGAATATGGAAACCATATATTTTTGTGGCGACAGTGGCTATTTCCAAGGTTTCAAAGAAATTGGTGAACGCTTTTTAATTGATATTGCTCTTATGCCCATTGGCGCTTATGAACCAGAATGGTTTATGAAAGTATCTCATGTTTCACCTGAAGAGGCCGTGCAAGCTTATTTAGATTTAAACGCTACGCATTTTATACCGATGCATTACGGAGCTTTTGCACTCGCCGATGAAACACCCCGCGAGGCAATAACTAGACTTCGAAATAATTGGAATTTGCGCATGTTACCATGGGAACAACTGCATGTACTCTTTTTAGGCCAAACTTTTATTTATAGTAACGCAACAAATGATAAGCAAATAAACGAAAAAATTGAAACTTTACATGTGTAACGTAATGACTGATTTTCTATATCCAACATATAATATAGAAAATCCTATAGTGAAGGCAAATAATCAAGCTTTTACGGGCAGCCCGCTACCTTACCTCTTTGCTCCAGCTAATTTTGAGGTAGAGAGTTTTACTGTCCGCAAATAGCGGGATAAAGGGTGTTTTCTATGAATGAATATTTACAGACTCGCTATATCATTAGCGGTAGTGCCTGTGTAGCTCTTCTTATTTCTTACTTTCTATTTACATAAAAAAGCTACTTGAAATATATTTTCAAGTAGCTTTTTTATTACTCTGCTAAATACATAAATCCGATTGCGCCCGGACCTGTATGAGTACTAATAATAGGCGTTGTATAGAAAATTTCTGATTGAGCAAATCCACTCACTTTTTCAACCGCCGCTTTCATACTTTCAGCTAAAGGAATTGCTTTCGCATGCGGAATTGCAACAGCTTTTACAACTTTTCCAGCCGTATCTTGCTCAAATAACTTAGCTAATGTTTTTACAATTTGGCCTTGGCTACGAACTTTCGTTACAGGATTATAAACACCGTCTTCAAGACTAGCAATTGGCTTTATATTAAGTAGCGAACCGATAAACGCTTTTCCTTTACCGATACGTCCACCCTTCACTAAGTTTTCTAATGTATCCACTACTACATATAAACGAGTATTCTTTCTTACTTCATCTACACGTTTTAAAATTTCTTCTAGTGAGCGTCCGTCATTTGCCATTTTTGCAGCTTCAATTACTTGATATGCTAAAGCATGTGTAATAAATTGAGAATCAACAACTGTTACTTTTGTATCGGTCATTGATGCAGCGCTATTTGCAGTTGCTACAGTACCGCTCATTCCACTTGTCATATGGATAGAAAGGACTTCGCTTCCATCTTCCCCTAGCTTGTCATACATTTCTACAAATGTACCCATAGCTGGTTGTGATGTTTTTGGTAATTCCTCTGATTTAATCATTTCTTCAATAAATTCGTCAGGTTGTAAATCAACGCGATCTAAATATGTTTGTCCATTTACAGAGATTGATAATGGTAAAACATGAATGTCATATTTTTCGATTACGTCTTGTGATAAATCTGCCGTTGAATCTGTTACAATTTTAATTTTTTGCATACTATACTTCTTCCCTTTCCAATACGCTCTCCTTGTTATTATACTAGTATTCCCATTGCTTTCAACAATTTGGAACGAAATTTCATCAAATTAATTATATTTTCATACCTAAAATGAAAAAGACAGAGTTTACTAACCCTGTCCGTACTTCGTATCATGCATTTTTTTCAAGGGTATTTGTTTTATATACATTTAAATAATCATTCCACTTCAAACATTTTTGTAAATATTCACGGAAAGAATATGAAAATCTTGGGTGTTTTTGTTTTTGAATTTTTGCAATAAATAATTGAAGACGAGACTGAATTAGAAACGATAATGGATGCTGTGCCTGTAGGACAGGGATTTCAAATATTTTAATACAATCCCCTGTTGAATGAGTGAAATAAAAACTTTTCGTAATCACAATATCAATCCTCTTTTTCATTGGATTTTTGAACTTCTACTTTACGCTTGTAACACGTTGTTTAAAGTGGCGACTCCCATGAATACAAAAGTATCCTTAGACAATCTCTGTAGTCCTTATGGTTAGAAGATTTATACTCTATTCATCTCCACCTAATCCATCCCTCATCCTAAATTTCTAATAAGACGAGGACTCGTTATCCGTATATTGCTTAATATATTTAGTATAAACTTATAAAAGCGCAAAGTTTGTCTAAATTTTGGAGATTCTATATTTTTTTTCTTCTCTATATTGTATACGTTTATAGCTAGAGTATAACAAATAAATAAAAAAAGTGCCTTTATAACGAGGCACTTTTCGACTGAATTTCTTCTTCTCTTTTCTTTTTTCGCTTACTAACAATCTTTGATAAAGCAATACTAATTTCATAAATACAAATAAGCGGTACCGCAACTAAACTATGAGATAAAAAATCTGGCGGTGATATACACGACGCAATGATAATCAATGCTACGTAAGCATACCTTCTTATTTTTATTAGAAGTTCCGCCGTCAATAGTCCAATACTCGTTAAAAACATTACTACTACAGGCAATTCAAAAATTACAGCAAATGGAACTGTTAAATTAAGAACAAAATGAAAATACTTTTCTGTCGTAAACATCGTATTAAACATTTCATTACCTATCGTAGTTAAAAAATGAAATAAAAACGGCATTACAACGAAATATCCAAAGCATAAACCTGCAATAAATAATATAGACAATACCGGTATATACATTATTGTCAACTTTTGTTCATTTGGATGTAAACCTGGTTTTACAAATAACCAAATTTGTATAGCAGCAAAAGGAATTGTACAAACGATAGCAAATACTGTAGCAATCGAGAAAAAAATCCACAATACATCACTTGGACCGAGAACAGTTAATTTCATTGGTAAATCTTTTACAAGCCAAAAATAAATATCCTTTGTAAAAGTAAATCCAATAATTAAAAATAGTACAAAGGATAACACCGTATATATTACTCTTTTTCGAAGCTCAACAATATGTTCTACTACGCTCATTTCCCGATCTTCCATCTCGTTCACCACACTTTATTTATCCATTACAAGGAAAATACACTACATTTTTTCTTTCTTTTCCTTTTCTTGAAATGCGTCATCTGTCAATTCTTTCGTTGATTTTTTGAACTCTTTTAACGTTTCCCCTAAAGCCTTCCCGATTTCCGGCAATTTTTTAGGTCCAAATAAAATGAGTACTGCTACTAAAATTAAAATTAACCCTGGAAAGCCAATATTTGAAAACATTTCCCCATCCCCTTTATTAGTAGTTTCCTTGTCCTACTATTACATAATTTTATTTTGTCAAAAAAGTTTGAAAACGTCAACAAATCCATTGTCTTTTGTCAAAAAAATTCAAAAATATAATCAATTATACAAATTTCATTTTCTATTGCTCTTGTGTATGATATGGTAAGGGAAATGACATATTATTTTATCCCGCTTTAACGGGCAGTAAGAACCACCACCTCAAAATTCAATGCAAGCCAAGAAGTTACGTGGGGGCTCAACTGCCCGTAAAAGCCCGATTGGTTCAACTAATAATCAGTGGGGGATGCCCCCCACTGATTAAAGTTTCACTTTATGATAGTAGAAAGGATTTGCATTATGACTGAAAAAATGACACGAATGACCCAATTTGTAAAAGAAGAAATTGCAAATGCAATTACACATGGTATCGGTGCCATTTTAAGCATCCCTGCCTTAATCATATTGATTATTCATGCTTCAAAGCATGGTACCGCATCAGCTGTAGTTGCATTTACTGTTTATGGTGTAAGCATGTTCTTACTGTACTTGTTTTCAACGTTGCTACATAGCATTCATCATCCTAGAGTAGAAAAAGTATTTACTATTTTAGATCATTCAGCCATTTACTTATTAATTGCTGGCACGTATACTCCTTTTCTACTTATTACACTTCGTGGGCCATTAGGATGGACGTTGCTTGCTATTATATGGACACTTGCAATCGGAGGTATCATCTTCAAAATTTTCTTTGTACGTCGCTTTATAAAGGCATCAACTTTATGTTACATCATTATGGGCTGGCTCATAATCGTTGCCATTAAACCACTTTATGAAAATCTAACTGGACATGGTTTTTCACTACTTTTAGCAGGAGGAATTTTATATTCTGTCGGAGCTATATTCTTCCTTTGGGAAAAGCTACCTTTCAACCATGCCATATGGCATCTTTTCGTTTTAGGTGGTAGTGCGATGATGTTCTTCTGTGTACTCTTTTATGTCTTACCTACAGCATAATAAAAAAGGTTTCAGCTTACTATAAGCTGAAACCTTTTTTATTACTTATGTAATTGTGATGCGATAACTTCCTGTGTATGCTTCGTTAATTCTTTAATATCCATATTCGCATAATCTTCAGGTGTAATCGGCTTAGAAATTGTTACTATTGCATGAGCTGGCTTCATACGATTTCCATTCGCTTCAAACATCTTATATGTACCATCTAACGTTACAGGTAAAATTGCTACACCTGACTTTACTGCAAGATGGAAACTACCAGCCTTAAACTCTCCAACTTCCCCACCCTTACTTCTCGTTCCTTCTGGGAAAATTACGATAGAATGTCCATTCTTTAATAGTTCGATTCCATCTTTAATTGCTTTAAGAGATTGACGACGATCGCTACGATCCATAAATACACAATTCATCAGTTCCATCCAAGTTGGTACAACTGGGAACTTTTTAATCTCTGCTTTTGACACGAATCCAATTGGTTTATTTAAGTAACCTAGTAAAACAGGGATATCCATATTACTTTGGTGATTACTTACAACTAGTACCGGCTTGTCTTTCGGAACATTTTCAAGTCCTTTAACTTCTACTGTCCCTCCAGCTACACGTACCATTTTCTTACCAAACCAATTTGTCGTTTTGTACACAGCATTATCTTTTTCTTTTGGCGCCATCATATTTACTTGTCTTTTAAGACGCCACATTCTTGGTGTAATCGCAATTACAATTAAAATTAAATAAAAGATTTTAAAAAACGTTTGAATCATACAGAACCCCCACCTATTATCATTCCGACCTTCATTATACTAGACAAACGAAGGAAAAAGAAGAAAAAAAGTCCAAACAGCAAGTGTTTGGACTTTTTAAGCATTCTATATTAGAAACGTTTTGCTAATTCACGAGCATTAGCAATTGCGGCTTCTTTAATTTCTTGTGCTTTTTCAGGGTTTGCATTCATACCTTCAACTGCAATATATTCAGTATCATTTACACCAACAAATCCTAATACAGTTTTTAAATGATTGCGACCGAAGTCTACAGCTGCGTATGCTCCTTCAGAATATACACCACCTGTTGCTTGAATGTGAAGTGCTTTTTTACCTTCTAATAAGCCGACTGGACCATTTTCAGTATATTTGAATGTTTTACCTGCGATTGCTACGTTATCTAAGTATGCTTTTACTACTGGTGGATAGCTAAAGTTCCACATTGGAGTTACGAATACATAACGATCTGCATTCATAAATGTTTCTAAGTTTGTGTTCATTGCTGCTACTTTTTGTTGTTGAACTTCAGTTAAAGCTTCAAAGCCTTCACCTGCTGCAAATTTACCCCAAGCAGCAAATACATCTGCATCAATTGCTGGTACTGTAGTGTTGAATAAATCAATTGTTACAACTTCGTCTTGTGGATGTTCGTTTTTATAAGCTTCGATGAAAGCTTCCCCTACTGCCATTCCGAAAGAACCTTCTGCTGAATTTGGATTTGCTGTAATAAATAGTACTTTTGTCATTGTATTCTCTCCCTTTTTTCTCTTTATCTTTAATTCAAGATTTATTTTTCGAAAGTTAATAACTTACCTTATGTAAGTATGATACAAAAAGTTTCAATCGATGTCAATAAAAAATAGCTACTTTTTTTTCGTAAGTTAATGATTTATTTTGTTTCTTTAAAATTTAGTATACAGATATTAAGACTTCTCACACAAAAAGGCTATCTCTATAAATTATAGAGATAGTCTTTTATTACATATTATTTTTGAAAAACATGTTTTACTTTTTCAGCTGGAATGTTACTTCCACCTCTACCTTTTACATCTTCAATCATCATTGTAATGACCACATCTGGTGAATTTAAATCAAATGCAGCGAACCAACCTAGTTCTTTTCCTTCGGCCTCTTTTGATACTTTTAATTCCGCTGTACCTGTTTTTCCAGCAAGAGTCATGCCATCAATTTTAGCAATTTTCCCTGTACCATCTGGATCATTAATTACTTTCGTCATTGCAGTTTTTAATATATCCTGATTTCCTTTAGAAATTACATTTTCTTTCCAAGCTTTTGGTTGTTTATCTGTTTTAATAATATACGGTGACGGAATCGCTCCATCATTTACAATTGGCGCATACGTTAAAGCTAAATGAAGAGGAGTCATTAATACTTGTCCTTGTCCATATCCTGTATCTGCCATTTGAATATCATTTTTAATACCGTCATTTGCAATTTTAGAAGCAGGGAATCCATATTCAATTGGTAGTTTCTCATCGAATCCGAATTTTTTTGCCTCACTCATAAACTTGTCTTTTCCGATTTTTAAAGCTTCTTGTGCGAAGTAAATATTATCCGAGTATTTCATCGCCTTATCAAGATCAATCGGATTTGCATCTTTCACACGCGTTACATAGTAATTACCCCAAGAAGAATCTTTTGTCCATTTTAATCCTTCAATTTTCAACTCTTCTTTTGAATCAATCGTTTTCGTTTCAAGACCAATTGCAGCTGTAATAGGTTTAAATACAGAACCTGGTACCGACAATTGTGTAAAGCGATTTGTCATTGGTTTTTTCGGATCATTATTCCACGCTTCGCGTTGTGCCTTTGATGTCCCTCGTGCAATTATATTAGGATCATATGCTGGACTACTTACTAGTGCAATTGTTTCTCCACTTTTCGGATTAATTGCTGCACTTGAACCAGCTTCGCCCTTCATTTCATTATACGTTTTTTCTTGAACAACACTATCAATAGTTAAAGTTACATTTTCTCCATCAACAGCATCTGTTTTTGCCAAGTTTTTAATTTCTTTTCCTTGCGCATCTTCTACAAAGACACGGCCACCTTTTTTACCGCGTAGCTTTTCCTCTAATACTTGCTCTAAACCAGCTTTACCAACTGGATCATCAGCTTGATAGCCTTTCTTTTGTAGCGTTTTTAAATCTTCAGCATTTACCTTTCCAATATAACCAGTCAGATGAGCTGCCGCTTCCCCTAACGGATATGTACGAACATTTACAGGTTTTGTTGAAACACCTGGTAAATCAATGTACGTATTTTGTGTTGCCCCTTCAGGCAAAATTCCAATTGGTACGAGATACCCTGGTTTTACCCATTTAGCAGCTAATTTTTGATCAATTTCTTCTACAGACATATTTAACAACTTCGCTACTGTTTCTTTCGTTTGCGGAGCAGTATCGCCTAACTTTTCAGGAATCAATCCGATTTCAGAAGCTTTCCCATTCGTTGCAAGACCTTTTCCATTACGATCGTATATTTCACCACGTTTTGGCTGTGTTGTCTGCATACGCACTTTACTATCTTTCGTCATGCCAGGGAAAATAAAATCAGGAGTCCAATCTATTTTCCAAGATTCTTTATCTCCATCTTTTTCTTTCACCATTTTTGCTTCATGACCAAATGTAATTTTACCACCAACTGTATCCATGCTTACTTTAAAAGGAACAGGGCCTTCATCTTTTTTATCTTCTTTTACTTCCCCTGTTTCTACCTTTAAGTCTTTCACTTCGATACCAGAATAAATTTTCTCATATTTTTCAGTAAACTCTTTCTTTGAAATATCTTTTTTTGCATTTTTTGATAGTTGATCATACATATCTGCAAATTTTTGTTTATTCCACGCTTTTACATATGTATCAAACACTTCTTGTGGTTTTTCTTCTTTACCACATCCAACTAACATGAATGTTAAGCAAAGAAAAAGAATCCCCCATATCTTTCTCAATCGATTCTCCTCCTCTTTCTATATTAGTACTTTTGAAAATTTTAGCATTTTTACATGCTACCTCTCATTATAGCACTATCGAATCTCATCTATAAACTTATATTGGTGAATATAAATAAAAAGATTGACGTGAATTCTCACATCAATCTTTATTATTATTGTTGTTTCTCATATACATGGTAATAATACGTATACGGGTTTTTTTCATCCGTTAAACCTTTTTCTACAAAAATCTCTTTCCAATTTGTCATATCCATTTCTGGGAAGAATGTATCTCCTTCAAATGCATGATGGATTTTTGTTATATACAACTTGTCTACATAAGGTAAAAAGAGATCGTAAATTTGCGCTCCGCCAAAAATAAAAATCTCTTCTTCATTTTTACATAGTTCGAACACTTCTTCTACAGAATGAACAACTTCACAGCCTTCAACATGATACCCTTCATTACGAGTTACAATAATATTACGTCTTCCAGGCAGTGGTCTACCAATCGCTTCATAGTTCTTTCTTCCCATAACAAGCGGGTGACCCATCGTTGTTTTCTTCACGTATTGTAATTCACTCGGTAAACGCCAAGGTAAATTATTATCTTTACCAATTACTCTATTTTCGTCCATAGCGACCATAAATGAAACAATCATTTTTTCATCTCCTCTACAATTATACTGCAACCGGTGCTTTAATTGCTGGATGCGGATCGTATCCTTCAATCGTTAAATCTTCCATTTCAAAATCGAAAACAGATTTCACATCTGGATTTAATGTAAGTTTCGGGAATGGACGTGGTTCACGTGCCAATTGCTTTTCTACTTGTTCAAAATGATTCGTATAAATGTGTGCATCTCCAATTGTATGAACAAATTCTCCTACTTCAAGACCACATTCATGTGCAATTAAATGTGTTAGTAGTGAATAACTTGCGATGTTAAATGGAATTCCAAGGAATATGTCACCACTTCTTTGATATAGCTGACAAGAAAGTTTTCCGTCCGCTACATAAAATTGGAATAATGTATGACAAGGGGGTAATGCCATATTTGGTACGTCTTCAGGATTCCAAGCAGAAACGATTAAACGACGTGAGTCTGGTGTTTTTTTAATCATTTCAATTACATCTTTTAATTGATCAAGTGTCTCACCAGCTGTCGTTTTCCAAGCACGCCACTGTTTACCGTAAACGTCTCCTAAATAACCATATTTATTTGAGAACTCATCATCTTCTAAAACGTTCTTTTTAAACAATTCCATTTGCTCATCGTACTGTACTTTAAATTCTTCATCTTGTTGTGAGCGAAGACCAAAATCAGTCATGTCAGGACCAGTATACTCATCACTTTCTACCCAGCTCTTAAACGCCCATTCATTCCAAATGTTATTATTATGCTGCAATAAATAGCGAATATTTGTATCACCTTTCATAAACCAAAGCAGTTCACTTGCTACAAGGCGAAACGGTACTCTCTTTGTTGTTAATAAAGGAAAACCTTTACTTAGATCAAAACGCATTTGATATCCAAATACAGATACAGTGCCTGTCCCTGTACGGTCTTCTTTCTTCGTACCATGTTCCATTACATGGCGGCATAAATTTAAGTATTCATTTTCAGCATGTTTCATATGTAGGAAAACCTTCTTTCAATCGTATATGCAATTTATCATAACATGAAAAATGGTAAATTTAATAATCTTAATTAATAAAATTTCTTACATTAATTCTTACAAAATTATTAACTTTCCATATTTTAAAAGGTTTTCATTTTCTATTACCGAAAGTATAGTGCGGTAGAACAAAATTTATATTTGGAGGTTAGAAGTATGTCTAAACTTGGAACGCCTGTTATGACTTCTTTACAAACAACGGTTGAAAAAATGATGAAGGATTTAAATGTTCCTGGTGCTGCTGTCGCTGTTATAAAAGACGGTGACGTTATTATTTCAGAAGGTTTTGGCTATCGTAATATAGTAACAAAAGAGGCTGTTACACCGAATACTCGATTCGCAATCGGTTCCTCAACGAAAGCATTTGGCACACTTTCATTAAGTTTGTTAGCACAGCAAAAAAAGTTTAATTGGGATACCCCTATCCAGTCTTATATACCTAACTTTACTTTATCTGAACTACTTGCTAGCTCACAAGTTACAGGACTGGATTTAGCTTCTCATCGAACTGGAGTGAGTCGTCATGAGGCCCTTTGGTACAGTTCTTCCTTATCTCGAAAAGATCTCGTTGAAAAAATAAAACATTTACCACTTGATGCACCGTTCCGGACTGCATTTCTATATAACAACTTAATGTATGCAACAATTAGCTACATTGTTGAAAACATTACAAATCAAACGTGGGAGCAATACACTACAGAACATATTTTAGAGCCTTTAAATATGAATCAAACAAACTTCTCTGTTACAGATTCACAAACTACAGATGATTATGCTTTACCTTACGTTGAAAATGAAGGTGAAATAAAAGAAGTTCCATTCCATAACATCGATACAGTTGGCGCTGCTGGGTGTATTAATTCTACAATTGAAGATATGGCAAATTGGGTACTTCTCCACTTAAATGAAGGAAAATTTGGAGATCATGAATTAATCTCCTCTGAATTATTACAACAAATGTATACACCACACAATTCAATTCCAGATCAACCGGTTTTATCACTCCCTGAATCTCCATTAAATAGTTACGGTCTTGGTTGGTTTATTAGCGCTTATCGTGGTAAAAAAGTGATTCATCATGGCGGTAATATCGATGGATTTTCAGCGCTTGTTTCATTCATACCAACAGAAAACATAGGCCTTGTCATTTTAACGAATGCTGGAGGAACATTACTTCCTACTTATCTGGCTAATCAAATTTATGACGAACTACTTGAATTAGAATCCATTGATTGGCATAAACGTGCTGTAGAAGATACTAAAAAAATGAAGGAAATGATGAAAGAAGCAACTGAATCCCTCCCTGAACAAATTAAAGGGACTACACCTTCGCACAAGTTAGAGGATTATACTGGTACTTTTGAACATCCTGCATACGGAACATTACAAGTATACAAACGAGATGATTCGTTATATGTACAATTTATGGAAATGGATATTCAATTAGGGCATCATCATTACGACATCTTCTCTGCAAAAGTTGACTTATTCCAAATGAAAATGAGCTTATTATTCGCTTATGAAATGAATGTAAGTGGTGAATTCCCATCCCTTCAGTTATATGTACCAGCTACATTAAGTACTCAGCCGCTTACATTTAAGAAAATTAAATAAGTATTTTGATGGTAAAAAATAAAGGTAGGTGCGAATTACACCTACCTTTTCTATTCCTTATCAATCTTATCTAGTTGAAACCAAATTGGCTTCGATAACTCAAAGTTATTATGATCCTCTAAAACTATAGTAAGACGCTCTAACATATCATCTAACATATGCGGCGCTGCTCGTAATGTCCAGACAATCGAGGAGAAAACTGTCATGCCAACATACACCGTGTATAATTTCCAGAACTCCTCTGGTATTTTCCTATTAAAGTATCCTTCTATTTGTCCGATTGAATACGGAATACTAATGTCCCTTGCAAACAGTGCAATTTTTACAAAATCATGAAGTGGATCGCCCCAGTCGTAGCCATTAAAATCAACAACACCTACATATTTTCCATCCCGTACAATTATATTTTCTAAGTGAAAATCATCGTGTTGAAATCGATTCGGGCGGTTCTTTAAATATTTTTCATTTTCTTCTATAAACTTTATGATTTTATCATCGTTTTTTATTTTTATTCCACATGTTTTGTATGCCTCTACATATTTACTATGTTTCTTCATTGCTCTTTCATACCATGGAAGTATATCATTAGGAGCTTCATATGTATGCATTTTTGCTAAATCTTTTCCTGCCTCTATACCAATATCATATTGTTCTTTTGGTGAATACGTAGGCAATAGCTTCTTCGCCTCCTCCCCTTCTAAATATGAAAAGATACCATAGCATAAACCTTCTTCTGCCAACAAACCCATTTCAATTGGTTTTTGTGCTTGCACACTACGGTTTTGCATTTCATTTAAAATTTGAAACTCTATTTTCTTTCTTTCATACTCTTTTATATCGCCTGTCCGCAATAAATATTTTTCATTATTCGCACTCGTAATTATATATTTCTTATCAGGCGAAAAACCTTTAGAAATTTCTTTAATATCCACTGCATCTTTTACAATTTGTATATTGTTTTGCCGTGCTGTAATTATCTTCATATCTATTCCCCTTACATTTCTGCATTTGGTGTATAGGCAACTTCTACAATAAATCCATTTGGATCGTAAAAATCAATCGTATAGTAACCTTCCGAATAATGATTCATTTCAATTGGACCACGTATTACCTTCACTTTCGTACTAGAAAGAAAATCTGCTACTTCATCAACTACCTCTCTATGAATAGCTTGATAACAAATATGTCTAGGCCCTAACGTCCTTACGATTTCCTCATCTACTTCTTTAAAATATATTTCACTTTCTCCTGTGCTATATGCTACTTCATTTAACTTTCTCCATCCAATTATGGAAAACAACTTATTATAAAAACAAATGGACTCCTCCAAATTCGCTACCCAAAATTCAATATGATGAATGCCTGCTCGAAGTGTATTCATATTAAGAATACGCTCCTTGTACTACTTCCACAATTTCCATCGGCTTATGAACCATATAATCTGGTGCATCTTTTTTCACTGTTTCAATAACATCATATCCCCAAGATACCCAAATTACGTTCACTTCAGCCTTTTTACACGCTGCTACATCTCGCTGTTCATCACCAACGTATAACATATCTTTCTCTGTTACTTTTTTCGATTTTAAAAACCTTTTTATCATTTTATCTTTACCAAACAAATTTTTAGAACAATACACTTCTTGAATATTTTCGATACCATTCTTGTGTAAAAAAGCCCGAATATGCTCTTCTGAGTTCGATGATATGACTGCAATTCCGTAGCCTTTTTTATGTAGTTTATCTAATACATCTTTCATTCCATGGAACAAAACGAGATTTTTTATAGCAGGCTGATATAATTTATAAAATTCCAACGCTAATATCGGTAATTTATACAGTGGTACATCAAGTTGTTTACATCTCTCTGGCATCGTTAATTTACGTAAATGCTCAATTTCTTCTTCCTTTACTGCTTTATACCCATGTTTTTCAGCAAGTTGATTATAAATCCGTACAAATATATTTTGTGAATCTACTAATGTGCCATCAAAGTCAAAAACAATATATTTTTGCATCTCCATACTCCTTTTGCTTCTTTTTTCTAAACCTATGTTATTCAACAACATAGTTGTCTGTCCCTTCTATAAAAATAAAAAAGAACAAGATTTTCTCTTGTTCTTTTTAAGACAACCATTTCGGCGGTACATTTGTATTCCAATAAATATTTCCTAACTCATGATGTCCAGAGTATCCATCATCAAAACGGTGATAATGGAAATTAAAATAATAACCATCTTGTGGTGGATGATCTCTTCTTACATGGAAACGCAATAAATCATTTCCTGATTTCGTATCGTAGACGTGAAAAATCTTTTCATTATTTCCACCAGCTGGTTTTTGAGAAATCGCTAATGATTGTAGTGAGTCTTCTGGTACATCACTAGCAAGCTCAGCAATTGCCTCTTCAATTTTTGGTAATATTACATCTTTAAATTCATCTTCAATTACTGGACCAATTTTAGTACCAAACTTTTGCATCGACTGCTTCTCTGCTTCTTGCATTGCATAAGTAATAAAAGTATCGGTGGTTAACCTGTCATTCGTTTCTTCATATGTATAGGACGTGCTCTCCAAACTTTGTTGCCCAGCTGTGCTCGTAGGCTTGTCCGCAGCTTTGGCATTATCAAGTAATATGGAAGGAGGCGTCACTAAACCAAATGTAAATACGGTAATTAATGCGACTAAGGTTTTTCTAAACCAATTTGGCATTTATGTTCCCTCCCCTTTCACTCATTATTTTTTATATAACGGTGGTTTCTTCTATTATACAAAATGATTATAATTTTTGCACTTTACAATTTTGTTAACGTTCACATATTTTTCACTTGAATATGAAATTGTAAGATTTCATACAATAAAAATACAACAACAATAAGGAGGCGATCAGATGACTTTAGATGTCATGTATTCCGCCGCAAGTATACTCGTTTTAGTATATTTTATTTATCAATGTGTTACAGACTAGAAAAAGAGCCGTCAATGGCTCTTTTTTAATGGTAGAAATACAATCCATACAATTAATAAAATAAAAACAACACTGCCTACCACAGCTGGCAATAAATAAAACTGTAAAAATATAACTGTTACAATCAAGGAAAAGAATAACATATAACTATCTATATATCATTATAAAATATTTATTTTTATGGCAGGAAAAAACATTTTTTAACAGAATATTAAATGTTTGATTACATTTTATTGGAGTGGATAATATGTCTTTTCAAATTCGTGAAGCAACGATAGATGATATAGACGCACTTTGTTCTTTAACGAAAGAATTAAAAGGTTCCTCTATTTCCTATGAAGATATGAACAATCGATTACAATTCGTACAAATGAGTCCGTTTGATTTTTTATATGTTTACGAGGAAGAAGAAGCTATATTTGGATTACTTGGATTTCGTATACGTGAAAATTTAGAAGATGTAACACGTTATGGAGAGATTTCAATTATTAGCGTTGATTCTAACATACGACGTAAAGGCATTGGACAAGTTTTGATGGATTATGCAGAACAATTAGCAAAGAAACATAATTGCATTGGCACATGGCTAGTTAGTGGAACAAAAAGAGTAGAAGCTCATCCTTTTTACAAAAAATTAGGCTATGAGGTAAATGGCTACCGATTTGTAAAACATTTTTAAACTACTTATAAATTGAAGGGACTATAACTATGACAAACATTAAAGCAATTTTCATTGATCGTGACGGTACAATTGGTGGTGACACTACAATACATTATCCAGGATCTTTTTCATTATTTCCATTCACAAAAACATCCTTGCAAAAACTAAAAGCTAAAAATATAAAAATTTTCTCTTTCACAAATCAACCTGGTATCGCAGATGGAATAGCAACTGTAGCCGATTTTGTACAAGAATTAGAAGGCTTCGGTTTTGATGATGTTTATGTATGTCCTCATAAACACGGTGATGGTTGTGAATGCCGTAAACCGAGTACAGGCATGCTGCTTAAAGCAGCAAAAAAACATGGACTTGATTTAACACAATGTGCTGTAGTTGGCGATCGCTGGACTGATATTGTTGCAGGGGCAAAAGTAAATGCGACAACGATTCTAGTCCGAACAGGCGCTGGGTATGATGCTTTGCATACGTACCGAGACAAATGGGCACATATTGAACCAAACTACATTGCAGATAACTTTGAAGATGCAACAAACTGGATTTTAAATCAACTATAATACAAATTAAAAGAGGCGTTTTCAAAATGAAAGCGCCTCTTTTAATCTATTATTATTTAAAACGTTAATTCATAATGGAAATAACGATTATCTCTCAAATAGCCATTTTCAGCGTATAATCGTTGTGCTGATAAATTATCAATCTCTGTTTGCAATTTTACACCTTTTGCTCCATTTTCTAATGCGTATTCTTTAGCAGCTTCTAATAATTTTTTACCTGTTCCGGCTCCACGCTTCGCCGCTTGTACAAATAAATCATTTAAAATCCATAATTCTTTCATTGAAATGGAAGAAAATGATGGATATAGTTGCGTGAACCCAATATATTCGCCGTCTTCAACTGCTACGAAAATAACGGACTCTTTTCTCTCAATTCGATTTCGTAAAAATACTTTTGCCCCTTCTAAATCAGAATCTTGTCTATAAAATATGCGATAGTTATTAAAAACTGATGCTAGTCCATCTAAATCTGCAATTGTTGCCTCATATATTCTCATTTTACTCCATTCCCCTTCCAATACTGTCTCATTATATCCGTTGCCCATTTAGGCTGGTGTATTTCTTCTGTCGGCATAAACCCTTTCATTATTGGTTTTATATCCAATATAGGAGTGCCATCAATAGCATCTAATCCCTCAACAATAATTGATTTACCTTCTCTTTTGATCATCTTGACAATTGTTACACCTATGCGATTCGGACGATTTTTCCCGCGCTGTGCAAAAATACCTACTTCAGGATAATCCTTATTATTTCTAGGATGTCTAGCAAAATACTGAATTTGCTCGTCAGTTACTTTATGAAAATAAAAAACAACTTCAATATGAGAAAAATCTTCAATCCCTTGTATACTTTCTTCTGCATACATTTCAGTTAAAGTTATACGGGATCTTACTTTCCCCCACTCATCATCTTTTATTTCCTTTCTTTCATTATGTACAAATGCGATTGGTTGAACTGAAAACATACGCATTCCCCCTTAAATGTAACCACTTACATTATAAAATATTTTCTGAATGTTTTCCAGATATACGAATCAAGTTTACATAATATAATTATACTCTATCTAGAGCTACCTTGACTGCTTCAATTGCATGTATATGAGTTGTATCAAATATCGGGACAGATACGTTTTCTTGCTTTATTAATAATCCTATTTCTGTACAACCTAATATGATTCCCTGTGCTCCTTTTTGCACTAACTCTTCGATGACTCTTTTATAATATTCTCTAGATTGAGATACTATTTTTCCTAAACATAATTCTGTATATATTACTTTATTTATTTCTTTTCTATTTTTTTCTGATGGTACTATTACTTTTATATTATTTTCTTCTATATGTGACTTATAGAAATCTTGCTCCATTGTATATTTAGTTCCAAGCAGACCAACCTTTTGAATGTCTTTTCTTTTAATTTCTTTTGCAGTTGCATCAGCAATATGTAAGACTGGAATATCAATTTTCGCCTTTATTTTTCCAACTACCTTATGCATTGTATTTGTACAAATAATTATAAAGTCTGCTCCTCCCTTTTGTAATGAATATGCCGCATTCCCTAGAATTTCTCCAGCACCATCCCAATCTCCGCTAGACTGACATCGTTCAATCTCTTCAAAATCCACACTATTAATCAAACATTTTGCTGAATGTAGCCCTCCTAATCTCTCTTTTATTTCTTCATTAATAATTCGATAATATTCTGAAGTTGATTCCCAACTCATACCACCTATAAGACCTATCGTTTTCATATAAACAACACCTACCTAAACTTTTTTATAAAACTAATAACAACATTTTATTATGTATATTATACACAATAAAACAAGACTTTAAGTTTGGAATATAAGGTCTTGTTTTAACGTAAATATAGAATAATTGTACTTTCATTTCCAAGGAAATTTTTATAGAATATTCTGAAATTAACGATCTGATATTTTTATAAATTCTTTATACTTATAATTAAAACACTCTCGATACAACTCTTTGATTTCATCATATGATGGAACACGTGGGTTATTAGCTGGGCTACCACTTTCAATTGCATCTGATGCCATTTTAGAAATAGCATTTTCAAATTCAATTTCATCGATTCCGTATTCTTTTAAATTTGGAATACGAAGATCATAGCAAAGCTTTTTTATTTCCCAAAGCGTATAGTCTGCTACTTCCTCATCAGAATTCGAATACAAATCCTTATTTAAGTTACGTCCAATTTTTGCTAACCTTTTCACTGCACTTGTTTTCGTAAACTCTAACACTGTAGGTAATAGTATGGCATTTGATATTCCATGCGGTACATGAAATAATGCTCCCACTGGCCTTGACATTCCATGAACTAATGTAACTGATGCATTAGAAAATGCAATTCCAGCTTGTAAGGAAGCAATCATCATCGCTTCTCTTGCCTCCATGTTATGTCCATCTTCATATGCTATACGTAAATATTTCATAATACTTTCAATAGCTGAAAGAGCAAGTACATCTGTAAGTGGTTGTGAAAATTTAGAAATATAAGCTTCAATCGCATGACATAACGCATCTATTCCTGTTGCTGCCGTAATTTGTGGTGGTAACGAACTTGTCAAAACTGGATCTATAATTGCTACTTTCGGTATAAAACTAGGATGCTTCATCATCATTTTTACATCTGTTTTTTTATTCGTAATTACTGCTACACTTGTAACTTCCGAACCAGTACCAGAAGTTGTTGGAATTGCAATAAGTGGTAGTGGATTGTTTTCTATTTCAATATCCTTTTGGACATAATCCTCAACTTCTCCACCATTTGTATATAAAACCGCTACTGCTTTCGCAGCATCAATACAACTTCCACCACCAATACCAATAATAAAATCGCACTTTTCCTCTTTACAAAGAGATAACGCTTCTAATACGTGTATATTTGTAGGCTCAGCATCCACTTTATTATATGTACTAACAGTAATACCTTTCTTATTTAGTTGTTGCATACACTTTTCAACATATCCTAATTTCTCCATAATTGTATCAGTAACTATAAAAGCTCTTTTCCCTAACTTTTTTGATTGTTCTCCCAGTTTTTCAAGCGAATTCCTTCCATATAATACCGACTTTGGCATACGAAACTCAGAAATTTGTTGCAAGTACTCCACCCCTTCTTACCAAAATTAATTTTTCATAATATAAATTATCAATTTGATGAATCTTTACGATTCAAATTTTTTAATAGAGTCCTGTTAAAGTATAGAATGCAATAACTAAAAATACAGCAACCGTTTTCAAAATAGTAATAGCAAATATATCTTTATATGACTGTTTATGTGTTAATCCCGTTACTGTAAGAATAGTAATAATAGCCCCGTTATGTGGTAGTGTATCCATTCCTCCTGATGCCATTGATACGATACGGTGCATAACTTCTAATGGAATATCAAATTGATTGGCCGCTGCAATAAATTTATCTCCCATTGCGCTTAATACTATTCCCATTCCTCCTGATGCCGAGCCTGTAATTCCAGCTAAAATATTCGTCGTTACTGCACCATTCACTAACGGATTTGTGAAAGTAGCAGAGATGCCATCTCTCATAATTGCGAAGCCTGGAAGTGCTGCAATGACACCACCGAATCCAAACTCAGCTCCTGTATTCATCGTTGCAAGTAGCGCTCCACCAATACTTGTATTCAATCCAGCTTGGAAACCTGTTACTACTCGCTTCCAATATAATAATAACGTTGTTAAGATCCCTATAATAAGTGCCAATTCTACAGACCAAATTCCTACTACTGCACTTAATTCTACTTTTCCAAATGCTTTCATACCAATTGCAGAAAAATCAAAACCGCTTGGATACCACTTCGGTATCATAATAGTAAACACTTTATTCATTACACCTACTAAAATAAGTGGTATAAATGCAATAAGTTGTTGTGCTCTTGTAATTTCAATGTTATTAATTAATGGCATATTTTTTTGTTCTAATTGCACAGATGCTGCCATTTCAGTATTTCCATCATTAAAACCAAAGTATCCTTCACCTGCTGCTTTTGCCTTCTTACGTCTACTCTCTAAATATAGTAAACCTAATGTAAGAACAAAAATTGCTCCTACAATCCCAAGTATCGGTGCAGCATAAATATCCGTTTTAAAAAATGTTGTAGGTATTACATTTTGAATTTGTGGTGATCCAGGTAGCGCATCCATTGTAAACGTTACTGCTCCAAGAACAATCGTTCCAGGGATTAAACGCTTTGGAATATTAGCTTGTCGAAACAACTTAGCTGCGAACGGATAAACAGCAAACACTACTACATACACACTAACACCACTATACGTTAAAATAGCCCCCATTAATACAATCGCTAATATAGTACGTTTTTCACCAACTAACTCAATAATTGTTTTTGCGATAGAATCTGCAATTCCTGACATTTCCACTACTTTTCCAAATATTGCTCCTAATAAAAACACAGGAAAATATAATTTTATAAATCCAACCATTTTCTCCATAAAGATATTAGAAAAGAAAGGTAATACATAACTAGGTTCTGTCAAAAATACTGCAAATAATGCAAATATCGGCGCGAATAAAATAACAGAAAAACCTCTGTATGCTACGAACATAAGTAAACTTAGTGCTAATAATATAATAACTAACTCCAATTTTACCCCTCCATTAAACAGAATATTCAAAATTTTATTGATAAATTTCTACTAACCTTTTAATTCTGACATCCCTCCTCTTATTCATACAAATTTTTATGCTAAAAATGTCTAATTATAATTATTCGATTACATATGAAAAATCCCTTTAAACAGAAACGAATTCATCGTCATACGTTATAAAGGGATTGCTAGAATCTATATTTACTGCTGTATTAAATTTTTCTCTACACAAAAATGATACAGTTCTTCAACATCTTTCACTATGTAGGTCGCACTAACTTCAGTCAGTTCTTTTTCACAGCCATAGCCATATAAAACACCAATTGAAGCAATTCCATTCTGATTTGCACCTATTATATCGTGCTTTCTATCACCAATCATTATCATTTCTTCTTTATTTAGTTCTTCATGTGTTTGTAAAATATGAGCAATTATTTCTTCTTTTTTTATTCTCGTACCATCTAAATTACTTCCAATGATGTCTTCGAAATAATTCGTTAATTGAAAATGCTCTATAACTTGTTTCGCAAATACAGTGGGCTTTGAAGTTGCTACGAATATGCGATTCCCTGAACTTTTTAATTGTTGCAAGAGCTTCAGAATCCCCTCGTATACATTATTTTCAAACAATCCACGCTGCTTTAAATACTCACGGAAGTAAAAAACAGCACGCTCAACCTCTCCTTCACTCATATTATATCTCTCTATGAATGATTGCTGAATAGGAGGACCTATAAATGAATCTAGCTCACTTATATGTACTGCTTCAATTCCTACTTTTTTTAATGCATATAAAACCGAGTTTACAATCCCTTCTTTCGGATCCGTTAAAGTTCCATCTAAATCAAATAGAAATGTTTTATACATGCTTCTTTCCTCCACTTAATTTACGGTATAAATAAGTGCTAACATCTCTTCCACTTCTCCCTATTATACTATCATTATCTATTTTTCGAAAAATCAATTTCCATATGTCACATACTTTCAGTTACAAAATACGATAGATATGATAAAGTAAAAAAGTTACAATTATTTTAATAGAAACTGGTGAAACAAATGTCAATTACGTTAATTTTTATAATGGCTTTCACAATTGTGATTCACGCAGTTGAAACAAGCTCTTATAGTATTCGATTAGCTGGAGTACGTTTAAAGAAGATTGCGGTTGCCTTGTCTGTTGTAGGAATGGTGTTACTTATTTCAAGAACATCAAACTTACTACAAGCCTTTTTAATCGGTGGTATTGTCGATGAAGCAAAACTAGATTCTTCTATTAATTTAGAGCATATTATACGTCTTGTACTATTATCTGCTTCTATCGGTACATTGCTTGCGATTATACTGTATCCAACTTTGACAAAACTATTTGGATATGTCATTCAAAACTTTGAAACAGACGGTTCTTTCATTCGAATGATGAAAACGAATAACATTCAAAAATTAAAGTACACAAAAAAATATGTCCGCTTTCCAAAGTTAGAAATGATTCATAGACTGCGTATCGGTGGTATTCCAAAGCGTATTATGCTTATTAACATGTTTGCTACTGCTATTTATACAGCGGGAGTTCTTTCCGCACTATATGCTTCTTTTTTAATTCCAGCTTTCGCAACAAAAGCCACTACAGCTTCCGGTCTTATTAATGGTTTTGCTACTATTTTATTAACAGTGCTACTAGATCCACGTATTGCTCTTTTAACAGAGCGAGCTCTTCAATCAGAAGAAGGTGCTGAAGCAATGAGTAAAATGTATGCTTGGCTAATGATTTCTAGACTTTTTGGTACATTACTAGCTCAACTGTTATTCATACCAGGTGCTTACTGGATTACATGGATTATAAAGCTTATGAATTAAATTTACTCTCTAAAAAAAAGCAGGTGAGATAACAAATGACTATACAAACAGAACAAGATATCATTCGCTTAATAGAAAACGACGAATGGATGATGAATGTATTACAAATGGCAAAATCACTAGAGCTACCTGATTGGTGGATTTGTGCCGGATTTGTTCGTTCTAAAATTTGGGATACTTTACATGACTATGAAGCGAAAACGGCTATGCCTGATGTTGATGTGATTTATTATGATAGTCTACATCAAGATGAGATATACGAACAATCATTAGAAACGAAATTAATGAATATTGATGCTACTATCCCTTGGTCTGTAAAAAATCAAGCTCGTATGCATGTAGTGAATAATATGCCACCATATTCTTCTTCTGTTAATGCTATTTCTAAATTCCCTGAAACAGCAACGGCTTTAGGAGTTACACTTGATGAACTAAACAACGTTATCTTAACAGCCCCATGTGGTATTGAAGATGTCCTTTCCTTACAAGTGAAACCAACAGCTCACTTTCTTGAATCGAAAGAACGATTACATATGTACAAAAACAGAGTTATAAAAAAGAATTGGCAAAGTAAGTGGCCTAACATCACAATCACATATTCAGAAATTTAGAAAGGGTGCCTCTCATTTATAGAAGCACCCTTTTCTTCATTTCAAAAAATGTATGACTGTTTCTGCAAATCTATCTGCTTCCTCATAATGAGGTGAATGGCCGCTCTCTTCAAATACGATATACTTGCCGTTTCGGGCATCTTTATTAAATGTTTTAATTTGTTCTTCACACGTTACTACATCATGTTTTCCTACAATTAATAACATTAGATTTTGTACATCTTTTATTTTTGATAATAATGATGTATGACATGCTCCCTCTAATTTTAATCTATCAAAGTGCATTTTGGAGCGATTTGAAAATATTTCCCACTCTTCATCACTGTATAAACTCTCATCTGTCCTATCTTCCTTATTATTGTAAATCTCCATTCTTTTTTCTTCTAATTCAGCGCTTAATCTTATATAAGCTTCTAACAACTCTTCTGAACTAGCATCGCTAGATGAATAAGCAAAGCACTCTTTTGCTACTTCTTCTTTTCCATACTTTTTTAATAAATGCCCTGTCTTTTGCAACAAAGCTCTACTTGTTAATGCAAAATCAAAAGTTGGTCCTTCAAATATTATTTTCTCTATTGAACTTGGATATATCGACGCATAAAGCAATGCTACATATCCACCGAAAGAATGTCCAATTATAGACCACTTCTCAATTTGTAATACTTTTTTTAATTCCTCACAGTCTTCAATCAAATCATTTAATCCAAAAGCTTCGTCTTCAGTAATTTCTTCTGAACGACCAACACCTCTTTGATCTATCATAATTACATATAGAGAATCTTTTAAACGTTCCGCTTGATGAAATGAAAAATCATAACAACTCTCTCCTGGTCCACCATGCAAGTATAAGACTGGCTTATTTTTAGGATTTCCATGTGTTTCAACGTATAGCTTTTTCCCTCTAATATTCATATACTCTCCTGTTTCTATCAAATTCGCCATAAACATCACCATCTTCTTTTTTTACTGAATATTATAACATTTATTGTTAAATAATCCCTATTACATTTAAAAAGACGATAATGATTGCGAGCGGTGCTACAAATCGAAGTAAAAATACCCAACAAGTAAATACTTTCTTTCCATAATTTCCACCTACAAAAAACTCTGCTTCTAGTACCTTCTTCTCCATTTTGAATGAAACGAAAATACTAATAAATAGTGCTCCAAGTGGCATTAATATATTACTAGATAAAAAGTCTACTGCATCAAAAATATTCTTTCCAAAAATCGTAATATCACTCCATACTCCAAATGATAACGCAGATGGTATACCTACTAAGAAAATGCAGAAGCCGATCATCCATGATAATTTCGTTCTTCTTTCTTGTTCACCATTTGCTAATGCTGAAACAACAGTTTCTAGTAGAGAAAATGCTGATGTTAATGTCGCAAATGTAAATAGTGCAAGAAATACTGTTAAGAAAAATCCACCGAATGGGATTTGACTAAATACAGATGGTAATACGATAAACAGTAATCCAGGTCCTTCTGTTGGCTCCATTCCTAATGAAAATACGGCTGGAAAAATAGCAAGACCTGCAAATAATGAAACAAATAAATTTAATCCAACAATTGTTATTGCTGATTTTGGTAAACTTTCTTTTTTATTTAAATAGGAACTATACGTAACCATAATTGAAATCCCGATACTAATTGCAAAGAATGATTGCCCCATTGCGAACAAAATACTTTCCGAAGTAATCTTTGAGAAATCTGGTTGTAAGAAAAACTTCACACCTTTCATTGCATCATCAAGTGTTAACGAACGAATAATAAGAGCGACAAATAAAACGAACAATGCTGGCAACATATATTTACTTGCTTTTTCAATTCCGTTTTGTACACCCTTTGATACAACCCATATCGTAATGAACATAAAAGCGAAATGTCCCATAATAGCCCAAGCAGGATTCCCAATTGTTTCAGTAAATAATGTACCGTAATTTTGTCCTGGAGTAATCAGTTGTCCAGTTATTCCTCTGAATAAATAAATTAATACCCATCCACCTACAACACTATAAAACGAAAGTAGTATAAAACAAGTTCCAACACCAAGGCGTCCAATCCAATGCCATCCTGTATTTGGTGCGATGCTTTTAAATGCTCCAACTGCTTGTTTCTGCGTACTGCGTCCAATCATAAATTCAGCTATAAGTAGCGGTAGTCCAATTAAAACAGTAAATAATATAAATATTAAAAAGAACGCTCCTCCCCCACTCTTCCCAGCGATATAAGGGAACTTCCATATCGCACCAAGTCCAATTGCTGATCCGGCTGCCGCCATTATAAAACCTAATTTCGAAGTCCATTGCTCCGTCTGTTTCATCTCATTTTCCTCCTAATTAAATCTTTTTATATAAATAAATAAATTTTATAAACCTATTCAAATAAACCCTCCATTTCTTCTTCCATATAATAAAAAAATGGCCTAGCATCTCTATATAAAGAGACGCTAAGCCATTTACTTAACGCGGTACCACCCTTATTGATTCCATTATGAATCCACCTTAGTAGTAATCGTTTGATTACAAACCTAATATCGAAGGTTAACCGTTAAGATTTACTAAGAATGTGATTCCGTTCCACCTTACTGCTCCTAGGCGAGTTCAGGATGTCATTTGACTATGTCGCACCAACCCATAGCTCTCTGTACAAATACATGACCTTACTACTCCTATTCAACACATTTTAATATTTAGAATATATTTTCTTTTGAAATTACTATGAAGTATATCTGTTATATTTGTAACTGTCAAGGGATATATTGATTTTTTTGTCGAAATGGTTCATATTTCAACTGACTTTTACTAAGCTTATTAGCAAAAGAAATAGTCTATATTTTCACCTTTTCAAACGAACTATAAAAAAAGAATCTTCGCGACAATCGCGAAGATTCTTTTTACGGTATAAGACGAGTACAATCTCTCGGAAAAGCACTAGCCTCTCGTACATTTGTTAATTCTAAAAGTTTATATACAACCCTTTCTAACCCAATTCCGAAACCTCCATGTGGTGGACAACCATATCGAAATGTGTTTAAATAAGATTGAAATTTCTCTGGATGTAATCCTTTTTCTTTAAACGAAGCGAGTAACATTTCATGATTATGAATCCGCTGTGCCCCTGATGTTATTTCTAACCCTTTATATAATAAGTCAAACGAATCAGTAATAGATGGATTCTCTTTATTCGGCATCGTATACATCGGTCTCGCTTCTTTCGGATAATGTGTAATGAAAACAAATTCACTATTATATATTTCCTTCACATATTTCCCTAGTAACTTCTCACCCTCTGTATCTAAATCCTCTACAGGAGATTCTTTACGATACTTACTTTTCAAAATTTCTTGTGCTTCTAACAATGTGATTTTCGGTATTTCAGTAATAACAGGTACTTCTATTTGTAATAGTTGTAGTTCTTTTTCACATTTTTTTGCTACTTGTTGAAACATATATCGTAAAACATCCGTTTCTAGTTGCATCACTTCATAAAAATCATGAATAAATCCAAGCTCTACGTCTAACGATATATATTCATTCAAATGACGGGAAGAATTATGGTGTTCCGCTCTATATACAGGTGCAATTTCAAAAACTCGTTCTAGTCCCCCAGCCACCATCATTTGCTTATAGAACTGTGGTGATTGTGCTAAATAAGCTTCTCTTTGGAAGTATGGAAGCTTAAAAACATTCGCTCCTCCTTCTGCCCCTTGCGAAACAATTTTTGGAGTAAATATTCGTGTGAAATCGTTCTCTATTAGAACTTCACTAAAGCTCTGAACGAGTGTAGATTTTACTTTAAAAATCGCTGCAGTTCGCTCATGTCTTAATGAGAGTACCCGCTCATTCAATAATTGATCTAAGCCAACTTGTAACTTCTTTTTATTTATTTCAAATGGAAGTGGTTCTGCACCGTTTATTACTTTCACTTCATGAGCAAGTACTTCAACACCTAATTCTGTTTTCGACGTCTCGACTATTTCACCAATTACATGGACGATACTTTCTACATCAACTTTATATCCAGCCAATTCATTTTCTAATACACATTGAATTACTCCTGTTCTGTCCCGTAATAATAAAAAACTAACATTTCCAAGATGTCGAATCTTTTTTACCCATCCTTGAAGTAATACAACCTTTCCACTTTGCTTTGTACATTCTTTTGTGAGTGAACGCTTCATTATTGAATCCATTATTTTTCCCTCCAGTAATTTTATATTTATTTACGTTATTGTTGTCATCGTCATCATCCACGGTCACTCACCCCCTTTCAAAGAATACAAAAATCCGCCCCTATAAATAGGGACGGATTTTTTCCGCGGTACCACCCAAATTGTCATACTGACCATCTTAGCCCTGATAACGGTAGGTACCGTTTGCTTTTACTAATAATCACGTTCAAAGCAACACTCACAGGTGTCTTTCCATCATGCGGTATCGCAACCTTCCCAGCAACCGGCTGCTCTCTGTAGACCTTTGCACCATGTACTTTTCCTGATCATCACTTTTTATATTTACAGAGTATTCTAACTCCTTACCTTATAAAACGCAAGCTTTTTTTGAAACATTCTGGTTTTATAACTCCTAACTTCTTCTAAAGTGTGAAAAGTTAATTTTGTAATACATATTCTTATGTATTAAATCCAAAATTACACCTTTCATATTTTCCAATTTTTACATAAAAACTAATTCATTTACGCATATTAATAAAAATTTTAAAGCGAGGTGTGTATATGCAAAAAGCAATTAGTTTCTTTCTCCTTTTGTTTTGCTTAATTGTAGTAAACGAAACGTATGCCTATTCACCAAAATCTTTACCAATCTCTCAAAACTCTGATCAATGGCAAGTGAATATTGATAAACCGAAAAAAACAAACAAGAATATGCTTCAAGCTAAAAAAGAGGAATTTCAAACATATCATTTTTCAGTAAAGAATGTCGGGAATAGTGAAGTATATAATGTAAATGTCGAAGTATTCCGCAACGAACCAAATAAGAAAACGAAATATGAACTCTTTTCCCTAAAGGAAAGTCGTTTGGCAAGTGGAAAAACTGGATTTGAACACGCTAATTTACCCGTTGCTACAAAAGCAGATGAAGTTGATGTTATTATTACATGGCAAGAACACCCATTCCGATCGATGCGAAATGGTCAAAAAGTTGAATCTAGAAAATTTAAAGAGCATTTTGTTTTTAAAGAAGCTAAAAAGTAAATGGGATACGGATATATTCACACTATCATTGATATAGCTTTACTTACTAGTACCAGCTCTTAAGCAAATTAAAAAGTCGTGGCTTATAAATGCCACGACTTTTTATATTAATTCGTACTAATGCCTCTCGCTGCCCAAATGCGATCGATATCAGCAGCATGTTGTCCGCCATATAAAAGAGCATCCGCTTGCTTAATCGCTTTCGCTCCATCACTGAATTTAGAGTTTGGTGTTAATGACCAGTGTGATTGTAAAATGATTTTTGTTGCTACATCACGGCCAAAAGCTTGTGCCATTTCGTATTGACCTTGTGACCAAATTTCACCGTCAGCATGTACTTGATTTTTTATATCTTTCGGATACACTTTATTCGTATCTAATCGGCGTAAGCACGTTGGATCTGAACTAGAGTAAGCTGCCGCATCCCACTCTCCAACACATGCTTTTCCATATCCTGTTGTCGATACAGCATCTTCATACGTAGCACCTAAGAAGTCACCAAATCCTTCTCCCATCGCTCCGCCTTCTGTTGAACTACCAAAGCCAGGAACTTGGTTATCTTGGATCGAATGTCCGTATTCATGTGCGATAATTCCAGCATCTTCTGCATCATCAACACCGCCAGTACCAAATGTTAAAGCTTTCGTTGTCGGTGAATAGAATGAGTTATCAGCTGTTGTTCCATTCACATTCACTTTAATCGAACGATTATTAATATTTTTAAACCCTAGACTTTGAATATAACGTTGCAATGTATCAATATGATAATATGACATTACATCTTCAAAGCTATCATTTGCACGTGTATAGTTGAATTGTAAGTTTGTAGATTTTGTTCTCGCTTTTGAAGAAATCGTTACATACTCTCCAATTAAAAAACCTGTCCCATCTAAGCCTTTTAAAGTAACAGTTTTTAATTGGTTCGTTAGCGCTGTAGAATCTGCATCATTATTATCTTTTAATCCCACTAAACTCCCGCTTGATACGACAGGGTTAGGTAAAAATACTTTTCCTGTTCCTTCTACTTTTCGGTTTATATCAACTTTTTTAATTAACTTTCCATTTTCTGCATCAATAAATGTTTCCCACGCACCAAATGGATTATTAGAATGGACTACAACTTTGTATACTGGACGAGCAATTCCTTCTTCAACAATATATCCGAATTCTTTATCTGTAGGAGCCCATAAATTTTGCTCACTTGCTTCTCCAACATACGCCATTGATTTTTGTATTGCATCTTTTTCACTAATTTTTGTCGTTACTTCCTTCACACCTGTAACAGGCTGATAATCAGAAACAGCGAGTACTCCCTTTCCCTCTCCGTTAAGCGTAACTGTTATTTGTTTTGAAAATACAGGTGCACCATTAACAACTTGTTGGAACCTAACATATGAAGCTACTGATGTTTCTGTTGTAGAAATATATTGCAAGTCTGAAAGATCTGTTTTCAATCCATACTGCGCAGCATTTTCTTTTAAATATTCAGTTGCTTTTTTCTGCGGTGAATAAGCTTCTAACTTTACTTGCTGTTGTTTTTCCAATGCCGAAACCGTAGAAATTGTCCCCATTACTAACGGCACAGTCATTGCCATTGCCACCATTTTTTTATTAAACATAGAACCACTCCCCCTAATAAAGTAGCTCAACCTTATCCCATTACCACTAGGCAATCATTCCCCGCAAAACGGATGGATAAAAATTGAATCTACGAGTAATTCTCTATGAACACTTCTATTACCTTTCCATTTAGAGTAAGTGAAATTTTCTCAATATTTATGTATGAATTGAACACAATACTGTAGAAATATATTTCTACGGTATTGTGTTCGGTACGCTATGAAAAAAGACAATTGCTAGTGGTCCTATCGAATGTATAGTCAAATAAATTCTAATCATACAAAAAAGGAAGTTGGAATCATTCCAACTTCCTTTTTTCTTTAATTAGCTGCACTTAATTTAATTCTAAGTTTTGTTTCACCTAAAGAAAGTTCATCGTCTTCGTTCGTTAAGTTACCAAATGTAAATTGTTTAACGAGTAAGTTTTCTTCCAATAAATCTTTATGGTTCGTTAACGTTCGCTGTAGTTCTTCTTCTGTATCAAGAATAATATCGACTCGTAAATTAACTGGTAAATTCAACTGTTTACGATATTCTTGAACCGCACGAATGAATTCACGCGCTACTCCTTCTTGTAACAATTCTTCCGTTACATTCGTATCTAACATAACTGTATATTGTCCGTTAGTCGTATTAGAGAATCCTGATTTTGCAACTTTCTCAACTAACACATCGTCAGCAGTTACAACTACTTCTTCTCCTAGTGTTGCTTCGTAAACTGCTCTTCCTGTTGATACAAAGTTTTGTACTTCTTCTTGTGATAATTGTTTTAGCCAACCATTCACTGCATTCACATTTTTACCGAATTTTGGCCCCGCTGTTTTAAAATTAAGCTTCAATTGATATGATGTGTATTTTGTTTCATCGAGTTCAACATGGAACGCTTTTACATTTAACTCATCCATAACGATATCACGATAAGATTCCCAATCCATATCATTCTCGTTATGCTCAAGTAATACAAGTTCTGCTAGCGGCTGTTTTACTTTTAAAGAATGCTGATTACGGTTACTTCTTCCAAGTTCAACAACTTGTAAAACAGCATCCATTTCCGCTTCTAATTTCGGTTGAAGTAGTGATTCATTTACAACTGGATAATCGGCTAAATGAACGCTTCTTCCTTCTAAATTCAGATGAATGTCTTCCGCAACAAACGGTGTAAATGGTGCAATTAATTTACTAATTGTTACAAGCACTTCATGAAGTGTCTCATACGCAGCTGCTTTCTCAGCGTTCATACCAGATTCCCAGAAACGATTACGTGAGCGTCTTACATACCAGTTACTCACTTCATCTACAAGTGCTGCAATTTCACGAGCTGCATTCGTAAATTGATAATCATCAAGTGCAGTTCTCACTTTTTTCGTTGTACTATGCAATCTTGATAATACCCATTCGTCTAATTTCGTAAGCTTTACATCATACGTTTCTTTCGGATTATACTCATCTAAATTTGCATATAAAACGTAGAAGCTATACACATTCACTAATGTATCTACAAATTTAGATTTCGCTTCCAGTACTGTTCTTTCAGAAAAACGCTTCGCATTCCACGGGGCACTATCAACAAGTAAAGCCCATCTTAGCGCATCTGCACCAAATTTATCTACTAAATCAACTGGATCTAGTGCATTTCCTTTGCTTTTAGACATTTTCTGCCCTTCTTCATCTAAAACATGCCCTAGTGATAACACTCGTTTATACGGTACTTTTCCTGTATATAGTGCTGATACTGCTAATAAACTATAAAACCAGCCGCGTGTTTGATCAATTCCTTCTGCAATAACATCCGCTGGAAACTGCTCTTCAAATAACTCTTTATTTTCAAATGGGTAATGATATTGTGCAAATGGCATAGAACCACTATCAAACCAAACATCAATCACTTCTGGTGTACGATTCATTGTGCCTCCGCATTTCCCGCAGCAGACTTGCACTTCATCTACATAAGGCTTATGCAATTCCAAATCTTCTGGTGTTTCTTTCGTACTATGCTTTCTTAATTCGGCAATGCTTTTCGGTGCGAACTGATGATCACAACTTTCACATTCCCATACATTCAATGGCGTTCCCCAATATCTATTTCGGCTAATATTCCAATCTACCATATTTTCTAAAAACTTACCAAAACGTCCATGTTTCATATGATCCGGATACCAAGTAACAGAATCATTATTTTGTAAAAATGTATCTTTAATTGCAGTTGTTCGGATTAACCAACTTTCTCCTGCATAATAAAGTAGTGGTGAATCACAACGCCAGCAATGCGGATAGCTATGTTCATATTTTTCTTTATGATACAGTAAACCTTCCTTCGCTAAATAACGAACGATATCCACGTCACAATCTTTTACAAATTTCCCTTTCAAAAATGGTACTGCCTCTGTATACTCACCTTTTTCATCTACAACGTGCAAGAATGACAATCCTTCACTTTGGACAACTCTATAATCGTCCTCTCCATATGCTGGAGCAATATGAACAAGTCCTGTACCACTATCTCCCGTTACAAAATCTGCTGCAATAACGCGGTAACCATTTGTAACTTCTTTCATCGGAAATGGCGCTGTATAAGATGTGTTTAATAATTCTTCGCCTTTATGAACAGATAATACTTCATAGTTCTCTTTTAATACTTCTTGTACACGTTCTTTCGCAACAATGTATACATGACTTTCTTGTTTTGCTTTAACGTATTCTATATTTGGATGGACAGCAAGCGCAACGTTTGCTGGAAGTGTCCAAGGTGTCGTTGTCCAACCTAAGAAATACTCATTTTCACTATCTTTCACTTTAAACTTCACAGTTGCACTTAAATCTTTTACTGTTTTATACCCTTGTGCAACCTCATGTGAGCTCAATGAGGTTTGGCAGCTTGGGCAGTATGGTGAAACTCTATGTCCTTTATATAACAATCCTTTTTCATGGATTGTCCCCAAAATATGCCATACACTTTCGATATATGGATTCTTTAAAGTTACATATGGATCATCCATATCTACCCAATAACCAATACTTTCAGTGAATTCGCGCCACTGCTTCTCATATGTGAAAACACTCTCTTTACACTTTTGAATAAATGGTTCAATGCCATATTCTTCGATCTCATGTTTACCAGAAATACCAAGTTGCTTCTCAACGCCTAATTCTACAGGTAAACCATGTGTATCCCATCCTGCTTTTCTTAACACTTTATAACCAGCCATCGTTTTATATCTTGCTACTAAGTCTTTAATTGTTCGTCCAAGTGCATGACCTACATGCGGTAGTCCGTTCGCCGTTGGTGGTCCTTCATAAAATACGAAAGACTGTGCGCCTTCTCGATTCTGAATTGATTGTTCGAAAATATTTTGTTCGTTCCACTGTTTGCGAATTCGCATTTCTCTTCCTACAGCTGATTTTTTTACATCTACTTTTTCCATATACAATCACTCCCTTGAATATTTTAAAGCACACAAAAAACCCGTCCCTATAAAGTAGGGACGGGTTTACCCGCGATACCACCCTAATTCTATTAGCTTTTTCACTAATAGCACTTAGCAACGTACTATCATACGTGTTCTTTGTAACGGTAGACATCCGTCCGGGCTTACTTACTTTCAGCCTCGGCTCCTCGGAGATGATTTTCAAATAACGTCTGCACACCGGCTTTCAGCAATATACCGGCTCTCTGGAGAACAGCTCACTATTTTACTCTTTCTCGTCTTCAGATTTGTATACTTTGTTAAAAGTTATTTTATGCCATTTAGCAACTAATTGTCAACTAATTCAAAATATATCCTTATCTTTTTTCCCTATTCTTATACAATTACTTTTCAAATTCTCGCAATGCTGCTAAATTTTCATCATCCTCAATAAGTTCAGCAAAGAATCCCGATTCATCCTCACGAAGGACAAATTCAAGCTCTTCCTTCGCCTCTTCATTTCTATTTAACTGTGCTAAATAACAAGCTCGATCATATCTTGCTAACAAATCACTCGCGTCAATTATTAATACTTCATTTGTTATTTTTTCTGCCTTTATCGTTTGGCCGGCACCATGATATGAAGATGCTAAAGAAAGAAGAATTGCTGTTTCATTTGGATGATGTATAGAAGCATTTTCTAATACATGAATTGCCTCTTCAAACCTTTCTTGACTTTGATATATTTCTCCTAAAGCAAGAAATGCTCTACTTACAAACGGTGTTTGCTCTGTTAATTGTAAGATAATCTTTTCTGCTTTTCTTTCTTCCCCTGCTTTAAAGAATACTTGTGCTTGCAGAAGAAGAGTATCATAATCATCTGGTAGTTCTCGAACCATTTGTTTCGTTAATTCCAAAGCATCTCTTAACATATCTTCTTCCTCGCACTCAACGAAAAGATTTGCAAGTTGCTTCGCTACGTCATAATCCCATTTATTTTCTAGTGACGTGTGTAGAATCTCTATTGCTTCTTTATTCATCTCTACATTCTCATAAAATAGCGCAAATCGCTGTGCTGCCATACTATTTTTCGGATTTAACTTTAAAGAGATTTCATATAAATCAATTATCATAGTAACCATTGAAATTTCTTTCGCACGATTTTTCATACGATAAAAAGCTCTCGTAATGATAGATCGTTTCGGCTGTTCATGCAGCTGGCGTTCAATCCATATTTCCGTAACCGCAGCTGCAGCATACATGAATGCTGTACTTCTTTCTGCTTTTTTCACCTTTAATGTATGAAGAAAATCTCGTATGTTAGACAATTTTTTATGTTGCTCTACTGCTTTTACATAAACATCAAATATACGTTCATTATCAAAATCTTTTTGTATTACTTTCATTGCAACTTCAATTGCTTTTACATTTCTTTTTTTCACTAATACTTTTGCATAATGATATAGTACTTCTATATGCTCACCATCTAATTGTAGCGCGTATTCAATCTTTGCTTGTTCTTTATCTGTTTCATTCATCGCTCCGTACACATATGCAATCGCATCTAAACGCCATATTTCAGGTACTTCGTCCGCTAATTGTTCTAGTTCAGTCAGCAATTCTTCCTGAAGATTCATATCTACTGAAAGCTGTGCCAAATATTCCATATTAATATGCAACGGCTCTTCTTTCATCGCCTGAACCATATGACTTTGTTCTTTAGAACGGTTTTCTTCTTTTTCGTATATTTCCGCAAGCTGTAAATGTACACCTACGAAATTCCCATCAAGCTCTAAACATGTTTCATACGCCTGCTTTGCTTCCGTCAATTGCCCTAATGCCATAAGTGTTTCGCCAATTCGGTAATACGGTAATGCCGTTTCCATTTGTTCTATCGCCTTATTATATCTTTTCATCGCTTGGCCGTACTGTCCAATAGATTCATATAAAATACCTGCATAACAACCGTACTCACTTACTTCATTTCTTTCTTTGTGTAACGTTCTTAAAAATGCTATACCTCGTTGTACAAATTCCGTTCCTTTAATTCGATTCACATATTCATCTAACGCACTTGCTACATTATAATCACTTTTCTTTATACCATTTTCTAACTTAGATAGCGCTACTTTAAACCCTTCTTCATTTCCACCAAGTTCAATTTCAGCATCCCATAAAACCATTCCTGCATTCATGAGGAAATCTTGGCTCTTTTCAATTTGCTTCTCAAGACCAAGTATATATTCTTTTGCTTCCTTATATTGTTCTCTTGCCATATAAACTTGTGTAAGTCCGAAGTGAGAATAAACATCCTCATCATTTTCTTCTAAAGCACGATTATACAATACTTCTGCTTCTTCCAAGCTATCATTTTGAAAATGATAATCACCTAATTTTACGTAAAGAGGTGCTTTATCATCACAATTCTCAATACCCTTTAATAAAATTTCTTTCGCACTTTCCTCATCCTTCAAATCAGATTCGTATATTTCCGAAAGTTTCGTATAAATGTAAGGTGCATTACTATCCAAATGAATCGCTACTTTAAGCCCTTTTATTGCTAAATATAATTTCCCTAGTTGATGTGCACATCTCGCTCGTTCATACCATACATGCGCTTCATATTTATACTCTTTTAACAAGTCATTAAAGATTTCATATGCTTCTTCATATCTTTCTAAATCTATTAATATTAAACCGTGATTTGTTAAAGTGAACCTTTCAGGACTACGCTCTAACGCAACTTGAGAGTATTGCAATGCTTTTTCAGATTGATCAATATACATATAGGATAAAGCGAGAAAACTCCAAGCAATAGGCTGATCTGCGTCTAATTGTAACGATAAACGAAAGCTTGAAATCGCTTCTAGATAACTTTCCTGTTCAAAAGCATATCTTCCGTTTATTAAATGATATAAAGCACGATTATTTTTCTTCTCAACGCTTGTCAGCATTTGCTCCGCTTTCTCTACTTCTTGAAGACGAATAAAACACTGTGCACCATGCAATTTAACAAAGTCCGAGTTCGGAAACTTTTCCATTAACTTATCGATACAATATAAAATAAATTCTTTATCTACTTCAACATCTAAGTGCTTTATCGTATATAACCACGTATTTGGATTATCACTCGTTTCTTTTAAAAATTGTACTAAGTTACTAATCCCCTCTTTGTCATGTTCATCTAAATGATCCGTAAGAGAAAAAATAGATTTAAAATAACGATTTTCTTCTTCACTTAGAAACGCTAGTTGCTCCTTCTTTTCTTTCGGAACAAACGTGATTGCTAAACAGCCTGTATAACGATATTTTTCTTGTAATTTACTATATTCCATAAGAACTGGTTCTATAAAGTTTGGATCTTGAACATAGAAAGCTTGCAATGTATCATCATATCCAGATAGAACTTGTACGTGTGAAGCATGCTCAATATCTATACTTAATAAAACAGGAATTCCTTCGTCAATCAGTCTCTTATAATTCTCTTCATTCCCTTTAAAATAACGATATTCATAACCTAATTCTTCTAAATAAGAAACAGTATCTGAAAATTTCGAACCTGTCATATCAAAAATAAACTCTGCTATTTCATCTTGTGTACGTTTCTCTCCCCATATACGCAACATCATCTCTAAACTTGTCGGAACACAATAATTATCCTTTTGTACAATAGGAACTATCGGCAAGTGAACCTTTTTTCCATCCGGATTTTTTTCTAAATTATGATATAAAGATTCTTTTAAACTCTTTTCTTCTTTTAATAGTTTTTGTAAATCTGCAAATTTATTCATTTTGTACAGTGCTTCTGCACGTAAATGTACAAAGTAAGTATTATAGGCATGATACGGCAGCTGAGTATTTATGTTATCTATTACCGCTAACATCTCTTCATATTGCTCTAAATCTAATAAATACTTTATCTTCTCAAAATGAAAATATGGTACTTGTGGGAATTTTACAATTGCATCATCGATTAACTGTATCGCGCGTTTTTGTTCTCCTTTATTCGCATACAATTGTGATAATAAATAGGTAGATAACTCTTCACAATCTTCATGCTGCATGCCAGCAATAAATTGTTCTTCCGCTTTCTCCCATTCACCTGTATGCATATAAACGTAGCCCCATTTATCAAACACTGCGCGTGTACTGTACTCCTCTGCTTTTTGCATATACATTAACGCTTCTTCGTTTCGTTTCATTTCTAAAAGACATCGTACTAACGTAAAGTATGTTTTCGCTAAGAAATCTGCATCTATTTCTTCTTTACTTAACTCTTCTAAAGAAGATTTTAACAAATGCTCTGCTTCAAGAATTTTCCGCTCATCAATTAACTCATCACAATATAAAGAGAGCGTTCTCATATTTGGGAATTTTTTATAAGCGTAACGAATGAGGAATGAACTGTATTGGTGCATAAGCCCTTCATCAGTAAGGCGAATTAATATATCGAGCTCCTTATGCGAAGGAATATTGGCCAGCCAATTCTTCACATAGGATAAAGTATTCGTTTCTTTTATATATGCAATTTCATTATTTATTTCCTGTAATCCATCTACAAATCTCTTGTCTTTTAAACAAGTTTCTAACTGCTTAAAATCTAGCATGCATTCACCTCGAATTTATATTTAAACTGCTACTTGCTTAGATTTTACACACCATATAGTATGTATTCAACTAAAATCTCTTATAATGGATCGTATTAATTAATATTATTCAAATTTATAACAAAATATAGTGAAAATGATTGTTTTTCTCCGTATTTTGTTTAATTATATGGAATAACGTAACATGCAATTTTAATCTTGTAGAAGCTGAAATTAGTACATAAAATTATCTCGGCGATAATTCAAATATATCAGCGATTCTTTCATTTTATCGGCGATTTTCAAATTATATCGACCGATTCTTAACATTTATCAGCGATTATATGTCGAATATCGACTTATCGACATTAAACGACAATCCTTATACATCATACCTTTTAACAAACTATTTCACCAAATTTAATTTTCATATTGGGAGCGTATACAAAAGAAGAATACACATGAAATATTTAAAAAAATCGTAGTTCAGCTTCATATTGAGCTAGCGCATTATCATATATTAATCCTCTGGCTATTAAACGTTCTACAAATTGTTGCTTATCACCCGGATCACCTGCAATCCCCTCTTCTTTTAATGATTGATACAAATCGTTTTTATCATTGTGATGCATATTTAAATCTAAAAAGTTCACTTTATCGCTTACTCTACATTCAATATTTTTCACACCTAATTCACTTAAATATATCGGTATTTTCATGCCTATATTGCCATCTTTACCATTTCTTTGCGTATCACTTTCAAATAATTTCTGCAAAACACCTAGCTGAATAAATTCCGATTGTTTCTCCCCATCTAGTAAATAAGAAGCCATATTAGAAATCCAATGTGGTTCAAAACAGATTATTTTCCCGCCTCCTTTTATATACAAAACTAAAGTTCTCTATATAATAGCCGTATTCCTACACTTTTCTTAAAATTTCAAAGCAAAAAGCTAGTGTATTATTAAAAATACACTAGCTTTTTATTTGGAAGAAAAATTTAACAAGTACAATCACAATCAAAACAATCCGTACAGTCTAAATCGTCACAATCTGCTTTTCTCTTTCTTTTGTTTCTTTTAAGATAATAATACAGTAGCCCAAACAATAGTATACAAATAACAAAAGCTATTATTGCTTCTGTATACTTATTTTGAGTCATAAAACCAATTCCACTTCCGCCTGAAATAAAAATTAGAATTAAATAAATCCAGAACATCTATGTAAATACCTCCATTACTATATATCTTAAGATAATATCCATATAACAGTAGATGAAATGAATAATCCCATACCATTACCGCTTAATACACCAGTAGTTATTCTTAGCAAATTTGAGCTACTTCTCCATTTCCACTTTTGGGTGAACCCATCGATAAGTAACGGAATTTGAGCGAAAAATGATAGTATGATTGCCAAAAGAAATGAAGGTGTCATATAAAAATAAATTGGAAACATTAAAATACCAATAAGCATGCCTGTACAACGCGCACATAAAGGTATGTACTTTTGTAGTTTAAAAAAACTCCTATCTAATCTTCTATGACAAGGAATTTGTAAAATAAAAGTTCGAATCAATATGAATCACCCTCTCTAAAAAGATTTTAATTGATTTTGCAAAAAAAATATATATCCAATAAAAAAACAAACCAGGTTTATACTAGACCCAGTTTGTCAGTTAACTACTATGTTACATTTCCTCAGGTGCCTCCACCCCAAGTAAACGTAATCCTCCTTTTAATACAACCGTCACAGCATAAACCAATGCGAGTCTGCTGTCTTTTTCTTTGCTCTCTTCTAATATACGAACATTACCGTAATATTTATTGAATGATTGTGCTACATCTAATATATATTTCGAAATAAACGATGGCTCATTTTTATTGAAAGCTGCTTCAATTATTTGCGGGAATTTATTTAGTAATTTTACGACACTCCAGCTATGATCGTCTTTTAAAGCAAATGTACATGTTTCAAATTCTACACTTTCTTTTCTTAAAATAGAACAAGCACGTGCATGTGTGTACTGTACGTACGGGCCTGTTTCTCCTTCAAATTTCAGCATGTTTTCTAATGAGAATTCAATATTGTGCATACGCTCATTTTTTAAATCGTGGAAGATGACTGCACCAACACCGACTTGCTTTGCTACTACTTCTTTTTGTTTTAAGTTTGGATTTTTCTCTTCAATATTTTGTTTTGCAAGTTCGATTGCTTCTTCGAGTACTTCTTCAAGTAAAATAACTCTTCCTTTACGTGTCGACATTTTCTTACCATCTTTTAAAATGAAGCCAAACGGTACGTGTTCCATACCATCAACCCAAGTATAGCCAAGTTTTTTTAATACGGTGAAAAATTGATTGAAATGTAAGCTTTGTTCTGGACCAACAACATATAGCGCTTTATCAAACCCATAAGTGTTTTGACGATATAAAGCTGCCGTTAAGTCACGCGTTGCATAAATCGTCGCACCATCTGATTTTCTAATTAAGCAAGGCGGCATTCCTTCTTCTTCTAAATTAACGACTAATGCACCTTCTGATTCTTCAAGCAACTCATGTTCTTCTAAAATCCCAATAAAATCTTCCATTAAATTATTATAAAATGCTTCTCCCTGAAAATTAGTAAATTCTACGCCGAGAAGTTCATAAATGCGAGAAAATTCTTTAAGGGACTCATGACGGAACCAATTCCAAAGTTCTACCGCTTCTTCATCACCTTCTTCTAGTTTCTTAAACCAAGCACGTCCTTCTTCTTCTAGTTCTTCGTCGTCTTTTACCTCTTCATGGAATTGGACATATAACTTAAATAGCTCACGTATTGGATCTTCTTTAACTACTGCTTCATTTCCCCATTTTTTATAAGCCGTAATTAACTTTCCAAACTGTGTTCCCCAATCTCCTATATAATTAATCCCTACAACTTCATAGCCACATTTTTCAGCGATATGTTTCAGCGAATTTCCTATCATTGTAGAACGTAAATGCCCCATCGAAAAAGGTTTCGCGATATTAGGAGAGGAATAATCAATTACTACTGTTTTTTCACAGCCAAAGTGGTTTTGACCGAACTCTTCTTTCTCCGCTAAAACTGTTTTTAATACTGCATCACTTACAGTTTCACGATTGAAAAATACATTTACATAAGGACCAACGGCTTCTACTTTCGTAAAAAACGGATCATTGAATTTCTCAGCAACTTCCTTTGCGATAAGAGCTGGTGCTTTTTTATATTGCTTCGCTAATGAAAAGCATGGGAACGCTGCATCTCCAAATTCATCTTGTTTCGGTGTTTCAATTAAATCTAAAATTTGTTTTTGCGTTAATTCATTCGTGAAAATATTAGATAAACTTTCCGCAAACTGCATTTTATAATCCATGATACAACCTCCTTATTTTTTAAAACACAAAAAACTCGTCTCTAAAAAAGAGACGAGTTTTAACCCGTGGTACCACCCTTGTTGTTCGTTACGAACCACTTTCCCGTTTATAACGAGGACAGGGGGCCTCGGCTTTCTCTACTATTCGTTCAAGAAGCATCTCCGAAGTGCGCTTCATCTTTTTCTTCCGTACTAGGCTCACACCATCCCTAGCTCGCTTTCCTTCTAAAAAAGACTACTCTCTTCATCACAGACAGTATATTTAATTAATTATTGCTTATTATACATCTTTTCAAACAATTAGCAAGGGTCAATTACACCAAAGTGAAACTTAGCACTTTTTCTTTTGTATACATGAAAATTGTGTTTTTCAAATCTAGAACTACGAAAATGATCTTTTAAAACGACACGTTTTCTCGCCACTCGTTTTGCCTCCGCAATTGTTTCGTCAGTAATATCATGATACAAAGCGAAGTGTTTTAATCCTTTAATTCCATCGGATTCTATGACAGTTTCTTCAAACATCGGATCAAGGTAAACGACATCGTAACTATTGTCTTCACATTGCGCTAAAAATGAAAAATGCTCCGTTTGCTTTACTTGAATTCTTTGCATTGCTTCATCAATTTCAGAAACGGATGAAGACCATGTTTTCAAACCATTTTCCATAATATAAGCCATATACTCATTGCCTTCAAGTCCTGTTACTTTTCCGCTTTCACCAACAACATAACTAGCTACAATACTATCTGATGCCATCCCGAGCGTACAATCTAACGCTGTCATTCCTCTCTCTAATTGCGTGGCTTGTACAAACGGATCGTGTTCTCCACGCATTAACCTTTTCACACGAAACATCGCTGAGTTCGGATGAAAGAAAAACGATTCTTCCGTACCTTTCGGATAAATAGCTAATCGGTTCTTCCCTACGACAAGCACATCTTGTTGATACTGCTCATGTAATTTATGCACTGGTATGTCATTACGTTTAACGAATGAACGATTTAATTCTGCGGCTACCTGCTTTGCATAATCTGTCATTTCTTTATTCGTTCTTCCTGCTGTTGTTACGATCATTGTTTCACCTCTATATAAAGAAAAGAGGGAGATTTACTCTCCCCCTTCTTTAGCAATTCTTTTCGAAAGCTTGTTCTAAGTTCGTAATAATTTCGTCCATAGTTGCACCTTCAATTTCATGACGGTGAATGAAGTGAACAACTTCTTTTCCTTTTAATAATGCCATAGATGGTGAAGATGGAGGAATTTCTCCGAAGTATTCACGCATTTTTGCAGTAGCATCTTTATCTTGACCTGCGAATACAGTTACAAGATGATCAGGTTGTTTTTCAGCACGAACAACCGCTTGACCTGCTGATGGACGTGCTAAACCAGCTGCACAACCACAAACAGAGTTTACAACTACTAAAGTTGTACCTGATGTATTTTCCATAAATTCTGTTACAGCTTCTTCTGTAGTTAACTCTTCAAACCCAGAACGCACTAACTCTTGGCGCATTGGGATTACCATTTGGCGCATGTATTCTTCATAAGCATTTGACATCTTGTAATCTCTCCTTCAACTTTCATTCCAAATTCATCATATCACGCTCTATTAATAGGTGCAAAAGAAAGATAACGATGATTTCATTTTTTTGTAGGGATTTCACAAACCCCACCGCGGCAATGCCCCACTGGAACAAGTTTTCTATTATTAGCGATATAATCGTATACTTTACTTCCAAAACCAAGTACGATAGATAGCTTTATAAAAGGAACGGCAAACCAATAAGATGGAACGGCCTTTGCTAATACATCTATGCTCTGAATACCGTCATACCACTTATTATGTTTTAAAATATACAATCTTTGTTCCATCTTGCTTTGTAGTTCTTGAGAAAGTTCATACTTCTCAACTACATTTTCATCTCGAAATGAAACAAATTCCATCTTACCCTTTTTATCTAATTTTTTCGTACGTTCTGCAACGGCCGCACACATCGGACACCAACTATCATAGAAAACAATCATATATTATTCCCCTTTACGAGACTCCGTCATTTGTTTCCATACAGAACCTTTTGCTTCTTCTCCGCCTTCAATACGCTCTAATGCTAGACGTGCTTGCATGGCTACTTCAAACTCTGGATCATCTTGCGCTGCTTTTAATGCTGGAATCGCACTTTCATCTCCAAGTTCAAATAAGAACATAGCTGCACGCCAGCGTACTAATTTACTTGGATCTTTCAGAGATTTAATCATAACGAACATCGCTGCCGGATCACCTACATCTGATAAACAATCTCCTGCAGTACGACGAACACTTACAGAGCGATCTAATAAAGCTTTATATAATAACGGTAATACTTCATCACCTTTTACCATACCTAAATACGCTGTTGCTAAACGACGAATTGAAACTTTTTCATCATCTAACGCCATCTTCAACACTGGAATATCTTCTTCAGTAGGATCCATTTGTTCTAATGCTGCAAAACGGTTTTTCCAGTCAGAATCTTTCATCATCTCTTCTGTTACTTTATATGGCTCACGCTTTTGAATCGTTACTTCAACAGCACCTGCTTGATTTAATAATTCTTTAACCGTTTCATTTACACGTTCTTCTGAATAAGCAGCAACAATCTCTTCTACTACTTCTTTCCCGATTTCTTCAAAGTTACCGTAACGTGTACTTTGTTCTACCCATTTACGCTCTTTTACAACGTTTGGTGCAGACATTTGCACTTTCATAATTGATTCTTTAAAACGATCTGGTAAACCAACACGTTCTTCCGTCGTTCCATCTGTTAACTTTACTTGCATTGGAATTGTAAAGAACATTTGAACAAACACTTTCACTTCTCCAAAATGAGCAAGTTGTTGTTCTTCACTTTCTTCCAATACTTCTTCGCCGAAAACAGCACGAACTTGTTGTAATAAAACTTTCCAGTCATACTTCGCATTTCGCTCCACTGCTAAAAAGTCGGCTACATGATATACACCTTTAATGCCTTCAATTTTCAAAATTTCTTGCACTTGCATTGGTGCTTGTTCTTTATTTTCATTTGTATAATTATTACGCGCTCCTGATGGTAATACTTCATTCAAAATAACTTTCATTGTATTTGGACTTGGCGTCGGTTCAATTGCTTTAATCTTCACGTAAAAAACTCTCCTTTATTGCATGTTCTTAGCTGTATTGTAACATGTTATCACTCTATACTCCTACTCGGATGCTTAATTTTACTACTTTCTTCCCGCTACCATACTATTTCATTCTTTTTACATTTTAAATTAGGAACGGGATTTTAAAAGCTTTCGTTTCCGATGATTTTTACTTTTTATCCATTTCTTGAGGCATCGCCATTATTTTTGAAAAAAACACGCTAAGCAAAAAATATAATAAGCTATCCATATGGATAGCTTATTTACATATTTTTCGTTCTCGGAAGTTGATCTTGTAGCGCTCTTTCTCGTAATTCACTATGTTTTCCAAAGAAAATAGTGAAAGACAAGGCGATGAATACATTTGCAAAATGACAAAACTGTAAGAATACACGAATGTTTGTAAGAAAGTTCGATGTTTTCCTTTTTCTTTTTTTATTATAGTGAAAAAGAAGAACGAAATATTCTCTTATGTAGGAAAGGAAGATAATAATGATTGATTTATTAAATAAATGGATGTTAGAAAGTACAGGCAATTTCAATATCGTTGTAGGACTTACAGCACTTCTATTTTTGGGTTCAGTAATTGCACTTATTATTATTTACAAAAAAATTGGTAAACCAGATGAAAGAACAAATCCTATTTATTTAAAAATTATTTCTTGTATGTTTACTACTCAAATTCTAATGAATTGCATATTTATCTCTTTAGTTGGTAAAGATATTGAGAATTTCCGTCAAATCTTTATATTATTTGAAACCTTTGTATTCTTCGTTGGAGCTATTTATTCGTTTAAATTATATAGACAAGAATTTAAATAATTTACTTGCAAGAAACAATAAAAAAGGGGATTCCTTACTCTCAGAAAGGATCCTTTTTTTATTTTCTATCACTCGATTCATCTTTTTATACATTCCTATCCTGTGATGGGTTTTACGATTCTCGTTTGTTACTGGATTAGCCAAAAAACGTTCTAAAATTTTATATACTCTTTACTTATTTTTTCAAAAAAGCTGGCGGTATCCCCTCTTTAAGTTTATTAAAATACTTTCCACAATTTTTTCCGAAGCTATTACTTAAAATCACCTTTTATTACGATGCCCCCTCCCGCCTTCTCTCCAAAAAGGTAATACTCTCAATCACAACTTCAGTTCTATATATTCTCTTGCCTTGTCCATCATCGTAATTACTAGTCTGAATACGCCCTGTAATCCCAACGAGCGACCCCTTCTTACAATATTCAGCTACATTCTCAGCCGATTTGCGCCAAACGACACAATTAATAAAATCGACTTGTTGTTCACCTAAACTATTTCGAAATCCTCTATTCACCGCAACACATATTCGTGCATAAGCGACGCCTTGTTTTGTGTAGTATAATTCTGGCTCCTTTGTCAATCTACCGATTAATACAACTCGATTCATCATAAGTTATACCACCTCACATGTTTTTCTTCATTGTAAGGAGAAATGTTTGAATGGTAAAAAGACCAAAATGTTATATCCGTAAGTAAAAAGTATTATTTTAGACCTTACAAAACAAAAAAAGAAACCATACATAGTTCAAACATGTATGATTTCAAAATTTATTACACTTCAGTACAAGATATGTAATATCCTCCGTGAGCCATCTTTATTTCAGCACGGTACATTACATTTTCTAAGTAGAAAGTAATCGGTTTAACTTTACTCTCAAATTTTAGTCTTCCATTGCATTCAGTTGCATATCCTTCAATCGCTGAAGTAATAACTTTTGATGATGGATACGTTAAAGCTTCATCTAGTTCTATGAAAAAACTTTTAGAAAATAGTTTTTTCATAATCCCCTTCTTCTCTTTCATCATATTCCATCTCCTTCACTTCAAGCTGCTAACATCCATATTATACCATACATTCAATATATCTTTGAAAATAAAAAAATCCTGCATTTTTCATGCAGGATTTTTTTATTAGTCATTTTTCGTAAAGTAAGAAACAAAACGAAGAATTTCTAAGTATAACCATACTAATGTAAGCATTAGTCCCATCGCAGTATACCACTCCATATATTTCGGAGCTTGACTACGTACACCATTTTCGATTAAATCGAAATCTAGTAATAAGTTTAATGCAGCAACTACAATAACAACTGCACTAATAATAATACCGATTGTACCACCTTGGTGAATGTATGGAACAGTTACACCAAACATATTTAGTAGGAATACGACTAAATACATAACCATAATTCCAAGTGTTGCTGCCATAACGCCTGTACGGAATTTATCCGTTACTTTTACTACGCGTGTTGCATATAACACTAACATTGCAAATAGAATTGAGATTGTTAGTAATACAGCATTTAAAACGATAGAATCGCCAAATTTCATTGTATAAACTGCTGAAATACTTCCTAACACAACCCCTTCTACCGCTGCATAGATTGGTGCACCAAAAGGTGAAATACGCGGGAAGAACATAGACGCGAATGCGATGATTGCCGCAACGATTAAAGCACCAATTAATACTGGCATCTTCATCGTCCCCTGCATCATCTGTATGTATGAATAGACAGACGTTGCAAGTAGCAAGATAAGCATAATAAACGTTTTGCCTACTGTTCCGCCAATCGTCATCGCAGAAGCGCTTGCTCCCTCTTTACGGAATGCCTCTTTTTTCAACATTGGATTAGATGTTCTCATTTTTTCCCTCCTAAAATAGGTTCTACCAATAGTGTAAAGTTTTTCTCTTTACTTTTCAATATATGCAGCTTGTTTTTATTTTAATCCTTCAACGATGTCTGATAGTTCACTCCATCTTTCCATCTTTTTTTCTAGCTCTTCTTCTGTTTTCTGCTGTGCTTCAGATAATTCTTGTGCCTTTGTGAAGTCAGATCCAACTTTCGCAAGTTCTTCTCCAATTGACTCAATTTTCTCTTCAAGTTCGGCAATTGTATCTTCAATCGTTTCCCATTCACGCTGTTCATTGTATGAAAGTTTACGTTTACGTTGTTGTTTTGGAGCTTCTTCTACAACTTTTTTCTCTTTTTGAACTTCCGCTTTCTCCATAAGTTCTCTCGTTTTTTCCATTTCTAAATAATCTGTATAACTACCTAAAAACTCACGCACTTCGCCTCCACCAGTAAAGATGAACAGTTCATCTACTACTTTATCTAAGAAGTAACGGTCATGCGATACAGTTAAAACGACACCTGGGAAATCTTCTAAATAATCTTCTAGTACTGTTAATGTTTGTGTATCTAGATCGTTCGTAGGTTCATCAAGTAAAAGTACGTTTGGTTCTCCCATTAAAATACGTAATAAATATAAACGTCTTCTTTCACCACCAGATAGTTTACCAAGTGGTGTACCATGTGAATGCGTCGGGAATAAGAAACGTTCTAACATTTGAGATGCACCAATTACTTTTCCATCTGTCGTATGAATAACTTCTGCAATCTCTTTAATGTATTCAATCATACGCTGATTTAAATTCATCTCTTCATTTTCTTGCGTATAATAAGCAACTTTTACAGTTTGTCCTACTTCAACTTCACCACTATCAGGAGATAACTTACCTGCAAGCATATTTAATAGGGAAGATTTCCCGCTTCCATTCGCCCCAATAATTCCGATACGATCACCCGGTTTCACAATATGATTAAAATTATGTAATACCGTCTTATCGCCAAATTTTTTCGTTACATCTTTTAACTCAAGTACTTTCTTTCCTAGACGACTTCCGCTTAGTGCAATATCAACTGACTGTTTTGCAGCTGGTCCTTCTTGTGCCTTTAGCTCATCAAAACGCTGAATACGCGCCTTTTGTTTCGTAGAACGGGCTTTTGCACCACGACGAATCCAAGCAAGTTCACGACGATATAAATTTTGGCGTTTCGATTCTTGTGCCAATTCTTGCTCTTCACGAAGTGCTTTCGCTTCTAAAAATGTACTATAGTTTCCTTCGTAGCTATATAATTTACCATTATCTAATTCAAAAATACGATTCGTCACACGATCTAAGAAATAACGATCATGGGTTACAAGTAATACCGAACCTGTATATCTCGCTAAATATTCTTCTAACCATTCAACTGTCTCATGGTCAAGATGGTTCGTAGGCTCGTCTAAAATTAATAAATCAGGTGTTTCAATAAAACATTGTGCCATTGCGATACGTTTTTTCTGTCCACCAGATAAGTTCCCAACAATTGCAGTGAAGTCCGTAATTCCTAATTTCGTTAAAAGAGATTTCGCATTTGCATTTGCTTCCCATGCACTCATTGCATCCATACGTTGCTGCACTGCAAATAATTGTTCCTGTACTTTTTCATTACTTGGATCTTTTTCAATATTTAATAGTGCTTTTTCATAATCACGAAGAAGACGAATTAAAGGTGTATCACCATGGAACACTTGCTCTAATACTGTCAGTTTTTCATCAAACTCTGGTTGCTGTGATAAATAACTAATTGTATACCCACGTGAATGCGTCATATCACCTGTATCAGGAGTTTCTAATCCTGCAATAATTTTTAATAATGTCGATTTACCAGTTCCGTTTACACCAATAATTCCGACACGTTGTCCTTCTGTAATACTACATGATAATCCATCAAATAACGGCTTTTCCCCATATGATTTTGATAAGTTCTCCACAGTTAACATTTTCATATTTGTGCATTCCACTCTTTCATAAATTGTTCAATAAACTGTTCCATATAACGATGACGAATTTCAGCCTCTTGTTTTGCTGCATTCGTATTCATTAAATCTTTTAATTTCAAAAGTTTTTCATAAAAATGATTTAAAGATGGATCATTATTTTTTCTATATTCTTCTTTCGTCATTTCTTCACGCGGCGGAATAGTTGGGTCATACATTAATCTCCCTTTCGCCCCACCATATGCAAATGTACGAGCAATTCCTATTGCACCAAGAGCATCTAAACGATCCGCATCTTGAACAATTTTCCCTTCAAGTGACTCTACTGTGCCGCCATGGCCACCTTTATAAGACATATTGGCGATGATATGAAGAATATGTTTACTTTCCTCTTCTTCAACCCGTAGCTCTTCTAACCAATCAGAAACTTTTTTCATTCCTGCTTCTTCACTTTCATTTAGCTTTTCATCTGCCACATCGTGAAGTAATGCTGCCATTTCAATTATAAAACGATTTCCACCTTCTTGCTCAGATAAAGAAATCGCCATTTTATGTACACGTTCAATATGATACCAATCATGCCCACTCGCATCTTTTTCTAAAATATGTTTTACAAAAGTAATTGTTTTTTGAATTTTTTCTTGTTTTGTCATTTTATCTTCACCCAGTTACTTATTGTAACACGCCCGCATTTTTTCATCACATATTTTCTTGTCCGCCCATACACTAGGTGGTAGGCATCATCATGAAGGAGGAATAAACATGTTCTATAATAATCAACCGCCTTATCCAAGGCAACCATTGTATCCTCAACAACAAGAACAGAGATACACAGAACAATACGAAGAACAAGAGTTACAACAGCAAGAGCCACAATATGACGAAAACCCATATGCAACAAAGCAAAACCTAGAAACTGAATTTCAACAAAATCCATATGACACACGTCCAAATTATGAATATCCTCAAAATCCATATGCAGCACCACAAAATCAAGAACAGCGATATCCTCAAAATCCATATGTAATACCACAAAACCAAGAACAACAATATCAACAAAATCCATATGCAGCACCACAAAACCAAGAACAACAATATCCTCAAAATCCATATGTAGCACCACAAAACCAAGAACAACAATATCCTCAAAATCCATATGCAGCACCACAAAACCCATACACAACTCAACCACAACAACCGCAATACCAACAACAAATGTATCAACCAAACTACGACGCACGTGTCTCACCACCTAAACCACCAACAATAGATCCAACTCAACCACAAATTTTACCGCCTGGACCAACACTAGACATTACACAACCACAAATATTGCCACCTGGACCAATTACTGAACCAACACAACAACAAATTCAACAAGTTGTCGGTACACAGTTTTTACCTTTCAAGAAACCCGTACTAGATTTCGTAAAACCATGGGTAGATTACGGTTTAAATGAAGCAAAACATACATCACATGAACACGCATTAACAGAAGTTGCTGCCATTATGTTTTTAGTTGGTAAAGGCTTCAATCCGACGATTGCACATTATATCGTTGAATCTTGGGAGAAGAATGAGCAGTTTTAGGGTTGTTTATTTGATAAAATATAAAAAACAAAAAAGTGCCAAACCCCTTATACCACAAGGGGTTTGGCACTTTTTAATATCTAAAACAAATTTTATTGAAATAATTATTTTTATAGATTTTCATACTTTTTTATATAGTACGTGAACAAAATGTGAGCAAATATGTGAACATATACAGTACAAAATTACACCTTTGTATACACATTTTTAGAAACATCTTACGTTTATCAAACAATAACCAAAAGACGTACCTGCAACCTCATCATATAAATAATAGATATTAAAAAGAGGACACTATAAGCGCCCTCTTCCTTAGGTTTTAAATATGTTCTCCATGATCCATAAACACTTCAATTGCTTCGTTTTGTGGTATGTCTTTTACATTAGTAAGACCAAAAGTAAAAACAGCGGATAACATCATCATTAATAAGATTGCTTTTTTCATTTTAGCGCCCTTCTTTCTATGCTATTTTTGTCTGCATCTAAAGCGATGTGCAAATACTTGCTTGCTTTTCTGTGATTTTCTGAACCATAGAATATTTCACCTAAAAGAGAAGCATATTCTTTTACCCAATCATATAATTCTTCTTTTTCAAAATACGAAATACCTTCTATAACCACATTTTCTAATTCTTCTTGCGGTACATAGTTATGTACTGCTTTTAAAATTCGGAAATGATGACGATAACATAAGTCGCTAATCTTATAGCCATTCTCAATATATTCATTAGCGATATGACTATAACCTAACTTAAAATGTTCTCTTGCTAAAAGAAACATAGTTTTAGCGTTATTTTCTAATGAATCCTCTAAGTGTTTAATTGCTAACTCTGGCATGTTTTGACTTGCGTATAAAAGTCCTAAATTATGCTTAACTCGTTTAATAAGAAGTTCATCATTAGATTTTTGGAAGGTACCTAGTGCTGAAAGTAAATATTCCTCTGCACTTTCGAATTCATTTAGTCGAATGTGTGCCATTCCTAAAGTATTTAAGCATGCTGCAGTTTTTAATTCATACCCTGGACTAATTGAAAATACTTCATTCGCCTTTGTAGCAAATTGAACTGCTAAGATCGGTTTTAATACGTGATAGTAATGGACTGCAAGCCAATAATTAAATTCAGCTTTTTCAATTTCATCATGCATGTACTCTAAAAACGTTTCAGCTTTTTCAAATTGCATTCTTGCTTCACTATGGTTTGCTTTATTAATAGCGTAAATTGCTTTAAATAAATGATGATAGTACTCTAAAAATGTTTCTGTAGACTCTGGTAAAGGCTCGATTTTGTCCAGAATATCTTTTGTACTATCCATATCCCGAATTAGCAGTTTATACCGTGCATTCAATAAAGCGTAGTAGACTAATATTGTTTGGTCTTCCTTAATATTATTGATTTTATTTGCAATATCTTCTTTTATTTTCTGAGACTGTAATACACGTTGTGAAATCATAGCTTGATACCAGTCGTTTAATAATTTTGTGATTTCTTCTTTAGAAATAATGTCAACACTCATCTACTTCTACCCCCTTTTGTTAAATGTTATCATGACATGCTTGTTTGCATAAATAAGTTTTTGAATATTCTAACTTGAAAAAAATATTTTTGAATATTCATGTTAACAAAATGGTCCCTTTTCAAACCCAAAAAAGAACACACGTTTGTTTGTAGTGGAGTTAAAAAAACAAAAGTGAGGTATTACATCATGGAATATAACGGCTTTCCTGTAGTACGTGGAAGAGGTATGGTGAAATGGAATCCGTTTGCTTCAATACCGGAGCAATACGAGGAAATACATAGAATGTTTGAGGAACAATATAAAGTACCTAAACCTTTTTTAACACAAGATACTATGGAACGAATAGAAAGAGCGTTAATGCAATCTTTTCACGAGGAAGAAGAAATACATACCTCATACTATCGTGATGGAATGGTGCAAGACATGTACATAAATGTATTACATATTGAACCGATGACGAAAACTATATATTGTACAGATGCTTTTGGTTTGAATACTAAGTTTAAGTTTGATGAATTGGTGAATATAAATTAAAAGAAGCCGCCCGACAGTACTGAAGTGCACCCCAATTGTTAGACACAGCCTAACAATTGGGGTGCACTTCACATATATAGGTGGCTTTTGTACGACAAAAAAGAGCTCTGCTATACAGCAGAGCAAAAGAAAAATATATAACCCTATAAAAATAATACAAATTATTGATACTTTCAAAAGACGAAATTTAAATTTCCATCACAATAATACCTATGTTTAAGTATGAAACATTCTACCTTTGTGTCATCTATTTCACATTTAAATTCTGCCTGTTTAATAGCTTGTTTAGCTTTTTTCGGATCACGAGGCCATACTTCCCTACCAGATTCCATTTTAGTTTTTTTTCGATTTTCCGGTTTCTATTCTTCTGCAATCTTTACTTTACTAAAATCCGAATCAATATTAGCCTGATACATATCTTCCTCTTGCTCATCCTCAGAAAGAATAAAGCTCTCATTCAACGCTTTAATAATATTATCAATAGATTTATATTTTGCTAATTTAATTTCTAATTTTGTTGAATCAATATTAGTAAATCCTTGTGGTGTATGGTTCAATTTGTAGCCAAAGAAAGCTGCGAATTCGATTGCTTTAATATTTACAGGTTTTAGGTCCTTAATAAAATAGATGTATTCCCAAGTTTCATCATTATCGTTTGTTTTCTAAATTTTTCTAGCCACATCTGGGTTATGAGTCTTAGCAAAAATTGTCCCGAAAAACTTAAATTCCCCTTTAGAATATGCTAAAATCCCGTCACCCTCTTTTAACTTTTCCCATCTATCAACATTTGAAGAACCAGGAGTTGCTCCCCACATACATACATTCTCATGTAATTCATTATCTTTAAGTTTAGTTACTGTATCGGCATCTAAATCTGCTAAACATGTAGAAATAGGATATGGTTTTTCAATAGTAGCTTCCAAATTTTTTATAGCACTATCATTACTTGCAGTAAAAAGATATAACATATTTAATTCCACCTTTTTTAAATTTCATTATATTTCTTTTTAGAGTCTCGAGATTTCTCTACTGGATATTTTTTATTATTTTTTCTATTTTGTTTATAATAATCTCTTCTAAATCAATATCCAATTGATCTGCCAACTCATCTTTCATGTCTTCTTTTTTTGTTTCTACAGCTTCCTCACTGCTTTTCCACTGAAAATTCTCCAACAACTCACTCGCCTCTAAAGAAAGAGAAATAGCTAAATCTTTAGGGTTGTGGAACTGCTTCCAGTTCCTATCGTCCCGAAATTTTAGGACTTTCTCTAAAATAGTTTGATTCATTTTTTGAATCCCCCAGTTACTTTTCATTGGTAAACTCTTCTATAATTACACATAACCATTTACTTCCATTTCAAAAAAATATGAATATATAAATGTAAAAGATTAAAATAAAAATAAGTACATATGTTTTATTAGGAGGTATATGTATGTCCAACAGCACTTCATGGTTAGATGAAATTATAGCAATATTAACCGAACTAGATGGAGCAGGAACACTGAATCAAATTAAAACAAAGGTTATGGAGCGTAATAAAATTGACTTGAATAGATACCAACACGAACAGTCTATAGCTGCAAGAATTAGAAAGACCATTTATCAACATTCAAGTGAATGTGATATTTACAAAGGTTATTTTATGCTGTAAATGGTAAAGGAAATGGTTTGTGGGGGCTAAGAGATTACGATAATAATAGTAATTCTGATTTAATAGACGGCGAAGAAGCATTTGCTGAAGGTAGACAAATCCTTAAGGCACACCTATCCTACGAGCGCAACAGCAAAGTAATTAAATTGGCTAAGGAGCGATTTAAACAACTACATGGTGGGAAGCTGTTCTGTGAAGTTTGTGGTTTTGATTTTTATAAGGCATACGGGGAATTAGGAAAAGATTTCATTGAAGGTCATCACACTGTACCTGTATCAGAGCTTAAAGAGGGCTCTGTAACCAAAGTAGAGGATATTATAATGGTATGTGCTAATTGTCATAGGGTGCTGCATAGGAAGAAGCCCTGGCTGAGTAAAGAAGAACTGCAACTGTTATTAAATAAACTGTAAGATTTAAAAATAATAAGAGTCCTTTTATAAGCAAGGACTCTTTGGAATAATATTACTGGTTGGAGCAATTAGCTTTTGCTAGCTGCTCTTTTTATGGATTCACTACATAAACTTCTTCTGCCCACGATTCTCCTATTAAATAGTTATTGATGGAAAAGTAATCATTTCTAGGTACATTCAAAATCAATTCATTTATACGATTAATTGTGTGAGAATTATGATGTGTGATTTCTCCTAATTCCTTGTACTGCCTTACGCTTTTTTTCCATTTCACAATTACAACATTATTTTTTTGTAACTGTTTAAATTGCTCTTGTTTTTCAAAGTTTTCAAAATTCATATCAATTCCCCTTTGTATGAAAATGAAATTTCTATAATAAAACTTTATAAGCTTTATATATCCATTCTTCATCTTTGTCTTCTTCCACATAAAAGATTTCTATTTTTATTTCCATACCATTTTCCATTAAAACGTGCGCTTCATATTTCCCATCTACATAACTAGCACAATCAATATTGTCTGCTACTATTTCTCTCCATTTATCAGGTAAACTATCATAAAAACGTTCAATGGCCGCTACTAAAACTAAATCTTCTAAATGAGCAGTTTTAGGGTTGTTTATTTTTAAAAACATCAAAAATGCCAAATTCCTTATATCACAAAGGATTTGGCATTTTTAAGTATCTAGAACACGCGCTAAATTTAAGGAGAAATTAACAGACATGCGTCCGGTATAATGCCGTGTCCACACCCAAGAATCGGTTACATAAAATAACGTATCTAACCTGGGAAATCAATTGGCCTTTTTCCCTTATAGTAACACTCTCTTCTACTAAGACCTTTTCTTTCTAGGGCCTACAATTAATTTAATCGCTGTTCTTTCTTCATTATTGATAGAAATCTCTTGAAATGCTGGAACAAAAGCTAAGTCAATACCACTTGGAGCGACGAACCCTCTTGCAATCGCAATTGCTTTAATCGCTTGATTTATAGCTCCAGCCCCAATCGCTTGAATTTCCACATTACCACTTGTTCTTAGTACTCCTGCTATTGCACCTGCGACTGAATTTGGGCTTGATTTTGAAGATACCTTTAATATATTTTCCATGTAAGTTGCTCCTTCTATTATTTAATCTCTCTTTCGTTACAATTTTAAATATTTTAGCGTATCTTTAATTACTATTCACACCAAAAACAAATGATGCTTCATATGTACATTATTCTATATTTTCTGACTTCTTCCTGCTCAACTACGCAAATAAAAAATAAACTAAATAATCTAATATACATACGATTAAATATCATAACTTCACCAAATGATAACATCCATACAGCTAAAGGTAATATTGCTATTTTGTCAGACGAAATTAATATAGTAAAGTGAAATTTTAATGAGTGGGGGTTTAGTTCATCCCCCATCTAACTTCTTTGCTTTCGCTGAATTTTGAGGTGGGAGTCTTACTGCTCGGAAAATAGCGTGATAAACGTTTCCTTGTTACTTCAATCCATTTAGAAATTCCATTGATTTTTCTATCAAATTTTGAAGCTTATCATCTTCAAAAGGTGTTACAGGTAATACCCAAATACTACATTTCATTATTTGACCGCTTTATATTCCAAATCTATTTCCTTTTATAGTACAAGCATACATGCCAATTGCAATTAATTTCCACATACTACTATATGGTTTTAATTTATTAAGAATCGGAGGTAATATTATTTCTTCACATTCAGATGCTATTTCAGCATCTTTTTTTATTGAATAACAGTTTTCTTCAACTTTTATTATCTCACCCCACATAAAAAAGTGCAGAATTCTTTCTAACACAAGATTTCTGCACTTTTTTATTATGCTTATTTATTCTTCCTTATTTCTCTACATAAACCGACTTAACAATCGTACGATTATATGGTTTTCCTTCTTTATTCATCCCTTTTATATCCATCGTAACGTTATATACTCCCGGTTGTTTTATATCTTTCAAAGCACCTGAAAATGTATTCGTATGAACATTTTGTAATTCATTAAATTCAGAGACTAACTTACCTTCTTTATTAACGACTCTTACTGTTATGGAAAGATCCCCTTTCATTTCAGGTGCTACAGGTGATTTTTTGAGTTTATACTCAAGTTTATTTACTTTAACTTTTGTAGGCATTCGAAGAACAAATGGTGCGTCATCCTTGTAATCGCTTACAACTAAATATGCATCTTTCGACTGCTTCGCCATCATTTTGATTTTCCATTCGCCTACTTCCAATTTATCAAACTTAAATGTTCTAATTGTCGCCCCATTAAAGAAAGATTCGCCTTCACCAGTAGTTATAGCGCTATCTTTATTTGCATAGATTTTTCCTTTTGGAGATACCATTTGTACTTCTACATCAGAAGAAGCAGTTAGTACAGAAACTATTCCTTCAGCCTTTTTATCAACAGAAATACTTTGCTCTATCCACTGATTTTGTGGTAATTCGCCTCCTAAAATATTTTGATTTGAAGTTGTATTTAATTGTTCTAGATTTTCATTTGAACTATTGCTGGGTGCTACTAAAGCTGGTAATCCCACATTTGTCGTACGTAAATATGGTTCAATTCGTGCAAAAACAGCTGATCCTTTTCTTATATTGTCATGATCAAATCTGGAATCTGTAAATAAATGTGTACCGTACGATAGCTTCGCACTCCATTCATTTACTAGTCCGTCATTTGAACCGTACGATGATAAATATAACCCGCCCATAGATAATGCAGAAAATGTTGGTCCCCAGCTAGTTCCAGTAGCCGTATAGTAACGGTTTAATTTAGCTGCTGGGTTGTTATCTATTATTGAACGAAACTTTGCCATTTCACCTATTTGTAACGAATACGTACCATCATCTTTTTGACCTAATATAGAAGCAAGCCACCCTGCCCACCAACTATATGACAAATCTGCTAAATTTGAGCCGTGATGCGGTGTAGCAAGTGTAATAACATTTCCAACAAATCGATTCGCATCATATTCAACTAATGCGGCTTGTGTATCAATACCACCTTTACTATGCGCTACAATATTAACTTTTTTACCGAAATGATTATATATCTCTTCAAGTTTTTGTGCTAACAATTTTCCATTATCCCACTGACTAGCCGAACCTTTCCCCGCTGCATCATACAATTGTATAAACACTGTTTGATAGCCTGCTTTTAAAGCATAATCATACATATCATTTATATCATGATATACTGTCTTTCCATACCAACTATCAGCATTACCATTTCTTCCTTGTACAAAGAGAATTGGCGGTTTATTCTCATCATAATTAGCTGGTTTTTGGCCTAAAAACCATTCTCCAGGTGTGAATACTTCTGTATCAGGAAACCCCTTTCCAAGCTCTTTTACAACTTCTGCCTGTACATTTGTGCTAATCGTTGGAGCCATGATAAAAAATACAATTAGTAAGGCCACACATCTTCTCATCAGTCGCATATTACTCCCCCTATTTTTTTGAAAGAAGGTGTTCTTTATAATATTTTATATTTTCCCTTCCTTAATAATAGCTAATCTTTTATTTTAAAAAGATGTTAGCCCTATTTTTAGAAGGTTACTAGTTGTATACCCTCTTCCTTAACTCTCGTTATTCTCTTTGTTTCTACCTCTTCCTTTTGATAGAATACGACAAAAAAGTTTCTCAATAATTGTTAACTTCGCTACACCCAGATATTTTTTAAATCATTATTGTTTATATAAAGCATACAAATCTTGAAAAAATTTTAGTAAAAAAATATTTTATTACTAGTTAGTTATTGAAAAATATAATAAAGATATGTACTTTCTTTTCATTAAATACAAACTAATTTTAAAGGAGCTTATATTATATGACTTTCCTACGATTAAAAATTAAACTGAAATTTCCGAATAGAAAATCATATTTCCAGAAACATATATTATGATAATTTCCGCGCACTTGAATTAACTTTTTAGAAGTACTAACCTATCGGTGAGCAGAAGAAAATTCTGTAAAAAGAAAGGAGAATACTTTATGATGACCAATTTACAAAAGGAGTTTTTTAAACGCTTAAAAATTCCTGCAAAAGAAATAACATTTGATGATTTAGATGAAATTCTGTTAAAAATGGGAATGATTCTCCCCTATGAAAATCTTGATATTATGGCTGGTACTATTAAAAATATCTCAAAAGATAACTTAATAGAAAAGTTACTTATTCAAAAACGAGGTGGACTGTGTTATGAATTAAACTCCTTATTGTATTATTTTTTAATTGATTGTGGGTTTCAAGTATACAAAGTAGCCGGTACTGTTTATGATCTGTACGATAATAAATGGAAACCCGATGATGGTCATGTCATTATCATATTAAGTCATGAGGATAAAGATTATGTTGTGGATGCAGGTTTTGCATCTCATCTCCCTTTACATCCAGTCCCTTTTAACGGAGAAGTCATCTCCTCTCAAACAGGAGAATATCGAATTCGTAAGCAAAATACTCGAAAAGGTACGCATATTTTAGAAATGAGAAAAGGAGCTAACGGGGAATCTACAAGTTTCTTACAATCTGAACCTTCAAACGAATGGAAAATAGGCTATGCTTTCACTGTAGATCCAATAGATGAGAAAAAAGTGAATAACATTCAAAAAGTGATTGTAGAGCATAAAGAATCTCCTTTTAATAAAGGAGCTATCACTTGTAAATTAACTACTTATGGTCACATATCATTAACAAATAAAAATTATACAGAAACCTTTAAAGGCACCAAAAATAAACGACCAATAGGCTCTAAAGATTATGCTCGCATTCTTCGTGACTCTTTTGGAATAACGCAAGAGAAATATGTAGGAAAAACACTAGAAAGAGGCTAGTTGACTACAAGTATTTCATAATAAAGCAGATTCTATATTTAGAATCTGCTTTATTTTATATTTTGTTATAAATTAATTTAATTTTGTTGTTACCCTTTAATTTTCAATTATATACTCATCATCATATTTATCGTATTGTAGCCCTTCCCCTATCTTTGACTCCGTAACTTGATCTCTTAAAAACGGTGCAGCATCCATTTTGCTAGTTGCAATTTCAATTCCATATTTTTTCGTTAAATGAGCTAACTCTATTAAAAACCACTCTCTTCGCAATGTAACTGGAATATCCAATGTTTTTCTTTTCATATATAATAGCACCTCTTTTATTTTCATAGCTTAAAAACATCACTGGATGCACTTATTAAAACTACCTTTCACCGCTAACATCCAATGAAACATTATAGTATATGCATGTCCATTTCAAACGTGCTATCACAAATATGATATTTAAGTTTACATAATTATATTATGTAATAGTAGAAAAGGAAGGCATGTCCCTTCCCCTTCTACTATAGAGATTTAAATTAAGAACATCTTGGTACACCTAAAGCTAAGAATAAACCTGCTACTCCCGCAGTAATCGGTACTTTTAACGTAATAACATCGTCTACCTTCGTTACTAAAAAGTAAGCATTACCTTCTTGTAATATACAAGTTACCAACAATTGAAATTCCATTCAAATCTCCTCCTTTCAATCGATATACTATAATTTATGAAATCTCTTTCAAAAAGTAATAGGAAATACATCTATTTTTCCTTATATACAAAATAAATGTTTATAAGTTTAGGAAAAATATTAATTTTCTAAATTTATATAAAACGTTTAATATCCAATAAGTTCCTATATAATCAATAAGAAAAATCTTACAAATGGAGGTATGAAAATGGCGATTTTGAGTAATATTGGTGCTGCTTTATTTTTTATTGCTTTTATTCTTTTAATTTTATGTATCATTTCATTCTTTAAGAAAAATGGAAAAGCAAAACAATATGGTCGTCCTGCCGTTATTCTTTTTATGATTTCGATTGTATCAATAATAACTAGTGCTGAAACTTCTAATAACCCAATTGTTGAATTCTTTTCTATTTTAAGTTTTGTTTTATTTATTTTCTTCCTTGTGCTAGCAATCTTATCTGTTATTAAGAAAACAGGTGTAGCGAAAAAACAATTTATTATTACAGCCGTATTATTTGTCATTTTTGTTGCGTTATTAGGTATTTCAGCTCCTTCTTCTGAAAAAACGACAGCAACTAGTACAAAAGTTGCCTCTAACAATGAAGAGCAAAAAGATAGCGAACAGAAAAAAGAGCTAGAAAAGAAAGCGGCGGACGAAAAAACTCAAAAGCAAGAAGATGAGAAGCGTCAAGCCGAGGAACAAGCTCGTAAGCAAGAAGATGAAAAACGTCAAGCCGAGGAACAAGCTCGCAAGCAAGAGGATGAAAAACGTCTAGCTGATGAACAAGCTCGTAAACAACAAGAAGAGCAAAAACGTCTAGCTGATGAACAGGCTCGTAAACAACAAGAAGAACAAAAACGTCAGGCTGATGAACAAGCTCGTAAGCAACAAGAAGAACAAAAACGTCAGGCTGATGAACAAGCTCGTAAACAACAAGAAGAACAAAAACGCCTAGCTGACGAACAAAATCGGAAGCAACAAGAAGAGCAAAAAGCACAGCAAGCTCAAACACAACCAGCTAATGGTAATACTGATAGTGCATACTACAAAAATTGTGCTGCAGTTAGAGCAGCTGGGAAAGCTCCTTTACATAAAGGGCAACCAGGTTATAGCTCTCATCTTGATCGTGATGGCGATGGAATTGCATGTGAAAAATAATAATGAAAAAGAAGCTTTTACTAAGCTTCTTTTTTATTAACGTAAAATATTACCACTTATTACTTTCCCCCCTTATTTTAATAACATTCTTATTATTATTCTCAAAAATGACACAGAATAAGTGATTTCAATCACTACATAGATTTTAATTTATCGCTATTCTTAATTCAGATATTACATTTAAACTTTATGGAGGCATTCATATGGAACATACATTTACTGAAACTTCTATTGTCGGTGAGATTGTTACACAATTCCCGAAAGCTAGTGATCTTTTTAAATCATATAGAATAGATTTTTGTTGTGGTGGCAATAAACCGCTTATTGATGCAATTCATGAAAGAAATTTATCAGCTACTGAAGTGCTTACAGAGTTAAATACGCTTTATAATAATATGAAACGATTAAATGAATCTGAAATTGATTGGAAAAATGCTTCTTATCGCGAATTGATTGATTATGTTATAAATAAGCATCATCGCTATTTAAATGAAGAGTTGCCACAATTAAGTCCGTATGTGACAAAAGTAGTACGTGTTCATGGGGCAAGTCAGCCTCATTTAGCTCAAATTCATAAGCTATTTCACGAATTAAAGATGGAATTAGAACAACATTTAATTAAAGAAGAAACAGAAGATTTTCCATTAATTTTAGAATTTGAACAAAATCCAATTGAAGAAAACTATGTGAATTTACGTAAAGTAGTAGATAAGTTGGAAAATGAACATAACCACGCAGGCAACATTATTAAAGAGCTTCGTAAAGTTACAAATGACTTTACTCCTCCAGAAGGAGCTTGCGGCACTTATCGACTTGTTTACCAACGCCTTGAAGCACTAGAGTCTGATTTATTTGAGCATATTCATTTAGAAAATAACATTTTATTTCCACGTGCAATTACGAGAGTATAAATCAAGTGCAGGACATGAGTATACATACTTATGTCCTGTTTTTTCATTTGGTAAAGAATAAACACATCCCTCTCGAATAAATCCGAATTTTAACAATTTGTGAATCATTATAAAAATGTGATAAATATCACATCTCCCCTTTTTTGGATTTTCTATAATAGAAATATAATCCTTTGTTCAACATTTCACAGAAAAAGGGGAAACGAAAATGAAAAAACGTTTAGTTATGATCGGAAATGGTATGGCTGGAATACGCTGTATGGAAGAAATATTAAAACATAATAGTGATTCATATGAGATTACTATTTTGGGAGATGAACCACATCCAAACTACAATCGCATTATGCTCTCTCACGTTTTACAAGGCAAAACAAATATGCAAGATATCATTATGAATGAATACAGTTGGTATGAAGAAAACGAAATAACTTTATATACAAACGAAAGAGTTCAAATTATTAACCGGGAAGCAAAAATCATTATCACCGAAAAAAATCGTACTCTTACATATGACAAACTCATTATCGCAACAGGTTCTAGTGCTTTTATTTTACCTGTTGAAGGTTCTACTCTTCCTGGTGTAACAGGATTTCGAACAATTGAAGATACACAATTTATGATAGACACCGCTAAAGAAAAGAAAAAGGCCGTTGTTATTGGTGGTGGGTTACTTGGTTTAGAAGCCGCAAGAGGTCTTATTGACTTAGGGATGGACGTACATGTTGTTCATTTAATGCCAAACTTAATGGAGCAGCAACTAGATACGAAAGCAGCTTCTCTATTACGCGAAGATTTGGAAGCGCAAGGCATGAAATTTCTAATGGAAAAGAAAACTGTAAAAATTCTTGGTACAGACCATGTTGAGGGCATTCAATTTGAAGATGGTGAAGTTGTAGATTGTGATTTAGTCGTAATGGCTGTCGGAATACGCCCAAATACGCAAATAGCAAAAGATGCTGGTTTAATTGTAAATCGCGGTATTGTAGTCAATGACTATATGCTAACAAATGATGAGTCCATTTATGCAGTTGGAGAATGTGCAGAGCATGACGGTATCGCATATGGACTTGTTGCTCCTCTTTATGAACAAGGTGCGATATTAGCAAAACATATAACAAATTTACAAACTGATGGATATTCGGGCAGTATTGTCGGTACGCAATTAAAAGTTGCAGGTTGTGATTTATTCTCTGCTGGTCAAATTTATGAAGATGCTCAAACGAAAGCAATATCAATCTTTGATGAATGTAAACGTTCCTATAAAAAAGTATTAATTCGTGACAATAAAGTCATCGGTATCGTTTTATATGGTGACACAGCTGACGGAACACGCCTCTTTAGCATGTTAAAGAAAGAAGAAGATATACAAGAATATACAGCCGCTTCCATTCTTCACAAAGCTGGTGAAGAAAGTGAACTTAACGTTGCTACTATGAGTGCTGATGACACGATTTGCGGATGTAATGGTGTTACGAAAGGCACAATCGTTCACGCCATTTTAGAACAAGAGTTAAAGACTTTTGAAGAAGTTAAAGGCTGTACGAAAGCCGCAGGGTCTTGTGGTAAATGTCGTCCGCTTGTAGAACAAGTTTTATCTCATACACTTGGAGATGCTTTTGATGCTTCTGTGCAGTCTACCGGTATGTGCGGATGTACACCTTTATCACGTGATAAAGTCGTAGCGGCCATTCATGAGAAAGGTTTAAAATCTCCAAAAGAAGTACGAAACGTTCTTGGTTTTGTACTTGAAGAAGGCTGTTCAAAATGTCGTCCTGCTTTAAACTACTATTTACGTATGGCGATTCCAGAAGAATATGAAGATGATAAATCATCCCGTTTCGTGAATGAAAGAATGAATGGTAACATCCAGCACGATGGTACATTCTCTGTTATTCCACGCATGTACGGAGGTGTTACAACAGCTGATGATTTAATGAAAATTGCTGAAGTTGCGAAAAAGTACGATGTTCCACTTGTGAAAATTACAGGTGCGAGCCGAATTGGCTTATACGGTATTAAGAAACAAGATTTACCTAACGTATGGGCTGAATTAAATATGACTTCTGGATATGCGTATTCAAAATCTCTTCGTAATGTAAAATCATGTGTTGGCTCTCGTTTCTGCCGTTTCGGTACGAAAGATTCATTAGGACTTGGTATGTTGCTTGAACAATCATTAGAAATGGTAGATACACCTCATAAAATGAAGATGGGTGTAACGGGCTGTCCGCGTAACTGTGCGGAAGTACTGACGAAAGATTTTGGCGTTGTTTGTGTCGAAAATGGATACCAACTTTATATTGGCGGAAATGGTGGTACGGAAGTACGCGAAGCTGATTTTGTAATGATTGTCCCTACTGAAGATGATGTCCTTCGCATCGCTACAGCTTACATGCAATATTATCGTGAAACTGGTATTTACGGAGAGCGTACTGCCTACTGGACAGAGCGTTTAGGCTTCGATCACATAAAAGAAATACTGCAAGATGCAAATATGGTCACTACACTAAATGAACGCTTCCAAACAGCTCGTGGCACATATAAAGAAGCTTGGGGACAAGCAATAGAAACGAAGTCGTTAAAAGCGATGTATGAAGTAGAAACTGTGAAATAAGGAGCTGTGATTTATATGATACAAACGAAAGATAAAATAAAAATTATGCGTGCAGAAGACCTTCCTATTCAAATCGGTAAAGAGGTGCAAATGAAAGGTATATCTATCGCCCTATTCCGCCTTTCAAATGGCGATGTTCGAGCTGTAGAAAATCGTTGTCCTCATAAAAACGGACCGTTAGCAGAAGGAATTGTGTCTGGCGAATTCGTCTTTTGTCCACTACATGATTGGAAAATTTCATTACTAACAGGTGAAGTTCAAAAACCTGATGACGGTTGTATTCAAACGTATGAAGTAGAAGTTATTGACGGGGATATTTATATATACATGTAATTTACGAAAGGAAGCCTCCCCCTGGCTTCCTTTTACATAAAAATAGATGAGGTGCGATTATGAACGGATATGTATATTTAGTTGGTGCAGGACCAGGTGATGAAGGGCTTATTACAAAGAAAGCGATAGATTGTTTAAATCGTGCAGATATCGTTTTATATGACCGTTTATTAAACCCTTTCTTTCTTAGTTATACAAAAGAAACATGCGAACTTATTTATTGCGGAAAAATGCCAAAGAATCATACTATGCGACAAGAAATGATTAACGCCCACCTCCTTCAATTTGCGAAAGAAGGAAAAATCGTAGTCCGCTTAAAGGGCGGAGATCCATCTATTTTTGGCCGTGTTGGTGAAGAAGCAGAAACTTTAGCATCTGCGAACATTCCATATGAAATTGTACCAGGCATTACATCTAGCATCGCCGCTAGTAGCTATGCTGGCATCCCCCTCACCCACCGCAACTATAGTAATAGCGTCACTTTATTAACTGGGCATGCGAAAGGTCCTTTAACCGATCATGGAAAATATAATTCATCCCACAATAGCGACACAATCGCCTACTACATGGGTATAAAAAACTTACCTACAATTTGCGAAAATTTACTACAAGCAGGCAAAAAGGAAGATACACCAATAGCAGTCATCGAATGGGGTACGACAGGGAAACAGCGCGTTGTCACAGGAACACTTTCAACTATTGTTCCTATCGTCAAAAACGAGAATATTTCTAATCCTTCTATGACAATTGTTGGTGATGTCGTTTCCTTACGGGATCAGATCGCTTGGAAAGAACGTAAACCATTACACGAGAAAAAAGTTTTATTTGCATCTGCAACGAATAAAACAAGTTCAATGAAGCAAAAGTTACAAGAAGCCGGTGCAGAAATATATCAAATTCCTACTTTCAAAAAGGTAGAATACACATTAACACTTGAACAAATCAATGAAATTTTTAACGTTAATCGTCTTGTTTTTTGTTCAGCTGAAAGTGTAGAAATATTGATGCAATCATGTAGTAAACACCAAAAAGATATTCGTTCTTTACAAGCGCAACTACAACATATGAACGTTGCCACTCAAGAAAAACTTATGCAATATGGGCTACTAAGTAAACAAGCAGAGTTCTCTTCCAATACAACAGTTTATTTAGGACGAAACATTAACCGAATTGCTGTTATTCAAGAAAAAATTGGTGCTGGTTCCTATATGATGACTCATGAGTACACAATTGATCATCGCTTCGATGAAATTCATTCACGTATTCTTTCTGAATTCTCATGGGATAGCATTGTATTTGAAGGTCGTGCTTCTATTGATACGTTTCTAGCAGAAATAAAACGCCTTGGCTTTATCAATATTCTTACTCTCCCATTCTCGTATACCGACGTTCCAACTTTACACTATGCAAATAAAGTTGGGTTTCATAACGTAGATCATCAATTACAAGAAACTCTTATGAAGAAAGACATGGTGAGACAATGAAAGGAATTGTATATGTTGGACATGGGAGCCGGCTACAAGAAGGTAATGAACAATTCATTCAATTTATTCAATCTGTTATGAAAGAGCGAAACGAAAGAATTCAAAAAATAGCTTTTCTAGAACTAACGACACCTACTATTTCGGATGCAGTTACAGAAACGATAATAGAGGGAGTAACTGAAATAATGATTGTACCTGTTTTATTATTTGCAGCAGCTCACTATAAACGTGATATTCCTTTTGAAATAGAGCAACTACAAAAGAAATATCCACAAATAACATTTTCAGTTGTACCTCCTTTTAGTACACATCCACATATGGTGGAACTTGTAGTGAAAAGAATACGTGAAGCTATGTCAATGCAAAATAGTAGTATTTTACTCGTAGGACGAGGCAGTAGTGATCCACAACCGATACATGAATTACAACAAATCAGAGCAGCTGTCGAACGAAAACTTGGTATGCCAGTATCCTGTTCCTTTTTAACGAAAGGAACTCCCTCTTTTGCTGCTGAGCTCAAGGCTATAACATCGACTGCGTCCCATGTATATGTCATGCCGTACCTTCTCTTTACCGGATTATTACTTCAAAAAATTAAATTGCATACAAAAAAATATGATCACGTTACGACTTGTAACTGTCTTCAGTTTGATACATACATGAAGTTAACATTATTAGAACGAATGGAGGAATGCATATATGTATAACATGTACCCTCTTATGTTTAATCTACAAAATAAAGTGGTCATTATCATTGGTGGAGGTAAAATTGCATATCGAAAAGCGTCTGGATTAAAAGATACAGGCGCTTTTGTCACCGTTATCAGCCCAGAAATTTGCGAGGAAATGAAGGGACTTTCTTATATTACTTGGAAGCAAAAAGCTTTTAGTAATGATGATATTAAAGATGCTCACCTTATTTATGCAGCTACAAATCAACACGCTGTAAATATGATGGTCAAACAGGCCGCTCATGATTTCCAGTGGGTTAACGTTGTAAGTGATGGTACAGAATCATCTTTTCACACACCTGGCGTTATAAGAAATAATGAATATGTTGTCACTATTTCAACTTCAGGTAAGGACCCATCGTTTACGAAGCGTATGAAACAGGAATTAACTTCTGTCCTTGCTAAACTTATAAAAAGACTTTCTCGTACTCATAAAATGTAATCTATCACTTAGCTAAAATAGTAATTAGCTTTGAACAAACGTTTTTTAGGATCAGACAAACAATTGGACAAGAATCTGTGAAGAAAAATAACGGCAACAATTACGGACAAAAAAAGCAGTTGCTTGAGGGCAACTGCTTCAATACAGGTTTTATATTGGATATTCATTCAACCAAATTAGCGCTTGTTCATAATCATCAAAAAATCTCACAGATTCTTTCGTATTAGATTGTTGTAAATAATCCATTATCTCCCCCTCTTCAAGGAGAAATGCAATTGCCGTACTGTTATTCAAAATGATTTCATTGAAGAACTTCTCTTTCCATACTTTTTGAACAGAAAAATGATTTGGCGTGTATCCTTTTCTATCCACCAACAATTTGTATTTCCGCCCTTCAGAAATGAATTGCTGACAAACCTGCTCAAAACCATTAAACCATTCATACACATCATCTGTTTTTATATTTCCAACTAGATGGGTAACAATTATATCTCCTGAAACTGTTGTGCTGATATTCTGTTTACTCAACTTGGAATCCCCCCTTAGTTACAATTTTGCGAAAAAACCGCATAAAATCAATAAAGAAAAAATTCTTACTTGACACTCCCACCCCATCGCTATCAAACTAAGCTCACGTAACGTCAATTATAAGCGAAATTATGTCTTTTTTCGCAAGTCTATATGCAGATGCTTTAAAGATTTTCATACGAAATAACCCGTAACGAGTTTCCTTTTTTTGAATTAAGCCACTTGATTATCAGACACGGTACAATTGTAAACGCCCCCCAATATATCATAGACTGTTTTCCTCTCATATCAATGGGATTTCCATCCATCATTTACCGCCTCAAATCCATTCGGTTTTAAACGTATATTCAAAACAAAATATATGACAAATAAATAACGACAGTTACTGTAATAATGCTGAAAAGTGTTGAAAATAAAACGATTTGTGCATGTAGTTCAGGCTCTATTTGATACTCCATAGCAATAGTTGATGTATTTCTTGAAGTAGGAAAAGAACTTGCAATAAATAATGATTGTGCAACAATTCCATCAATGTTTAAGAGGTAGATCATGGAAAGTGCTAATAATGGCCCCATCAATAACCTTCCAATTAAAGACCATGTTATGACTCTATGGAAAAAATTAAGCTTAATGTTGGCTAATTGTGCTCCTAGCAATATGAGTGCTATGGCAACAAAACTATTCGCAAGCTGATTAAGAGGTAGAAAGATAGAATTAGGTATTTGAATTGTAAACGATTGAAAGAGAATCCCTAGTACGAGCGCATGAAATACAGGCAGTCTTATAAATGATTGAATAATACCTCCGATTGTTTTTGTTGCTGATAGTAAGTTATAAATCCCATATGAATAAGTTAAAAGGTTTTGGAAAATCACAATGAAAATCTGAATGGAAACCCCCACTGGATTGTGACTGAAAATCAATTGACTTACTGGTAATCCATAATTACCGGAATTCATTAACGAAATGCTATTTTTTAGAGCTGCACTTTCTCCTTTTTCTAACTTTAATGTTTTTGAAATAAAATGACTTACTAGCATTAGACTCAGACTATAAAACATTAAATAGTACATGATCTGGAGCAACAAACCTGTTTCTATACTAATATCATATATATTCACAAATACAGCCGCTGGCATCAAGCAATAATTAATAAGTGTAGATAGCTGCTTTAAGTTAAATTGGAACTTCCTTTGTAAGATTGCACCAATTAGCATCAATATTAATATTGGCACTATTACGTCTAATATAATGAAAATAAACATTTAAAACCTCATTCTACATATATTTTAGTTGGATTAAACGCTCTCTTTTCTTTAACATATCAAATATGACTCACAAAGAAAATTATGAATTATTTATACAAATTCATAATTTTATCTTATCAACCTAAACTGTATTCTTTATTTTAAGTGTACTTTTTCACAATCTCCATTAGCCTTACCCAAAAATCTGGCCCTAAAAAATATGCAGTTTTTTCTTGTTATAGATACCTTTATATGTTTTTTGAATTTCGGAACATTTCAAGCTATTGATATATTTTTATACATATTAATAGATAGCTTTTAGAAAGGAGCGACTATTTATCGATTCGTTAGCGATCAATAGTCATCGTTTAATTCAAAAGTTATTATTTTCATTCTCGATATATTTGCTTTCTAAAAATTAGTTTAATCTTTGTGCTTGAGCTAACCTGCCCTTTAATTGAATAACATCTGATATCTATTTTTTAACATAAAATTCCATTACCCTTCTGTTTTTTATTTAAAAACCACAATATTTTAGAAAACAAACATTTGTTAAGATATCAATAAAAAAACAAGTTGAAGTCTATTACTAAAAGAACCATCCCAAAATACTTCGGGACGGCTCTTTTTCTTTTTTAATGATTCTTTAACATCACTAACAGCTTTTCTTGACTATACATCCACACTGTAATGATTAAACAAGCAAGTGCGACTTCTGATAATGCCATAAATCCAATTGCATAATGACCTGTTAGTTGGAATAATAATGTTAAAATTAGCGGCGGGAAGAACCCTCCTAGTCCGCCTAAAGCTGAAACGAGTCCATTTACAATACCAGCTTGTTCTGAGAAGTACATTGGAACGAGTTTGAAGATTGTACCATTACCGATACCTGCACAAAATGCGACTAGTAAGCAACCAAAAGTATATACGTTCATACTAGGCATGAATGATAAAATAATACCTGAAAGTGTTAAACCGATAAATACGAAGATTAATATTTTAAATGGGTTAAATTTATCACCAAGCCAACCGCCAATTGGCCGCATAATTGTTGCAAGTACAATGAATCCTGCTGTCCGCATACCTGCATCCACTTTTTCTAATCCGAAGTGAGATACTAAAAAGTTTGGTAAGTATACAGTAAATGCGACGAAAGATCCAAATGTTAAAAAGTAAAAGATACATAAAAACCAAAGTTTTTCATTTTTATATACACCTTTTATTTGTTCCATTAATGGTGTATTCACCTTTTTCTCCTTACGATCGCCTAATAAAAAGTTCATAAGTGCAAATGCTGCGAGTAAAACTAAATAACACTGTACTGTCGTTCTCCAGCCAACTGAAGTTGCGATAACTGGTGCTAAGAACGAAGTAATTGCTGTTCCTGCGTTACCGACACCGTATATACCATTTACAAAACCGTGACTCTCTTTCGGAAAGTATTTCGGTAAAGAAGTTACGCCTACAGAGAATACAGCACCACCGATTCCGACAAATAAACCACCAATAATTAAATCCATCATTGAATTGGCAACACTAATATAAAAGACAGGAAATAATAATAGAATAAAACTAATAAAGAATAATTTTCTTGCTCCGAAACGATTTGTCCAATAACCAATTGGAATGCGAAGAACAGAACCTAATATAACCGGTACTGCTGTTACCATAGAAATTTGTCCCGCAGTTAATGGAATATCCGCTTTAATATAAGGCATTAATGATGATAAAATGACCCATACCATAAACCCGATAACTAGATTAGAAGTTTGTAAACTTAATTGAAAATTAGGACTTTTCATCCTGTTCCCTCCTATGTATGCATAGTTATATTCATTCCCTCCAGCCTAATCACGTCCTAACATGATTAGGCTGAAAAGAATCAACCACCACTCACTGGCGGAATCATTGCTATAACATCGCCAGTTTGAATGATGTCATCCTCATTTGCATACTCTTCATTTATAGCAACCATAATCTCACTTGAAATCGCTACGTCGTATTTCTTAATGAGCACTTCCTTAAGTTTAGCAACCGTAATATTTTCACAATCTATGTGTAATGCTGACTTACTTACTTCTTCTTGTAAATGTGCAAATAATAGTACTTCAATCATATTCTCATCCCCTTTCCAGGCTCATCATTCTCATATGCTACCTTTTCTAACTGATCACCTATCCATGATTCACCATCTTCCCAAAATTCTTTCTTCCAAATGGGAACGATTTGTTTTATACGCTCCATAATATATTCGTTCGCCTCATAGGCTGCTTTCCGGTGTGGTGTAGAAACAGAGACGACAACAGCAAGATCACAAATTTGTAATGTACCAATGCGATGTGTAATGGCGACAAATGTCCCAGGCCACCTCTCTCCTACTTCAGTACCAATTTTCTCAAGCTGTTTTTCTGCCATTGTTTTATATGCTACATACTCTAAATATAGCGTACGACGGCCTTTCGTAAATTCTCTAACAGTACCAATGAAAGTAGTAACTGCGCCGCACTCACGACAAATTACTTTGTTTGTAACTTCCTCAATTGAAATAGGTGTATCAATCACTTCATAATACGTATGTGTCATCTTGCACCTCTTATCTTCATATAAGTTAGCAATCTATTTTTCTATCATTTGTACGACCGAAGTGGTTCTTCCCATGGCCACTCACTTCCAGCGTTTGATTCTAATAACAGTACCGAAACAGTTATTCCTGCTTCAAATCCCCTTGTTCCTCCCGGCAGGACAATAAATGTGTTCGCCTCTGCAAGTGAAGAAATTGCACTAGATTTATCTAAACCAACTGGTGTCGCTTGCAATTTTCCATTTACAATTTCCACTTTTCCTCTTACAAAACGAGTGAATGGGTTTGCTTTTGGAAAGTCTTTTTGTAAAATCGCCTCTGCACGAAATACATGCGAATCTTTTCTATGCAAGTATGTTCGAATAACTGGCCGAACAAATAATTCACAACCGACATAACAAGCAGAAGGATTACCAGATAAACCAAATAGTAGTTTTCCTTCTACCTCAGCTACAGTTGTCACACTTCCTGGTCGCATCGCTATTTTGCTAAAAAGTACATTTGCTTGTAATCTCTCATAAATAGCAGGTAAATAGTCATAATCTCCTACCGAAACGCCACCAGTTGTAATTAAAATATCGACTTCTTTTATCGCTTTTTTTACAGTGTTATAACACGTCTCAATATCGTCAGCGAACTGTCCATAATACTGTACAACTCCGCCAGCTCGTTCAATTTGAGCAGCAATCATATAGGAGTTACTATTTCGAATCTTCCCTGGCTTTAAGTGTTCATGTACTTCAAGCAGTTCGCTTCCTGTCGTTACAATTCCAATAACCGGCTGTTTTATAACGTGTACAGAACTATAACCAAACGTAGCAAGAAGTGCTGCTACTCCAGGATTAATAACAGTACCTTTTTTCACAAGGACGGTATTTTGTTTTACATCTTCTCCTTTAAAAGAAATGTTATCCCCAGCAATAAAGGAGCGTTTCAATTTCATATAAGTCTTTTCATTTTCTTCAAACCCTTCCGTTAGCTCCAACATAACAACCGCACTACACCCTTTCGGAATTGCTGCTCCTGTCATAATACGGACAGCTTGAAACTCTTTCACTTCTTCTGTAAAAACAAAACCTGCTCCAATTTCGCCAATTACTTCAAACTGAATGGGGTTACTACTACTCGCTTCTTTTGTATCTTCCGCTCGAATCGCAAACCCATCGTACGGAGAGCGATTAAAATGCGGAACATCATGATCTGCAATAACATCTTCTCCAAGTGTTCTACCGTAGCTTTCTATAAGAGAAACCTTTTCTATTTCACCTTGGTAGGCATATTCCATTACACGCGCAACTGCTTCTGCCACTGGAATTGGTATACGTTTTTCTAACATTCTTTTTTCACCTCTTTTCAATAAGGTGACGCTCACTTTCTGTTCACCCTATATATGTTGCGTATAATCGTTTTGCTATTTTCACATCATTTGTCCCATGAATAAATGCCCTACCGTCTATAAATAAAACGAAACGATATTCATCAATTAAAAATGATAGTAAGTAAGGTGTTTTTTTGACATGTACACTCTTTTGTAATCGTTTTTGAATTTCGGTTAAATTAAGATTTCTCTTTATTCCTGAACGGATTTGAACTGTATTCCGTCCGCATAACACTTCCGTTTTCATTTGTGCTTCAAATGTTAAACTTGGATACGTTCGTAATTTCCCACAAGATGGACATGTACTTTTTTTCTGTCTATTTACTTTTAATGAGAGATATTGATTGTTCCAAATATCAAATGATAACATCGTCCCTCTTAACGACTCATAATCATCCACTAATATTTTCATCGCCTCTGTTATTTGGTGAGCAACGACCATTTGTACAGCTGGCTGAATGATTCCAGCTGTATCGCATGTTGCACCGCTCATAGGATGATCCATCAGACAGCGAAAACATGGTGTTTTCCCAGGGAGAATTGTATACGTTACACCGTAACTTCCAACGCATCCACCGTATATCCAAGGTATATTTTCTTTTTGTGAAATGTCATTTATAAGTAGGCGCGTATCGAAATTGTCAGTCGCATCTATGATGAGATCCACTTCTTTTGTTAACTCTTCTATTTCTCGCATTGTGACATCTGTTACAACCGGTACAATTTCCACTTCCGAATTAATCTTTCTTACATGTTCTGCTGCTGCAATTGCTTTTGGTTTGCATTGCTTTGCATCTTCTTCTGTATATAACTGTTGCCGCTGTAAATTACTCCATTCGACGTAGTCACGATCGGCAATTGTCAATTTCCCAATTCCCATCCTAGCAAATGCTTCTGCATTCGCAGCTCCTAGTGCACCCGCACCGATTAAAAGTACATGCTTTTCTCTTATTTTTCTTTGACCCATTTCACCTATTCTAGAAAACAATACTTGCCTTGAATATCGCTCTTGCATAGGAAATCCTCCTCTCGCTATCCGCCAATGTAAGACATTTCAACTTTTTGACGTTTATTTGTACTATCCGCCGTTCTTTCATCTGAATATCGATCTGTTCTATATCGCCACGTATGTTGTAAAATTTTTAATAGTGATGCATCAGAAATATTTTCTCGAAGAAGCGTTCGCAAATCCGTTCCTTTCGTTCCAAATAGACACGTAAAAAACTTACCGTCTGCCGAAATACGAGCTCTCGTACAAGAAGAACAAAATGACTCTGATACTGAAGTAATAAATCCAACTTCTGCATCGCTCCCTACATATCGATACAATTTCGCAACTTCTCCAAAATAACGAGGTGTAACAGGTTCAACCGGATATACGCGATTAATCTTCTCTATTAATTGTTCCTTCGTAATCACTTGTTCAAAATTCCATCCGTTCGTACTGCCTACATCCATAAACTCAATGAAACGGAGCTGAATTTCTTTTTCTTTAAAATAACGAGCCATATGAAGAATTTGACTATCATTCATTCCTTTTTTTACGACCATATTTACCTTTACCTCTAATCCAGCAGCCTTTGCTGCTGCTATTCCTTTCAGTACAGGTTTTGTACTTACATTTCTTCCGTTAATTTTTTTGAAGACGTGATCCTCTATCGCATCTAAACTAATATTTACACGCTTTAATCCCGCGTCTTTTAACGCCTTAGCTTGTTTCGCTAAATGAATTCCGTTTGTTGTGAGCCCAATGTCTTTTAAGCCTTCTAGTTTTGTAAGCCTTGCGATTAACTGAGGTAAATCTTTACGCAATAACGGTTCACCGCCAGTCAGCCTAATTTTATTGACTCCCATACTTATAAATAATCTTGCTAATCTTTCTATTTCATCGAACGTTAATAAAAACTCTTCCTGCAAAAAAGCATAATCAGGTCCGAACACTTCAGCAGGCATACAGTATGTGCACCTAAAATTACAACGATCAATAACTGAAATACGTAAATCTTGAAGTGGCCGTTCTAATGAATCTTTCATTTTTTCGTGCATCTATATCCCTTCTTTTCTGCTGCAATCCTTAGTAAGCTTTCAATTTTTTATTTGCCTTTATTATAAAAAATAAGTTGCAAATTCAATGTGACTTTTCTCACATCACTTTCCCCATTCAAAAATTCTTCACAAATCTGTTCGCATTTTGTTCACATCTTCAGTCTCTCCTCCTTACGGTCATTGAAATTTTACTATATTTTTAAAATAGCTCTTGCATTTTCAACATATTTACACTCAAAATAGGAAATGTATTGCTTATAAGAAGAAAGGTGATTGCTGTGACAAACAGTATGAAATTATCTCAAGATTTAAAGGAATTACTTGCATCTGTTGAATATAAAATGCAGATAAAAAAAGGCAGTTTTATTTTTCAAGAAGGTATGGAGGCAACCGAACTCTATATTATCCACTCAGGAAAAGTACAAATTAGTAAACTTAGTGCTGACGGACAAGAATTAACACTTCGAATTTGTTCGGAATATGACATTATTGGAGAATTAACGTTGTTCACGGATAATGCAAAATATTTATTAAACTCAAAATGTCTTGAAGATGTTGAAGTAGGTGTAATAAAGCGTGAAGCGTTAGAAAAAGCATTACTCCAAAAACCCGCTCTTGTATTTGAATTTATGAAATGGATTAGTGAACATTTAAGAAGAATGCAAACGAAGTTCCGAGATTTAGTGTTACACGGCAAAAAAGGTGCCTTATATTCTACTCTCATTCGAATGACAAATAGTTACGGTGTATTAAAAGAAAATGGTATTCTCATCGATTTACCGTTAACGAATCAAGAACTAGCTAATTTCTGTGCAACTTCACGTGAAAGCGTAAATCGAATGTTAAATGAATTAAAAAAGCAAGGTACAATTTCTATTCATAAAGGAAAGATTACCATTCACGATTTACAATTTTTAAAATGTGAAATTGCTTGTGAAGATTGCTCTGCTTCTGTTTGTAGTATTGATTAGCATCTTATTTAGATGCTAATCTTTTTTCAATTTAAACTACTTATTAACGGTTATTCCCTATGTAAACAAAAACGAGGCCTTCCATATTAGACCTCGTTTCGTTTTAACCATTAGCTCCTATCCGTTTACAGCAGTATTATTTTTTCAACTCATTAGGAATACGTCTTCTGTAAATTACATAACTACGGCTTACATATTTAATTGGGGCACTAAATACATGTACTAGTCTTGTAAATGGCCACACTGCGAATAAACCCATCCCTGCAAGAATATGAATTTTAAACCATACTGGTACTTCCGTCATATATTCAACTTTCGGTTGGAAAATAAAGAGACTTCGGAACCAAGGGCCAATTGTTGTACGATAATCAAATCCTTTTGAATCGATATTTAAAAATGTTGCAGAAAGTCCTGCTAACATTACGATAAGTAATAAAATAAGCGCAATATAATCTCCCTTTGTGCTCGTTGCAATGATACGTTTTACAGTTACGCGGCGGTACGTTAATATAATTAAACCGATAATAGAAGCAACACCTGCCGGAAGCCCGAAACTAATTGCCATTATGTGATACGTATGCTCAGAAATACCTATCGAACGGTATACAGCTTCTGGAATTAATATCCCCATAACATGACCGCCAATTACGAACATAATCCCAAAGTGGAATAATAGACTTCCGATTCGGAGCATTTTCTTTTCTAATAGTTCACTAGATTTTGATGTCCATCCAAATTGATCATAGTTGTATCTAAAAATATGTCCACCGATAAAGATTGCAAAAATGATATAGGGAAACAATACCCATAGAAATTGATTCATCATTTTAACAACTCTCCTTTCTAATTTTTCTGTACATCCCATGCTTCGATAGCGAGTAGAACAGCCGCAAGAATTGGTTCATACATACTACCTGCTTCTTTTAACTGAACGTGTAATGCTTGTATATTCTCCTTGTATTTATTCATAATTGGTTCACTGTCTTGCTCATTTGCATTTGCAAAAAACTCAAGAAAAAGTGGTAAATAATCAGGTAATTCTTTATCCGTTACTTCAAAACCAGATTTTTTATAATGCTGCTTTAACTCTAATAATTCAATACCTCTTTCTCTTTGTTCACCAGTGTTCATATAAGTAAGATACATATTTGTTTTCTTACCAAAATCGAATGTATATACGTAACTATCAATGAGTTGATCATTCGTTTTATCTAGCGCTTGCTTTATAAAGGCTGTAAGTGATGCTTTAACTTCTTCCTTTTCTATCGTTTCAATCTCTTCTTGCAATTCAGTTACAGCTTCTCTCCACCCTAGTTCAGGATAGGAGAGAAGAAAAGAAGAACAAGAAAAAGCAGTTTGTAAACTTTGTTTCATCATTTTCTGCCCCCTTTATTTAAGAAATTGTCATACAAGAGCCTGGACCACCTGCGAATGCTAAACCACAGCTTCCTTGTTCGCTATATAAATCTGCCACTTGTTCACGATGAGTGCCCGGAATGACGAAGCGATCTTTATATTTCGCAATAGCAAGAAGACGATACATATCTTCTACATCCTGTTTCGTTAAACCAAGTTCTTTTAATACAGCTTCATTTGGCTCTTTATTAATTTGCAGCGCTCTCATATGCGTTCGCATAACAGCCATTTTCTTCAATGTAAGACGAATGTGTGATTCATCTCCTGCAGTGAGTAAATTCGCTAAATATTGAATTGGAATACGCATATTATCGATAGCAGGGAAAATCTCTTCTGCTTGCCAGTTACTGCCTTTCCCTTCCACCATATTCATAATTGGGCTAAGCGGCGGAATATACCAAACCATCGGCATTGTACGGTACTCTGGATGAAGAGGCAGAGCAATTTTCCAATCGATAATCATTTTATAGATTGGTGACTCTTGTGCTGCTTTAATCCATTCTTCAGGAATGCCTTGTTTTTTCGCTTCAGCTGCTACTTCTGGATCATTTGGATCTAGGAAAACAGTAAGCTGCGATTCATATAAATCTTTTTCGTCTTCAACAGAAGCTGCTTCTTTTACTTTGTCAGCGTCATATAGCATTACCCCAATATACCTGATACGTCCCACACATGTTTCTGAACAAATTGTTGGCATACCAGCCTCAATACGTGGGAAACACATTGTACATTTTTCAGCTTTATTCGTTTGCCAGTTAAAATACACTTTTTTATATGGACAAGATGATACGCAGAACCTCCAAGCACGACATGCATTTTGATCTACAAGAACAATGCCGTCTTCTTCACGTTTATACATCGCACCAGATGGACAAGATGATACGCAAGACGGATTCATACAATGTTCACATATGCGTGGTAAATACATCATAAAGACGTTTTCAAAATCTGTTTTAATTTCTTCTTCCATTTTCTTTACGTTCGGATCTTGTAATCCTGTTATATGTCCACCAGCTAAATCATCTTCCCAGTTCGGACCCCATTCAATTTTGTCGATAAATTCGCCTGTAATTGCTGATTTCGGACGAGCAACTGGTTGATGCTTACGCTGCGGGCTATTTGTTAATGTTTCATAATCATAATTCCAAGGTTCAAAGTAATCATCAATTGTTGGTTGATCTGGATTGTGGAAAATGTTCATAAGACGTTTCATTTTCGAACCAGATTTCAGCTGAATTTCACCATTTTTCAATTCCCAGCCGCCTTTATATTTCTCCTGATCTTCCCATTGTTTCGGATAACCAATTCCGGGCTTCGTTTCTACGTTATTGAAGTATATATATTCCGCACCTGGACGATTTGTCCAGGTGTTTTTGCACGTTACACTACAAGTATGACAGCCGATGCATTTATCTAGGTTCATTACCATTCCGACTTGCGCTTTAATCTTCAAGCCAATCTACCTCCTTCAGTTTACGGATTACAACATTTAAATCACGCTGGTTCCCAGTCGGACCATAATAGTTAAATCCATAGCTTAATTGGCCATATCCACCAATCATATGTGTTGGTTTAACATGAATACGGGTTGGACTATTATGCGTTCCCCCACGGGTGCTTGTTAATTTCGTACCAGGCACGTTAATGTGGCGATCTTGCGCATGGTGCATAAATGCCATTCCCCTCGGTATACGGTGCGTTACAACAGCACGCGCTACGACAACACCGTTACGGTTAAAGCACTCGATCCAATCATTATCAGCAACGCCAGCTTCTGCAGCGTCCTCTTTATTCATCCAAACAGTTGGACCACCTCTAAACAGCGTTAACATCGGTAATGAATCGAAATACATACTATGAATCGACCACTTATTATGCGGTGTTAAATAGTTTAGTGTAATCTCTTTCCCTTCTACTTCAGGGCGTGACTTACGGAACGGTTTATGTTGCAGAATTGGTTTAAATGTTGCCATCATTTCACCAAATTCTTTCATCATGTCATGGTCTAAGTAGAAAGATTGTCGACCAGTTATCGTTCTCCAAGGAATAAGACGTTCCACATTTGTTGTAAACGGTGAGTAACGTCGTCCACCTTTTTCTGAACCTGTAAAGGCCGGAGAAGTAATTACTGTTTTCGGTTGTGCTGTAATTTGTTCGAATGTAAAGCATTCTTCTTCACGTTCTTCTGCTAAATCACGTAATTTTAGATCTGTTTGTTTTTCAAGTGCTTCCCATGCTTTTACTGCCATATGACCGTTTGTTGTAGAAGAAAGCGTTAATACCGCTTCAGCAGCATTGATTGCTTCTTTTATGTCTGGGCAACCTTTCGCAATAGTATCCGTTCGAACAACTCCTAATTTGCTCTTTAATTGCTCATACTCTTTTTCTGCTGACCAAGAGATCCCTTTCGTACCAATCGGTTGTTTTCCGGCATTTGGTCCAAGTGCTGTCATTTTGTCATAAATCGTTTTATAATCCCTTTCAACAACATGAATTTGTGGCATCGTTTTACCCGGGATTGGTTCACATTCACCTTTACTCCAATCTTTAATCTTGCCAAGTGGTTGCGCTAATTCTTGCGGTGTATCATGAAGAAGTGGTGTTGCAACAACTTCTTTCATTGGCTCAAGCTCTATTTTCTTCGCTAAATCTGACACAGCTTTAGAAAGTGAAGTGAAAATATCCCAGTCAGAGCGTGCTTCCCACGGTGAACCGATTGCTGGATTAAATGGATGCACAAATGGATGCATATCTGTACTACTTAAATCATGTTTTTCGTACCAAGTTGAAGCAGGTAAGACGATATCAGAATACAGCGCTGTTCCAGCCATACGGAAATCTAAATTAATGAGTAAATCAAGCTTCCCTTCTGGTGCTTCTTCATGCCACTTAATTTCTTCTGGTCGTAATGAATCACTATCGTCATTCATTAATCCGTTTGTTGTACCTAATAAATGTTTTAAGAAATATTCATGCCCTTTACCAGAACTTGAAATTAAATTCGCACGCCAAACGAATAAGTTGCGCGGGAAGTTGTTTTTATTATCAGGATCTTCAATCGCAAATTTCAGTTCTTTTTCTTTTAATTTTTGTGCAACATATTTTCCGATTTCTTCTTGCGTTGTTGCACCAGCAGCAACAGCTTCTTTATATAATTCAATTCCATTTTTCTCGAATGTTGGATAAGAAGGTAACCAGCCGAGTCGTGCTGCTAATACATTGTAATCACCGTGATGTTGATAACGTGAGTTACCTTCAATTGGTGATGCTAAATGTCCAACAGGTGTATCTTCATAGCGCCATTGATCTGTTACGAAATAGAAGAAAGACGTACCATTTTGTAATTTTGGTGGCCCTTGCCAATCTTTTGCCATCGCGATTGTTTGCCATCCTTCTGCAGGTCGTAACTTTTCTTGACCAACATAATGCGCCCATCCCCCGCCGTTTACTCCTTGTGCCCCGACGAGAAGAACAAGATTTAAAACTGCGCGATAAATCGTATCAGAATTAAACCAATGGTTAATACCAGCTCCAACAATAATCATCGAGCGACCATTTGTATCAGCGGCATTTTGTGCGAACTCACGAGCGATTTGAATAATTAGTTCTCGTTTCACTCCTGTCATTTTCTCTTGCCATGCAGGTGTAAACGGTACATCATCATTGAAGTCTTTCGGCTCTTGTCCGCCAAACCCTCGGTTCACCCCGTAATTTGCTAACGTTAAGTCGTATACAGTTGTAACGAACACTTCGCCTTCTTCTGTCATAACCTTTTTCACTGGAATTGTACGTTCTAATACTTTGTTTCCATCATCAGAGAAGTACGGAATTTGTACCGTTCCAATCGTTTCTTCCATTCCAAGTAAAGAAAGACGTGGATCAATCTTTTCACCTGTTTCTTCATCTTCTAAACGCAAGTTCCATTTCTTTTCGTTATCCCAACGTGAGCCCATTGTGCCTTGAGGTGTTGCAAAATCATTCGTGTTCTCGTTCCAAAGAACAGGTTTCCATTCTCCTAACTTCGTTTCGCGTCCAATATCAGCAGCGTTTAAGAAACGATCAGCAACGAATTGATCTCCTTTTTGTTTCAATGTGACAAAGAAAGGAAAATCAGTATATTGCTTCGCATACTTTGTGAAATATTCCACTTGATTATCTACGTAAAATTCTTGTAAGATCACATGCCCCATTGCCATCGCAAGTGCACCATCTGTACCTTGTTTCACACTAATCCAATCATCCGCAAACTTTGTAGATTCAGCGAAGTCAGGACTGACAGAAACGACTTTCGTTCCTTTATATCGAACCTCTGCTAAAAAGTGAGCATCTGGTGTTCTCGTCATCGGTACATTTGAACCCCATGTCATAATGTAACCAGAGTTATACCAGTCACTACTTTCTGGTACATCTGTTTGATCGCCCCAAATTTGCGGAGAAGCTGGTGGTAAATCTGCGTACCAATCATAAAAACTAAGCATCGGCCCACCCATAAGTTGCATAAAACGACTACCAGCTGCATGACTTAACATCGACATAGCTGGAATTGGTGAGAAACCAACATTTCGGTCTGGACCGTATTTCATTACTGTATACAGTAATGAAGCTGAAACGAGTTGTAACACTTCATCCCAATTCGCACGAATGAATCCTCCTTTACCACGTGCCTGCTTATACTTTCGTGCTTTTTCAGGGTTTTCCACAATGCTTTTCCAAGCATCTAATGGTGACTCGTTATTTTGTAATTCTTCTTGCCACATATTCCAAAGAACACCACGTACATACGGATATTTCACACGAAGTGGACTATAAATGTACCAAGAAAAACTTGCTCCACGTGGACAGCCTCGCGGTTCAAAATCAGGCATATCAGGACCTGTTGTTGGATAGTTAAGCTCCTGTCCTTCCCAAGTTACAATTCCATCTTTCACATAAATGTTCCAACTACATGAACCAGTACAGTTCACGCCATGTGTAGAACGAATTACTTTATCATGCTGCCAACGCTTTCTGTACACATTTTCCCATTCACGATCTTCATATGTTTCTTGTGTATGATTATCGTTATAACGATCTATTGGTGAAAAATATTTTAAACGTCTCATTAGTGCTGAAGGTTTTTTCTTCATACTGTTCACTCCTTTAATACGTCTCTCTTACATACCCTTACTATAAGAGAGGTTGTAAAATACAGATGTGACATTTCGCACAGTTCAAGAGATTGTCAAAAATTCAGTAGAAAATAAGTTTGTGAGAAAACCTTTTGTTCCGTTGTGAAGGTTATGGTTAATCGTGATTATTAGGAGAATAGTATTTTGAGGTATCGACTATTTTGCAAAAGAAAAAGAATTTTGATATTATTTCAAAAATGCCATAAAGAAAAGAATATAAATTGTATGTAAGGAATTTTTTCTTCAATGTCATTTTTAATATCAAGTCTCATTTTACATAAAACTACAAATCATTATTTACTGTATTGCCCTTAGTTACGGAAACAATTATACTAGATATAATCAAAATAAATAATCTGAATATTCTCAGAATTAAAGGTGGAAGTTTTACTATCTATATATAGAATTAGAAATATGTCAACTAAATGGATTAGAAAACGATAATAACATTAGGAGGATTACGATGCCCCAGCTTGATTCATTACATCCCACTGTAGAAAAAATAATCAATAATATTGAAAAAATAATGGTCGGAAAACGAAAAGAAACAATCTTAGCTTTGACAGCTCTCTTAGCTGAAGGTCATGTGCTATTAGAAGATGTTCCTGGTGTCGGGAAGACAATGCTAGTACGTGCTCTTTCTAAATCCATTGATGCTGATTATAAGCGAATTCAATTTACACCTGATTTACTGCCGTCAGATGTAACAGGAGTTTCTATTTATAATCCGAAAGAGCTCCAATTTGAGTTCAAGCCTGGACCAATTATGGGGAATTTTGTACTTGCTGATGAAATTAATCGTACATCTCCAAAGACACAATCTGCTTTACTTGAATGTATGGAAGAAGGCAATATTACAATAGATGGTATTACAAGACCTTTACCAAAGCCGTTCTTTGTCATGGCTACACAAAATCCGGTCGAATATGAAGGAACATATTCTCTACCAGAAGCTCAGCTCGATCGTTTCTTATTGAAACTAAAAATGGGATATCCTACACCAGAGGAAGAATTTGAAATTTTAAACCGGATGGAAAAAACAAATCCACTCTCTCAATTACAGACCATTACTACAATACAAGAATTACTTTATTTACAACAAAGCGTACGGGTAGTAAGTATGGACAAAGCAATTAAGCATTACATTGTAAAGCTTGTTAATCAGACTCGTACGTACAGTTCTATACAGTTAGGTGCAAGTCCACGTGGTTCGATTGCTTTAATGAAAGCTTCACAAGCTTATGCATTTATCCATGGCAGGAATTATGTTATTTCAGACGATGTTAAACTTTTAGCCCCTTACGTTTTAGCACATAGACTCATTCTAAAAATGGAAGCAAAATTTGAAGGAATAACTGGCAAACAAGTTATCGCAAAAATCGTTGCACGAACTACCGTGCCTACTCAAAGGACGATGAACCCTTGATGAAACGAATGCTGCGAGCGCTATATCACGTTATGAAGTTATTGCTACTCCCTTTATGCCTAGTCTTAACATTTGTGTACGCTATGTTTCAAGGAGGGTTTGTAAGTTGGTTTTTATTTTACAGCATAATTCCCATTGCTCTTTATTCGCTACTACTCCCCTTCTACGCTTTACGGGACGCTGAAGTAAAGCGAATAACAAACCAAAATGGATATGTAGTAGGAGAACAATTTGTAAGCACGATTACAATAAAAAGAAAATTTCCTTTTCCCTTACTTTATTTAGTTATAGAAGATGCACTGCCACCACAATTTATAAGTTGTAAACAAATAAAGATGAATAAGGTAGTACTCTTCCCAGGATTGAAACGAAATATTTCGTTTCAATATGTTATTGACACAATCCCTAGAGGCGAGCACACTTTTTCAAGCGTTCGTGTCAAAACTGGCGATTTATTCGGCATGATGGAGAAAGAAGTAACTTTTTTAGTTCCAGATACATTTTTAGTCTATCCCCAGTATGTAGATATAGCGTATCGACAATTGGAAAATCATTTCGAACAAGGAGCGCTTTCAGCAAATATAAATTCAGCAAAAGACTCTACAATCTCGGTCGGTGTCAGAGACTATAAACCTGGCGATCGCTTTTCATGGATCGATTGGAAAGCAACTGCACGAACAAACAATATTATGACAAAAGAGTTTGAACAACAGCGCAGCCATAATATTATGATATTCATAGACAGAACCGAGTCTCCTCTATTCGAATCAGTCGTCACATTTACTGCCTCTATCGTAAGGGCTGTCTTGAAACAAAATTCACCAGCATCATTCGTGTCTATCGGAAAAGAACAAACCATTTTCCCTTTAGACAATGGAGATACGCAGTTACAACAAATCCTTTGTCATTTAGCAAAAGTACAAGCAGACAGTGTATTTCCGCTCTCCCAGAGTGTAGACATGGAACTAAGAAAAATTTATGAACCCGTCACGGTTATACTCGTGACCAGTAATCTTTCTCCCGATATTCAAAAGGCGGCTGATTGTGCTGCTATAAGAAATAGAAAATGTATGGTTTTTGTCGTGAAAGAAAAAGCGAATCAACTTTCACACCGAGAACTCAGTATACTAGAAACTCTAAAAAAACGACAAATATTTGTAAACACGGTTTATGAAAACCGGTATACAAACGTGTTTTTTGAGGTGAGCAAATGATGATATTACAAGCAAAATACAAGTGGGATACAAACAGATTCTTCATGCATGCATGTGTATTTCTTCTTTTACTAGAATGGATAAGACCTCTTATAGGTATTACAAATGTAGGTAGATTAGATATTTTCGTAACATTTATAGGAATTTGCTTCGCTCTCTCTTTTTTTCAAACGAGGTGGCAGATTCCTATAAAAATTGTCACAGTCTTATTTATCATTCATTCCCTATATTATAAAAATGCTTTTATAAATCCATCTTGGCTAACAACATTCTTTTCTGATATGTTTCGAAATTCCTCCCTGTTTTTCCAAGGGAATTTACTAGATATTTCTCCAGTTTTTCCGACGGTTTTATTTTTTCTCTCATTTTGGTTTTTGAGTTCTTTCACTTCATTTTGGATTATTCATAAAAAACGTGGGTTTCTATTCCTTGTATTGACTATTATTTATATCGCAACTTTTCATAACTTACATTTATACAATGCAAACTACGCTATTATTCGTACTGTTGTCATCGGCTTTTTTATGCTTAGTCTTCTTCAAGTAGAACGAATAAAAGAACGTGAACACTTACAAAATTATGCTAGAGAAATCTCAAAATTACTTAGACCACTTACAATATTTATCGTATTATTAGCAACCATTGCATACTTTGCTCCAAAATTTGGCCCTCAATGGCCAAACACAATGGATTTTTTAAAATTCAACACATCTGAAGCAAGTAAAGAACAAAAAGTTTCTACAATTGGGTATGGTTTAGATGACTCGCGATTAGGCGGTCCTTTTAAGGCGGATCCTACAATTGTTTTCACAGCACGAACGCAAAACAAACAATATTGGAGAGTAGAAACAAAAGATTTTTATACAGGAAAAGGCTGGGAAATTTCTGAAAATCCGAAAAAGATTTCTTTTAAAAATAAAAACGACGTCGTAAGCTGGTACGAACAAAATACAAAAACGAAAACGACTGAGGCAACAATTACCATGCAAAAAAGTTACCCTCACCTTACCTATCCAGCAGGATTAGTATCAGTTGAGGCTGCTTCTGATGTATCATACAGTGTTGACCCGTTTTCAGAAAAAATTTATACAATGAATGGAGACTCTTCTACTACTTTACATTCGTATAAAGTAACATATGAGATCCCTGAGTTTTCCATAGAAAACTTGAAAGCTGTAAAAACAAATGAAGGTCAAGAAACAAATCCTTATTTTATGACAAAGTACACACAACTTCCCAAGTCATTACCACAGCGCGTAAAAGACTTGGCTGTCAATCTTACAAATGATAAAGACAACCGATATGATAAAGTATTAGCTATTGAAAATTACTTTACAGACAACTCTTTTACATACGAATCAACAAATGTCTTATTCCCTGCCAAAAGCCAAGATTATGTAGATCAATTCCTTTTCGATACAAAAAGCGGCTACTGTAATAATTTTTCGACGTCTATGATTGTACTACTTCGTTCTGCCGGGATTCCTGCTCGCTGGGTAAAAGGCTATACAGAAGGAACTCTTGACAATACACTTGCCTCTGCAGAAGGTGAGGATGTTTATACAATCACGAACGATAACGCACACTCTTGGGTCGAAGTATATTTCCCAGGATACGGATGGATTCCATTCGAACCAACAAAAGGATTTACTAATCCCTATAATTTTATAAATAATACGCCTGCTCCTATTTCACAAAATAGCGAAGCAAATAATTCTAATAACACGCAAATACAACAACGAAATAATGAAGCAAAACTTAAAAGTTTAATAGAAAATACAGAAGAAGCTTCTACTAAAAAGGTTACAAATTCTCAAACTAGTTTTTCTTGGTGGTACGTATTCCTCTCTACGATACTAATTAGTATTATGGGATACATTCTCTTCACCACTAGAATGATATGGAGGACATTTCTTATTATTCATTTCTATAAATACCGAAAAGATGATGGTGTTTATCAAAAAGCTTACGGTGCACTTTTAAAACAATTTGCGAGAATTGGCATACCACGGAGTGAAAGTCAAACATTCCGAGAATACGCTCTCCATATCGATACACTTTACAACTCGGCCGATATGCAACAACTTACTGCCAGTTATGAGAACGCTATGTATAAACAGAGGCAGACTGCAGAAGAATGGAAGAAATCTGTACACTTATGGGAAGTGCTTATGAAAAAAGCAGCTTCTCTACCTAAATCAGATGACTTTGATACAGTTATTTAATCTTGAAAATGTGAGTTTAAAGAAAACGTCTCAAAGAACTACATTGTTCTTTGAGACGTTTTTTAATAAAGTGAAACTCCTAATTATTCTCCAAGTACCTTCTCAATCTCAACCTCTAAATCTACCGGCTTCGTCTGCGGCGCAAAACGCCCTACTACTTTCCCGTCTTTTCCAATTAGAAACTTCGTAAAATTCCATTTCACTGCTTTCATACCGAGTAAACCTGGTGCTTGTTCTGTCATGTAGGTATATAAAGGATGAGCCTTATCACCTTTCACATCAACCTTTGCAAACATCGGGAAGTTTACACCGTAGTTTAACTCACAAAAACTAGTAATATCTGCTTCTGTACCTGGCTCTTGTCCTCCAAATTGGTTACAAGGGAAACCGAGTATTTCTAGTCCTTGGTCCTTATATTTATCATACACCTCTTGTAATCCTTTATATTGAGGTGTGAAACCACATTTACTAGCTACATTTACAATAAGAAGTGCTTTTCCTTCATAATCTCTTAACGACTTTTCTTCACCTGTAATTGTTTTAGCTGAAAAATCATAAACTGTCATTGTCTTTGCCCCTCTCTTCACTATCATTCTATGTTTATACTATACTACATTCGTGAATATACAGCTCTTATTACGTACTTACACGCTGAAATGATAGCGCTTTATTTTTGTTCAAAAATTCGACAAAAAATACTAGACTTTTATTTTGGAAAGTTTTACAATTGAAATGTGAACAAAACGTGACAGTTTATATTCCATTATAAAAGAAAAGGATGGTGTCCATTATGAAAACTGCACAACATGAAACGATTTCAAATCGCGAGTTTTATTTCGTACTATATATGATGTTATTGTATGTTACTGGCTGGGTAATCGATGTAAATGGTTTATTCTTAAGCTCCTACTTTAATTTAGCAGGAGAGATTATGCTTCCATTAGTAGGCGGGATTGTTGGACTGTTCATTATGTCTATTAATAAACAACAAACGAAATAATAATATTACAAAAAGGCAGAAGACGAGCTTTCGTTTTCTGCCTTTTTTCTATTTTAGCGTATAATAGAAACATGCAGTATATAAGGAGTGGTAAATATGAAAAAAGTAGAGCAATTATCTTCTCACCTATATCTTATTGATGATTTCGATTTACAGCATAATGAACGAACAGGTACGTACGTTTTATTAGGTGACGATATTACTTTAATTGAAACTTGTGCAGCCCCTTCTCTTCCGTATATTTTAGACGGCTTACAACAATTACATATTGATTTAAACGATGTTAAAAACATTATCGTTACACATGTGCATTTAGATCACGCTGGCGCAGCTGGTTTAATGATGGAAAAGTGCCCAAATGCTACGTTATATGTGCATTCTCGTGGTGCTCGTCATATGATTGATCCAACAAAACTTATTTTAGGTGCAAAAGCTGTATACAAAGAAGATTTCGACAAACTTTTCGATCCCATTCTTCCTATAGAAGAAGAACGTGTTCGTATTGTACAACATGGTGATACATTACAAATTGCAGAAGACCGTAAACTTACATTTTACGATACACCAGGACATGCGAAGCACCATATTAGCATTCACGATTCATTAACAAACGGGATTTTTACTGGCGATACAATTGGAATTTATTATAGAGAACTCGCAGACGTTGATGTAGAGTTATATCTACCATCAACGTCCCCTTCACAATTCCAACCAGATGCGATGATTGCTTCTAAAAATCACATTCAAAGCATGAATGTAGATACTATTTATTTCGGTCATTACGGCGCATCCTCTCATGTTACAGAAGTATACAATCAATTGGAACATTGGTTACCTATTTTCATTCAGACTGGTAAGGAAGTCTTTGAACAGTATAATGATTTCGATGAAGCAACTAAAGCTTTACAAACTGTGTTAATGGATAAAATCTCTTCTCATCTTACAACGTTAAACGTTCCAGCTGATCATTCCGTTTATAATATTTTACATTTAGATATAGAAATTAGCGCAATGGGCATTATTGATTATTTCACGAAGCAAGAAAAAGCAAACTCCACTATTAACTAACAGTAAAAGAAGAGATATACAACAGTAGTTATTGTATATCTCTTCTTTTTTTGAATATATTTTGAGTAAAGGATGGTGGAATATAATGCAAAAAGTAATGCTATACCTCTGCTTCACATTATTTATCGTCTTATTATTATTTGTAGGAGTAAAAATTCAATTTTATTTAGATACAGACACGCAAGTGAACTTTAACGTTTATCCAAAATTATTCTACTTTACACTCTTCCCTCTTATAGTCGGCATTTTATTACGATTCCTTCAATCTATTAATCGCGAAACGAGTAAACAAAATTGGAGCTTTCAACCGGATAAATTTATCGCTATTACAGTGCCTACACTATTCATTTCCTTTTCCCCAGCACTCCTCTTTTCACCACTTGGCGAATACCTACCTTATTTAGTTAATATTATTCTAATAAATACAACTTTTGTTACGATTATTAGTTTAATAGCTGGTTATTCCCTTTTAGATTGTTTTATACAAAAGGATCATGCAGCGATGAAAAAATATAATTGAATGCTTTATTTTCTTTCAATAAAAAAAGCTCGAAGCTAAAGCTTTGAGCTTTTTTACTTATCTCACCTTTTCATTTACATACTCCATAAACTGCTCCGCTTTAATAAACCTTTCTTTGTACGCTTCAGGTACTTCTTCTACTGTTATCCCCCCACTCGATTTCGTTTTTACTAATACGGTTTGATATGACATTAATGCTTCCATATATTGTTCATACTCTTCAGGAGTTAATACTTCTTTACTAGATTTATGGCCATTTAATTTATCAAAATACGGCTGAAGCTCCATCTCTATTCTTTTCATTTCTTCTTTTTTAGCTGATGATAATTGATCGTAATCAATATTACCGTTTGAATCTCCGTACGCAAGCTTTGCATCTGTTAATTTTTTTAATTCTTTTGTAAACTCTTCATATTCCTTCGCACCCATTTCATCTTTCGCTTCTAATAATTTTGCACTAAAACGCATGTACGCCTCTAATGTCATCGCTCCAGCATGTTTTTTTAAATTCTCAAAAGAACCGTATATACCATCCGCCATAATAGATTGATATGCAAAACCGGTCGTAGGGATTAAAAGTGCTGCTGCAAGCACTCCGGCGATCAGGCGTCTCTTCACCTTACTTCCCCCGCGATTCATTTTGATTTGAACAATTATTTTTTCTTTTAACTCCGGCGGGGCAACAATTCCCTTCGCTTCTTCTCGTATAGATTCTCTAACTCTACAATCTAAACTCATTTCACATTCCCTACCTCTCCTAAAAAAATTTCTTCTACTTGCTCTTTTTGACGTAGTTTCTTTAATGCCGCATGAATTCTAGATTTCACTGTACCAATTGGAATATGTAATATTTGTGCTACTTCTTCTTGTGAATAATCATGTAAGTATCTTAAGATAATAACTTGTTTCAATTTATACGGTAATTTATGAATGAGTTCGATTAGTTTTTGGTTTGATATTTTACTTACAACATCGTTAGAAAAATCAATTTGCACTGGCTTTCTTTGCTCTTCTGCTTTTTTTATAATTCGTAGTCGCATCCACCTCTTTCTTCTATAAGAATGAATTTGTTTAATCGCAAGCCCAATTAGCCAAGGACGAAATGGCTTCTTCCTATCATATTTACGAAGCGATTCATATAGCTGTATGTATACTTCTTGAACGACATCATCTACATCCGTTTTATCTTCAATTAAAAAATGTGCTGTTTTATATACTTCTTGAATCGTTACATCATACAATTCGCTATACGCTTCTTTATTGCCTGATAAAGTTAATTGAATTAAATGTGCGTAATCTATTTCACCCTTCATATTCCAGCCCTCCTTTGTCTTACACTATATATTGGCAGGTAATTCATATTTCGTTCGATTTTTTAAAAGTTTTTTTATATAAATTAATATTATGATTCATTGAGTTCATAAGCTTCACTTATAATCAAACATAACTATTATATAATTTTCCAATTTCTAATGAACATTTAAAATGATTTATATAGTCAAATTTAGGAGGATATATGATGAAAGCTATCGTTGTAACGTCGTTCGGTGGTCCTGAAGTGATGAAATATACAGATGTGGATGTGCCGACTATTTCAGAAGACCAAGTTTTAATTCGCGTTGTTGCTACTAGTGTAAATTTCGCCGATATTAAATCCCGTTATGGTAAAAAAGGAAATAAAGCACTACCTTTTATACCAGGGATAGATGTCGCTGGTGTTGTAGAACGAGTCGGTTCTCATGTGAAAAATATTTATCCTGGACAGCGAGTCATCGCTTTTCCTCAAAATGGATCTTACGCAGAATACGTTGTCGCAAACGAAAATCTTACTTTTTCTTTACCTCATGAAGTCGATTTTCAAACTGCAGCTGCTTGTCCAATTGTATCTTTTACAAGCTATAATTTACTCGCTAATGTTGCAAGGCTTCAACAAGGTGAATCTGTACTCATTCATGCGGCTGCTGGCGGAATTGGCACTACTGCTATTCAACTTGCTAAACTATTAGAGGCTGGAACAGTTATAGGCATTGTCGGAAGTGAAGCAAAAAAAGAAATTGCTTTAGATGCTGGAGCTGATTATGTTATTTGTCATCAAGCTGAAGATTTTGTAGAGAAAGTCAATGAACTGACAAATGGTAAAGGGGTTGATGTAATTTTAGACTCTATTTCTGGAACGGTTTCTGAAAGAAGTTTAAACTGCCTTGCTTATTACGGTCGCCTCGTTCATTTCGGTAATGCTAGCGGTGAAATTGGTAACTTTCAAACGAAAGATTTACATGCAAGTTGCCGCTCTATACTCGGTTTTAGCTTTGGAACCACACGAAAAAAGCGTCCTGAACTGCTCCAAGAAACTGCAAATGAAGTTTTCCGTTATTTGCGTGACGGACGTTTACAAATTAAGGCTACGAAATCTTTTCCACTTCAAAATGCAGGGAAAGCACATGAATGGGTCGAAAGTAGAAAAAGTACAGGGAAAGTAATACTAACTGTTTAGTCCTCTTCCTGAAATGAATACTGGAAACAGAGGTGGCATTCATGGGATCACGAATTATGCATGTTATTATCGCTAGTGGTATTGCTGAGAAACTATCAATTCACGATAAGACTTCTTTCTTACTTGGAGCTGTAGCCCCTGATGCTGTTCATTCAAAAAAAGAAAAAGGAACCTCACATTTTTATGCCGGTACAACGAAGAACTATACGAGAAGAATAGATTATGATTCATTTTTTCATAAATATGAATCACATATAGATTCCCCATTTATTTTAGGCTATTATACCCACCTCATTGCCGATGATAATTGGCTAAGTGGATTTTTTCTACCTTGGCTAAAAAATAGAATAGAGAATGACGAAACTATCGCACCCCTGTACTATAACGATTTTAAATTGTTAAATGCAAAGTTGCTTCATCATTACGATCAAGAACAACAGCTTTTCTCTCTTCTCAATCAAGAGGCTCACATTGTGGATATTGAAGAGGTTTCTAAAGAAAACGTTTTAGAATTTCGAAAGTATCTTTTTGAAGATATGTTATATCCAAAGCAACATTTGCATGAAGACTTACAAGTATTTACGTTTGACCAAATCGTTGGCTATATTGAGACAGCTATTGAAAAAGGAGTATTTTTTATTAAACAACTCTCTAATGAAAAATCCACTTCAAAAATTTAATCCCCCTCAAATATATTTGAGGGGGATTTTCACATAGCAATATTATTATTGGTTCTTCTCCATAACCGCAAAATAATTCCCTTCACTATCAGCAAAGTTAAACACTTTACCAGAAGGCATAGTTACCATTTCTCCAACAGTAACATTTTTATTTGTTAAATCTGTATATAATTGATCAAGATTTTCTGAGAAGAACATTAGGGACGGTGTACCAAGATTCAATTCTGGGCTCATTTTAGAAATAACTTCTTTATTATGTAATATAATGCTCGTTTCTGCACCGCTTTTCGGAGCGATTTCAATCCATCTCATTCCTTGCTTATTATCTTCCTCTGCAACTACATGAAACCCTACCTTTTCCGTCCAAAAATTTACTGCCTCATCTTGATTATTTACATATAACATAATTTGTCCTACTTTATGGATCATTACATTTCCCCCTAATGGTTTTTATATTCTATGTAGCTTTCTACAAATACTATCGTTATTCCTTTTGAGTTGGTATGTACTTCTTTGCAAAATTTATCGACTGACTCATCCCATCCAGTTCATCAAAATAATCATTTCTTTCAATCATGTTATATCCGTCGAATCCAATTTTATCTAATACTTTGAAGAATATATCGAAATCTACTTCACCATTCCCTGCTGCGACTTCTATATACTTAGTTGAACGATCACTTTTCACTTCTTTACAATCTTTAATATGAGTTTGTACTATATAATCTTTTAATAGTAATAAACCTTCTCCCGGATTTTCATTTACATCACTTATTAAATTTGCTGGGTCAAAGTTAACAGCTAGTCCTTTCGAGTTTGCAGTTTCTAAAAATCGTTTTAATACTATTGCTTTTTCAGATCCCGTCTCAATGGCGAAGAATCCTCCAAATCTGAACGCTAAGTCCCCTATTTCATTACAAACACGTAGCATTTTATCATAGTACTCACTATTTTCATCCTCAGGGATTTTCCCAATATGGGCTGTTACTATGTTAGCTCCTAACCTTAACCCTTTATCAGTAATATATTTAAAACTCTCTATTACACATTCAGCTTCAGTTCCTATTATTCCATTTTCTCCGAAGCTAATTGCTAATGACGGGACTTGAATCTCATTAAAAGATAAGTTTTCTTTTAATGTATTCCATTGTATCTTTGAGATGTTAGCTAAGTTGAAAGTCGGATTCATAGCATATAATTGAATATATTCTAAATCCCATTCCCTTGCTTTTTGTATTCCTTCGTTTACTTCAATATATTTCGTATTCAAAAACATTCCTAATTTCCTATCCATATATGTACCTTCTTTTTATTATTTCGCATCATTTTAATATTCGACTTTTTTATATTATTTCCTCGTATAAACCAAATAAATAAACTACCCTTTTTTCGATACTCCCAGTAGAAGCATATATATGATAGGCACATTAAAAACACTAATACAATTCCCATTATCACTTGTTTACAAACAAAAAAGACGTAACTACAAATAGTTACGCCTTCTCCATCATTTATCTAGGCTTTTTCTTCCCAGTAAATGCTGGTTTCTTTTTCTTTGGTGCTTTCGGTTTCGTTTCTACGAATGATCCCTTGAACATTTCTTGCTTCGTAAATACAATGCCTAGTTTTTTCGCAAATTGCAGTAATTTACGCTCTTCTTGTGGTGTTACAAGAGACACGACAGTTCCTTCTTTACCCATACGTCCAGTACGTCCTGAGCGGTGAATATATTGGTCTACTGTGTCTGGTAATTCTAAGTGAATTACATGTGTTAAATCGTCAATGTCGATACCACGTGCTGCAATATCAGTAGCAAGTAGAATTTCTACTTTCCCTCCGCGGAAAGCACGCATTGTCGCTTCACGCTCTTGTTTACTTGCTTCTGCATGAAGAGCTGCTGCTTTCATTTTACGGAATTTCAATTTCTCAGTAATTTCATCTAAACGGAATGGGTCGTTTAAGAACGCAACTGCTTTTACATCGCCCATATGCATAATTCTTCTTACGTAATCATTTTTTTCGCGTCGCTCACAAATGATATACGTATGCTCAACTAAGCTTTTTGATTCTGCACGTGTTACACGTACTAATTGTGGTTCCACTGCTAAATCACGTGCCGCATCTTCTGCCGCTTTTGTCATTGTCGCCGAGAAGAATACTAATTGACGATCGCGCATCGTTGATTTAATTACATCTTGCACTGCGCCCATCATTTTTTGCTTTACAATTTGATCAAACTCATCAAATACAATTGTTTTTACTTCATGCATTTTTAGCTTTTTCATACGAATTAATTCTAAAATACGGCCTGGTGAACCGACAATTACTCTTGGGTGTTTCTTTAATTTTTCAACTTGGCGCTTAATATCTGCACCACCAATTAAAGATGCACCTGAAATTTCAGTTCCTGCTGTAAACTTTTGAACCTCTTCATGAATTTGCATTACAAGTTCACGTGTTGGCGCTAAAACAACAACTTGTGGCTGTTTTACTTCAGGATTAATTTTATGTAAAAGGGGTAATAAGTACGCTAATGTTTTTCCTGTTCCAGTTGGAGATTCAGCTATAACGTCTTGTCCTTCTAAAATAGTTGGAATCGCTTGTTTTTGAATTTCAGTTAACTCTTTAAAACCAGCCTTCTCCCAAGCTTGTTGTAAAAATGGTTGCATATCTTTTATCATTTGTTTTTCTCCTTTATCTCTATTTTTGAAGAAAATGCTGTATTGTTCGCACCGTTTCTATCATGTGTGAAATAACAGCTATTAAATCATCAACATGGTCTTCTGTAATCGCTTTTTGAAATAGAACCTCTACCTTATTATGATATGAAATCGCTTGCTTATTATATTCGTATGAAACTTTCTGCATAATCATTCTTTCTTTTCCCCATATAGAACGCATTAATGTTTCAATTTCTTCACATTTTACTTCTGGTTGTTCTAACGGGAATGAAAATGCTAGCTTCATCTCACAACCTGGTGTAAACTGAGGCACTTCTAGTATTTCACCAGACAAGTTCTTTGCATCCACAGATAATGAAAATGTTGCTTCTACTAATGGTTCAAACGGTTCTGTTAATTGAAATGAGATATGATATATACGACTTAATGAAGCAAGATCCATCATATCTTTTCGATCTGTTACAAGAATATCTCCATGTAGATCAAAATCATACACAGCACCTTCTACGATTACTTTTAAATTGTCAAAAGCAGTTGGATCAAACATAATTTCCTCCAAAAAACAGGCGCCTTTCGATGGAAAGGCGCCACTTGATGTATATATAGTTTACAGATAAACGAGATGAATTACAACCTTTTAGAATAAACCTACTGCTTTTCCATCTTCATTTACATCCATTTGAAGTGCTGCTGGCTGTTTTGGAAGACCTGGCATTGTTAACATTGTACCTGTTAACGCAACGATAAAGCCTGCACCGATAGATGGTTTTAACTCACGAATTGTAACGATAAAGTCAGATGGACGACCTAATTTTGTTGCATCGTCAGAAAGAGAGTATTGTGTTTTCGCCATACAAACTGGTAGGTTACTCCAACCTTCTCCTTCATATTGAGCTAATTGCTTACGTGCTTTCGGAGCAAATTCAATATCTTTTGCGCCATATACCTTTTGAGCAATTGTACGAATTTTTTCTTCTAATGGTAATTCTAATTCATAAAGTGGTGCGTAGTTGTTTTCACCTTTTTCGATTTCTTTTAGTACTTTTTCAGCAAGGTCAACTCCGCCTTGGCCACCTTTCTCCCAAACTTCTGTTAAGGATACTGCATAGCCACGCTCATTACACCACTCTTGTAAGTATGTAACTTCTGCATCTGTATCTGTAATGAATTTATTAATTGCAATTACGAAAGGCACACCGAAGCTTTGAATTGTTTCAACATGCTTCTGTAAGTTTTCCATACCTTTTGCTAATGCATCTACATTTTCTTCTTTTAATTGATCTTTTGCAACGCCACCATGCATTTTAAGCGCACGAATCGTCGCAACAATAACAACTGCTTCTGGTTTAATGCCAGCTGCACGAGCTTTAATATCTAAAAACTTCTCAGCGCCTAAATCAGCACCGAATCCAGCTTCTGTAATAACATAATCACCTAATTTTGCTGCCATTGTTGTAGCGATAACACTGTTACAACCGTGAGCGATATTCGCAAATGGTCCGCCATGAATGATAGCTGGTGTATTTTCTAACGTTTGTACTAAGTTCGGCTTTAATGCGTCTTTTAATAATAGTGTTAACGCACCTTCTACACCTAAATCTTTAACCGTTACAGGTTGATTTGCAAAGTTATAAGCAACTACGATGCGAGATAGACGTGCTTTTAAGTCTTGAATATCTGTTGCAAGGCAGAACACGGCCATAATTTCAGATGCTACTGTAATGTCAAAACCGTCTTCACGTGGTACACCTTGTACAGGTCCACCAAGACCAATTACTACGTTACGAAGGGCACGATCATTTAAGTCAACACAGCGTTTCCAAACAATTTTACGTGTATCAATTCCAAGTGGGTTTCCTTGTTGGATATGATTATCAATAAACGCTGCTAATGCGTTATTGGCAGTTGTGATCGCATGGATATCTCCAGTAAAGTGAAGGTTAATGTCTTCCATTGGTACGACTTGTGAAAAACCGCCACCTGCTGCTCCACCTTTTAATCCCATCGTCGGTCCAAGAGATGGTTCACGAAGTGCAATTACTGTTTTCTTACCAATTTTGTTAAAAGCTTGACCTAAACCAACTGTTACTGTTGATTTACCTTCTCCAGCTGGAGTTGGGTTAATTGCTGTTACTAAAACAACTTTACCGTCTTTCTCATCTTGTAAGCGCTTAAAAATATCAAGAGATAACTTACCTTTATAATGCCCGTATGGCTCTAATTCATCTTCTAAAATATTTAAATCAGCTGCAATTTCTTGAATCTTCTTCATACTCGCTTCTTGTGCGATTTCAATATCGGATTTCACTGTTGTAGTAGTTGTCATATACCCTAGTCCCCCTTTAATTGGTTCTGATGATATTGTATCAGTTTTTTGTATTTTCTGCACTTATTTACCTCCTAAAAATTCTTTCATTTCTTTATACGTTTTTTAACATAAATACCCATAAGAATGTTAACGATTGTTGCAACTCTGTAGGTAGTTGACCTAACATCTTCTCATTTACTCCGCGCTTATATACGCCGATGCCATCTACAACTTTAAAACCTTGTTCTTTCGCTAACTGTTCAAATTCCCAAGGCATCATTGTATTACAAACAACGTCTTTTCCGTACAAGCGAGGATAACTATTCTCTCGTGGCTTTGCTGTCGGTCCTAAAATTGCAATACATGCATATCCATCTTTCTTTAACACACGCTTTATTTCATTTAACGCTCGTAATGGCTCTTCCGTCCATTCTAAAGAATTAATTGCCATAATTGATTCAAATTGCTCATTTTCAAATGGTAATGCAGAAAGATCTCCTTTTATAAAAGATAAATTTGGTCCTTCCCCGCGCTCCTTACCTTTTTGAATCATCACTTCCGATAAATCTACTCCCACTGCTTTATAGCCTGCGCGACTTAATTTATATGTACCGTACCCATCACCACAACCAACATCGAGCACTAGTGCTTCTTTCTTCACGTATTGTTCAAAAAACGGAATAATTGTGCTCCTACTCCCGCTGTCCCACATCTCTTGACTATTTTGATTCCAAAACTCTGCACTACTATCCCATTTCTTTTCTGCTGATTCATGCCAATTAAATTTCGTCATACATTCCCCTACCTTCACGCTTTATCACTCATTTCATTCTACATCATTTTCCAAAATTCCTGTTTTATCCCGCTTGTAGTAAGACACCTACCTCAAAATTCAATGGATGCGGACCAGTTAATGGGAGAGAACTGCTAATAAAAATCCAATTGTTGCTGGCTGATAATCAGTCCTAGTGAAAAAAATCCCACACTCTATCTTCAATAGGAGATGGATATGTTAACGATGGAATACGTATTCTCCATTTTTTGCTTTACTTGGGTTTAACTCATACTCATGCTCTTCTCATTTTGAAAGATACTATAGATACACCCAATTGAAAGAGAGGGATGTACATGCGAAGAAAGAGAAATCATCATTTTAAAAGTGGTGAAAAAAACGAAGAGTATGCTGCTGAAATATCACCAGCTGGCATTCCAATTAGACATAAGCGTAAAGAAATTGCAAATGAAATAGAAGGTACAAATACCGGCGCAATGGTAGGCTATGTCGCTTTATTTCTTTCGTTATTCTCCATTGCTTTTTATCCAGTTACGCTCGGCTCCCTAGCAATTTTAGTTGGCCTATTAGCTGTCAATTTCGGAGCAAGAACACTTGGATATACAGCAATTGGTTTTGGTAGTTTTTCTGTTTTATTTACTTTACTTTATCCCCTTGCTTTGTCAGCGTTTTAAAAAAACACACCAAGTTATACTTGGTGTGTTCATTCGTGATACAACATAATATGACCGCATCCACAGCAATGTTTCGCTGTAATTTCTTGAAACACTGGATAATTTTCTTCATCCCTATGCTCAATAAAAACCTTTTCAAAACGGTACATGTTTGGCGCATATGCCCAATCTTGTTTCGTACGTGCATATAACGTTGAGGAAAAAAACTCCTCACCACCGCAAACGATACATGTATTCTTCATCGCTATCCCTCCTATGCTTGTCTTACTTCATCTATATGAACATAAGCATAAAAAAAAGACCTTCTATTACTAGAAAGTCTTCTCTGAAACAAAAAGAAATGTACCAAACATTCCTACTCCGCTATATTCTTTTGAAACACCAGCTTCTGTTTTAAATGTTTGCTTTACAGTCATAAAGAATACACCATTTCGTGCATCTGTACTTTCAAATTGTAGTTTTTCTTTTTTACCATCTACATTTTGCGTGCATTCAAAACTACTCTCGTTACAATTCAACGCATACTTATCCTGTACATACACTTTAAAATCTGATTCTTTCGGACAAGTTATAAGTAATATTGCCACGAGAATAATACTTATAATACCCACAATTGTATAATATTTCTTCATTTGTACTCCTTTCAAATGACAAGAAAACTTGACTTCATACGCCAAGTTTTCTTAGTCAACAACCCATTGCCACTCTTGTTCTTTCTTATCAAAAATGAGCCAACCTGTTTCTGTTGCTTCCTCTTTCAATTCATCGATATTATCTAACACCTCATCCGTACTTTCATACGAACCAACTACATATACCGGAATTTCAAGACCTCTTCTTGACTCAATCTTCCCTGCTAGATCTATGTAAAGACCATCTTCCATTAGTGGAATAAGTCCCATAATCAATTCTTTTGAAATCGCTGGGAAAATTTTTGATTTTTGGAAGAAAGAAAAACGTTTCTTACCGAAAGCACCGAGTTTATACGGAATGACTTTACTTAACATTCCTACAAAATCAGCAATTCTACGATAATACACTTTGTTGTACCATCCGTCATCATGTGAAAAATAAACAAATCTATTTTTCAACAGCGGAAAGAATGTTCTTGCAAGTGGTTCTTTTTTGTGAGCCAAATATAATAATTCTGCAATTTCTTTCGGCTCTAATTCATCTAAATCGCTTGCATCATCAAAATCTACCCAACAAAATTCATCAAATTCATCAATCTCTGCTTGAATTAACTTATGTATATTTTCTTCCTCAACATATTCAAATAAAGTATGATAATGAAAATCCGTCCATTCGAAGTTGTGCTTCAAAAGCAACACTTGATGAAGCGGTGAAGGGATGTTACTCGCAAACTCTTTAAACGTAATTCCTGATGTAATAAAACAATGACCTCGACGATTACCATTAATATATATCATATTCTTTACTTGGTCAGATCCTCCAGACAAAGCACCTAGCCACCTTCGTTTTATATGTTTCAATTCTATAGCATATTTTAACATGAAAAATTTTAGAAACATAGAAAAAACTTCAAAAACTATTTACAATTTCATGTGTTTTATTACATAGTGATTACAAGAAAAAACGCCTGCTCATAAGCAGGCGTTTTTAAAGGATTTCATCAGGGTTTTGAGGATGATGATTTCCCTCTTTCTTTTCTTCTGTTTGGAACATCGATTGAATTTTATCAATTGTTTGTGGAGCTAATTCAATCATTTTTTCTGCTAAATGTGTCGCATTTTGTAGATGAAGAATATTTACTCCATCTTTATTCACCACAAGAAATGCTACTGGTGTAATAGAAACACCACCCGCGCTACCGCCACCAAATGCAGCGTTACCGTTCGCTCTTTGTCCATCATTCGTTTGGAAATCAGAACCTCCTGCTCCAAAACCGAACGCTACTTTAGAAACCGTTAACACCACACCACCGTCAGCCGTTTGAACAGGCTCTCCAACAATCGTATTTACATCAACCATTTCTTTTAAATTTTCCATTGCTGCTTTCATTAACCCTTGAATTGGATGATCCACCGTTCATAACCTCCTTTGTCATATCTTTCCTAGTTTTTCCGAAAGTTTGTGAACTAAACATAAAATTTTATATTGATTTCAAAAAACTTAAGTTGTAATATTTAGAAAAATAAAAAAAGAGGTCGATTCGTTATGATGCGAAAATTAACAAAGAAAGATCATGAACAAGTATTCGCTTACCTAAAAGAAGAAGCAGCCCTTAACTTGTTTATTATTGGAGATATTGAAGCTTTCGGTTATGACACAGATTTTCAAGAACTATGGGGAGTATTTAAAGAGAATGGAACATTAAAATCAATTTTACTCCGATTCCACGATTCATTTATACCATATAGTAAAGAAGACTTTGTTACCACTGATTATGAGGCACTTCTTTCCGCATATAAGCCACTTAAACTCTCTGGTAAGTCAACTATTGTAGAAAGATTTGAAACTGCTCCAAGTCTACAATTAGGCGTCAAAAATGAAATGTATTTTTGTAAATGTCTAAATGACAACAACTTACCTGACACGCCTATTCATGAAACGATTAAACTTGCGTCACTCGATGATATAGAACGAATTATGAAATTACGAAGTGACATTGCTGAATTTCCGACTACTAATGAATCAGAGAAAATATTAAGGCAGGCTATCGAAACAAATACAGGACGCACATACTATATTGAAAAAGATGGCGTGATCATCGCATCCGCCTCTACTTCCGCTGAAAATTCATTATCCGCTATGGTAGTTGGTGTATGTACACACCCGAATTATCGTGGAAATGGATTTGCTTCACTCATACTACAAAAAATGATTCAAGACTTTACGAAAGAAGGCCGAACACTTTGTTTATTTTATAACAATCCAGCTGCTGGACGAATTTATAAACGACTAGGATTTAAAGACATTGGGATGTGGACGATGTATCGATAATAAGCAATACTTTATAAGAGGAAATAGTTGTAACTTAGCAATAAAAGCAGATTACATAAAAACTTCACACCGTTATTATGAAGATGGAGAAACTACTTGTAAAGCCGTGCCCCTAACTAAAACATGTCATGTATTCAAGCTAAATTTAGACAGATAAATGCCCCAGTTGCATCTACTCCAGCAACTGGGGCTACATATTTATACTCAAATTCTTTCCACTACAAATAGAAATATTTATGAAACATTTATCACACTTATGTCGCTATTATCTTTCCGTACAAATGCCCTTCTAAATATTACTGCGTCTTATTATACTGTGCTTTAAAATCAATATATTCCTGTTTCGCATCTTGGTTATTACCTTGGTGACTATCAAAATATGTATGTATTTGTGATATGTGTTCTACTAACTTTCCTTCTTCATTTCTCTTTTTATAATTCATTACAATACTTACTTCCAATATCTGCTCTGAACCCTTTGTAAACTCAATATGCAGTGCGATCGATCCACCACCATATTCATCATATTGTATTTTCAGCTTATCATTAATAATACTTTGAAACTCTGATTCAGTTAGTTTATATCCAACAGTACTAGGCTGACCAAACTTTTTTATATCATCTCCTGGCTTCATCTTTAGTTTCCCAATCCCTTTTAAACGATCTACAATTAAGTTCACGTATGAAACATCCAGACTTGAATCCGTACTTTGTACCTGTCCATTCTCATAACTAATATTTGTACTATAATTAACTTCTTCTCTATAATTTTTATTATCTACTTTCGAGGTAATTTCTTGTGTTGTATTTCCATATAAACTTTTATCTTTCGTATTATATATACCTTTCGAAGTTTGATAAATTGTTTTACTGTGCTCTCCATCTTCCTTTTGCTCATATGTACTATATATACCTCTTTGTTTCACATACGCATATCCATCATCACTAGCGGACATAACCTTTTTCATGTCACCTTCATCCAAAGCTTTGACAAATGGCTCATACTCTATCTTTTTTTCAAAAAAACTACATGCTTGTAGTAAGCTGATTACTATTATGATAGTAATCATTTTAAACACTTTTTTTTGTTCATTTCATCATCACACTACTCTCTACATTTTCAACTAGATAATCTTTTAATCACATTACATAATTAAAATTTCTTTTAGTAGTTAAAATACTCTCCTTTAAACCACTACTTTTTTCACTATTAAAACTTACAATACACACTTTCTTTATGCCTTACGTTTCGATTTACCTTTTTTATTTCTCTTTCGATATCTTGGAGTCTCTCTTTTATGTTGCTCCCACGTTTTATTAAATGACGGAAATTTAAACCTGCAATACGCTAATAGCTGAAATTCAGCTGCACCGATGGCTATCGTATACATTAAAACAGTACCTATTACATATCCAATAAAAGTATCAAACGCATAATCATTATGAAAATAAATCAAAATAAGAAGGATTAATGCGTATAGTGTAGCCCACTTCATCATCTTTCCTTTTGTTTTACTAAAGAAAGAAGCAGACCTCTCATCCATACTAAACGCACCTTCACTTGCCAATTTAAATGTATCTATTGTTGTTACAATATGGAAAATTACCGCTCCTAAATATAGCAAACATACATAATTCAACGTAATACGATCCATTGAATTATTAGCTATTTCAGAAACAACTAAAACTGTAAGTAATATAGTAGCCATTTGAAATGCATTTAATATTACAACAATTGTTTGTAGCTTTTGAAATTTAAATTGTGCTTTTGGAAATAAATATAGCACGAAAAAAATTACTTGCAGAGCATATGCCAACACCTCTAGCTTAACAATTCCTATGTTAAGGAGAACCATACAGTACTCCCAACCACCTGATACAATAATAGAAAAAACGGCTATTGAACTATAAAGTATTCCTCCAAACATAAATCCTGTAGCACCTTCTGGACTTAAACGATCTTTACATGTCATCCTAAATTCATCTAAATCTTCTTCTTTTATATTCCACATCCTGACTTTTCACCTCTATACAGTTTAAATAATTTTCATTCAATAAAATCCCATTACATTCCTAACTTTTTAAGTACATTCATCTTTGTGTAACTATATTCGGATAATATTATCTCTACATTAATTACCGTACATAATCAAAATGCTTTTGATAGTTCAAATAGCCTTCTTTCTCCTCAAAAGCTCTAAATATTCTTCTCTCTTTTACTTAAGCATATCCCTCATACTCCCTGAAACTCCACTCACTTAGTAAAAACGTTACTGTCAGCACAATTGTATCGAGATAATAAAGCTCTTTAATTTTATCTTCAGAAAGGTGATAACCTCCAATCAACAATATGCTAGCAGGTTATTACAGTTATTTTAAATTTGTTTTTTATTTTAATGGATTCGACTTTTGCAAATAATAATGTTGTTTAATTTGAGAAGCGAATATTAAAAACATACTACTTAATAACTCGTGATTAAGTCTTCGCCCTCATATCTAGGATCTTTCTCAACTTTACCATCTTTTGTTTTGATGGCTTTTAGTCTACCTAACCACTCTGCTCCGTTATATGTCTCTTCACTTACCCATACATTATGCTTTTTACCATCTACCTCAACTACTAATGTGGGGTGTGTAAACATGAATTCCTTCTCTACATGCCTACCTACAATTTCTGCATGTAATGATGTACCTTCTTTAACTAGTTTACTATTCTGATACCCTTCGATAATAGGTAATCCAATAAATACAAAGAATATGAATCCAAATACGATTACTTTCTTCTTTGTACTCCATTTATTCTTTTCTTTCAATTCCTTCTGTCTCGCTTCTCTTTCTTCGCGTTCCTCCAAACTCTCATTTAAAGCGTCTTCCCATGCCTTAATTTCCTCTTCGATTTCTGCTTCAGCTCTTGCTAGTTTTTCTAGTTGTTCATCGGTTGCTACCATCTCATATGAGTTGTCTCCAACCAAACGAATTTCAGCACCATTTTCTTTTACTTTTCGCAAGTCTTTTTCTGTACAATTAAACTCTCGAATGATTTCCCCTTGTGTGTTTACCAGTCTAACGTAAATGTTTTTTTCTCCTTCTTCTTAAACATCTGAACTCCCCCTTATTTATTTCCTATCATAGATAACCCTATTGCAATTAAGAGAAAGAAAACGATAATAAGGAAAGTCTTCCCTTTGCTTAATTGTGTTGTATAACCTCCCAAGACAGCCCATATAAGAATTGGAAAAAGAAGAATACCTAGGAGAATATCGACCAACTTGTTGCTACTCTTCTTTAGTGGTTTTTCTTCTACTATCGGTTTTATCTGAACAGCTTCTTTTCTTATTTGTTTCGGTTTCTTTTTCTTACGTCTATGATTCCCCCAACTTACTCCTTTTAGAATAACTTTTTCCTAACTATAAAAATACCGAAATATCCCATTTTCATCGTATAGGATAAAATGATTTATTTCTTCACAAATAGATTTCCACCATAAAAAACAGTCTATGACTATTATTTACAAATGTTATTTCAACTTTTATTTTATTCTTTTTCTATTCGCTATAAATTCTTGACGTTCTTTTTCATGTTGTTCCCACGTAATACTAGATATTTAGATTCTTATTCAATCAAAAATAGACTTTCCTCTTTCCATGTTGAAAGAGGGAAGTCTATTTATTTCTAAATATATTATAGCCCTTGTTTTATTAATAATTGTTACTTATTATTTTCAGCCTTGTTCTTTATCGTTTTTACAAATTCATTTCGCCATATTTTAAAATTATGAGCAAATTTTCCTTCAATAGAATTTTTATACCCTTCAAATTTCACTTCTAAAATATCAAAATCATTGAATAATTTATATGTCTCTGCCGTCAAACCTACTGGGTGTAATACCCCACCATAATCATAGAAAGTGTCTTCATCGAGAAGTATTCCTCTTGTAGTAATTACATATTCTACATCTTTTTCTTCCTCAGTACTCAACCTCACTACACTTCCTAAAGGCAAAACTTTCTCCATATAATCTTTCATATTAATTCACCGATCCTTTTAACACGATAATTTTCTCTTCTATTTTTTGTCGCCTTTTTTCTAATTGGCGGATACGATCAATAAAAGCATCACGTGTTTTACCTTGCAAACTATTATCAATACTATTTTCTAATCTTCTAATATCTCCGGTCAAAGATACAGCTGCTTTTTCAAGTTGCATAACAACATTAATAATTTGATCTCGCCCACCACTGTCCGGAAATGTACTATGAACCCTCGACATTATCATATGTAAATCCATCCTCATACCCCCTTCCTTAACATTTATCAATAATAAGAAACTGAAGCTAACTCTTCATCTTTTGCTATCATAGAAATTACCGCATCTGTTACATCTTGACTTAACTCTTTTAAATCATTTGAAAGTTCGTTCACATCTCTAGAAATCTCTACTAATAATGAACGATTTAACCCTCTACTACCATCATTCATAAAATAGTTTAATAATGATTGGCGATGGCTTCTTACATAATCTCCAGCAATTGAAGCAATATTTGTATCAATTTCAAAGTCACCTTTAAATACATCTAAAATATCTTGAACAAGAGAAGATGCTACTTCTTTTGCAATTGCTATAATTTCATCACGGGATAAATAAAGAATGATGCATCCTACTAAAAAATCTACAGCTGCGTTAAATACTGATTCTAACACTTCAAGTACCTTTTCCTTACATTTTGCTAATTTATTCTCTATCCAATCCACAGCCGCATTCACCTGATTTCTAACTTCTTGTATAACTTCCTTACTAAATTTCAAAGCTTTTTTTCCTGTTTCTACACCTATACTTGCTATTTTTGTTGCTAGAGCACTAGTATCTCCCACTACTGTTATTGCAACTAGAATTGCACTGACTGGGGTTCCATTTACCACTAAATCCACTACAACTTCTTCTGTTGTACTTAATGTTTTTTTTCCAGCGATTCCTTTATATAGGTCCCCAGCAGATTCTGATATTTCTAAAAAACCAAATTTCCAATCAAATCCTGTTTCGCTAACCTTTTTCAATTTATCTATTGCTACATTCCCATTCCTAGAATAAAACTTTGGATCATATAAAAAAGAATGCCCTTCCCCATTTTCCATTTTATAAACCTGTCCAGGTATTACAAAATCTGCGGCCTTAATGGCGCCATACAAAGGATCATATTCATTTATAAGACTGCGGCAATTTTTCATATTGGTCCCGTATCCGTACTTAACCACATCTTTATTTAAAACAGGCGCAGGATTTAAAGCTAATACGTTTATATTATCTTCTTGATGTCTTAATGCAACTGTATTCGCTGCTCCGCCACCTAAGGAGTGCCCTAGTAAAGTTATCTTCTTTCCTTTATTCCCCGCCTTGACTTTTTCATAAAATTTTTCTGCTTGACTATACTGAAATTCTGCTAATGACCCCAATATAGGTGAATTAGTTAAATTATGCAGTCCAATTGCTCCATCGGTTGCTAAATCACCTATTTGGCTCGGTTGGGTTCCAACGTATACAATGAAAATTTCATGCGTGTTTCTATCCTCTAAAGCATATGCCCCAAATCCAGTTACTGAATGAATATCATCAGAAGCTATAAGATTAGCATTAAAGTTGTCTTGTAACTTCTGTTTATTTATTATTGGATCAGAATTATTATATTTTTTTTCTTGTGCATTATAATCATAAATATCTTTTGCCGATAATCTTAATTTTCCTACATCACTACTTAATTTATAATCTTCCTCATTCACCATATTCTCCCCCTTATATATTAATGGCTTTCTTTAAATTTCTTTTCATATTGTAAGTAATCTTTTTTTGATTTCCGATTATTTTCTTCTTTATTATGTAAATATGTTGTTATTTCTTGATCATGCCTAATCATATTATTTTCTTCATTTCTTTGTTTATAGCCTATCGAAATTGTTATCTCTGTTATTTCCATCGGATTTTCCTTTGTATCCTTAGCAGAATTAAATTCAATTAGTAGTGTTGCATAACTAAACTTCTCATACTCTAATCCTAAATTCCCATTAAATATCTCTTTAAATTGAGTTTCTGATAAATTATAGCTTATCGTAGCTGGTTGGCTGAAGCTTTTTTTATTCACATTTGGTTTCAATTCTTTTATTCCTTGCACTCTATTAAGCATTAATTTTATATTAGACATATCTTTCCCTCGATTTGAAGCTTCTAGCTGTCCATTTTCGTATCTTATATCTGACTTGAATACAACTTCTTCTTTATATTGTGGGTTGTCACTATGTTTTTCATCCTCAACTGGAGTATTGACTTTCTTTTGTGCCTCACCAAAAAGAATATTATCTTTAATACTATAAATACCTTGCGTTGTTTGATAAACTACTCCTATTTGCTTATTATTATCCTCAATAAAAGTGCTATCCCTAACCTCTTCTTTCACATACGCATACCCATCATCACTAGCAGACATAACAGTCTTCATATCCCCTTCATCCAACGCCTTTACTAATCTCTCATACTCTATCTTTGTCTCTCCAAAACCACATCCACTTAATAAACTTGCCACTATTGACACGACTATCATCACCTTAGCTTTCTTCTTTAATTTCATACTGTCACCTCGTTAGTTACTCTAGGCATTTTTAGTTTCATTATGTTCCCTTTTTGATAGTAATACACTTCATCTTTACCTAATGGTGCTTCGTTGCTTATATATTTTATGTTGAAGATACTTTGATCATTTAATGGCATTGCGATAATTGCTGCTGTTAGCTTACTTCTCATTTTCATAGGTAGAGCTTCACGATTTCGGTCCATGTAGTCGTGGTGACCTGCTAATACAAAGTAAATGCCCACTGTACGAGATAAATCAATTAAAGTTGCTGCATCCTCCATTTCTAAATAAACAAATTTACTAAACTCTTCAACATTCGTCATGATAATGAGTTGTTTTGTGAATGCAGGAATTTCTCTACCTTCTTGTCTTGCTTGCGCTAATTCAAGAGCTCGTTCGCGAATTACTTCCATCCAATACTTCGCATGCATATTGATTTCATTTTCGTCTACAATGTAATGCGTCACATTATCTTTATATTGAACGAAACTATACTCTGCTGTATCCACTAACGTCACACTTTCAAAATAATCTTTATTCAATTGAGATAGGATGCTAGATACAATTTGTTTTCTCATACTATCATCTACACTATAAATCATTAAATGATCATTCATCGCAATATCATGAGCTACAACTTCTACGTTTGCAAAATCAAGCCCCATTGGAATTCTTGCTGCTTGTAGAGCTTTTGTAACGTCTTTATTTTTACGATAAGTAGCAATATCAATCACTTCTGGCATCATTGGAATTGCCTTCGGACGTTCTCCATCCCATTCTCGATCCATATCATTTGCTTCTTGTTGTAATAATTGAATTTGCTGTAATTCATCTTCTGCTTTCGTAGATAATGCAACCTGGAATAATGTAGGAGATTCTAGTTTTATTAACGCTCTTCCTGCTGTTTCTTCCACTTTTATATCAGATCTCCCTACAATACTAGCTACTTCACTTTGATCAATCATATATAGGCAAGTTTGGATTTTAATATTATTGTACAATTGAATTCTAAGTGCATTTTGTCGCCCTGCACTAATTAAGGTATGAATTCCTAAACTTGCACCATCTCGGACAATTTGCATAATTAGCATTTCAAAGCTTTCATAGAACTTCGCTTCTTTTACTGCATCATAATTGTCGATTGCAATAATAATATGTGGTATTTCTTTCCCGCTTGCCTTTTCATACATTTCAATATTTGCAACGTCATATTCACTTAATAATCGTTTACGATTTTTCATTTCTTGAGTTAATCTTTCAACAAACTTTAAACATTTTTCAGATTCATCAATCGTAATCGTATCCGCTACATGAGGTAATCCTTTCAAAGGTAGAAGACCATTTGTTCCAAGGTCCACTAAATACACATGCAAATGCTCCGGACTATGCTGACGAGCTACATCCATAATGACTGATTGTAAGAATGTTGATTTTCCGTAGCCTGGACTTGAGAAGACCGCTACGTGTCCGTCTTTACTAATATCTAGTGTTAATGGTGTTTGTGATTGTAATTCAGGCTGATCTAGTAGACCAATTGTTGCTTGTAATGGTTTCTTTTCTTTCGTCCATGCTTCTTTGAACTGAATAGCATGTAAGTCTTGTAAATATACGCTTTCTGGAAGTGGTGGTAACCACGGTCTTGCTAATGCTTCAATTTCATTTATTTCTGCGTAATCGTGAATGTAGTCAATAACAGCATCCAGTTCAGATGGTACGCTTATTACTTCTTTACTGCTACCAAGTCCACTTAAGTCTTCACTTAATATTTCATATTGTCCTAGATCATTTATTGCATAGATTGTTGCATCTAAATGTTCTTTATCCTCTTTATTTTCTACATAGTCTGCTCCGCTCCAAGCTGATTGGAATAGTTCATAAATTTCATTATTCCCAACTTGTAAGTAAGCACGTCCTGGTAATGTAATTTCAGCAGCATCCGGTGTTTTTAAAATTTCATTACTATCTGACGTATTTTGAACTTTTAATGCTAGTTTGAATTTCGAGTTACTCCAAATTTGATCATCTACAACACCACTCGGTTTTTGCGTAGCTAATATTAAATGGATTCCGAGCGAACGACCGATACGCGCTGTTGAAACTAACTCTTTCATAAACTCTGGTTGTTCTGACTTCAGTTCCGCGAATTCATCACTAATTAAAAATAGATGTGGCATCGGTTCACTTACTAAGCCTTCTTTATACAGTTTTTGATACTGATTAATATGGTTTACATCATTTTCCCCAAATAATCGTTGTCTTTTTTGTAACTCAGCTTTAATTGATGCGAGCGCTCTCATACTTTGTGCTCCATCTAAGTTCGTAATTGTTCCTAATAAATGCGGTAAGTTTTTGAATAAATTCGCCATACCGCCGCCTTTATAGTCAATTAGTAAAAAGGCTACTTCGTACGGATGGAAATTAACTGCTAGAGATAAAATGTACGATTGTATAATTTCCGATTTACCTGAACCTGTTGTACCTGCTATTAATCCGTGTGGTCCGTGTGCTTTTTCGTGTAAATTTAAGTTTACGATATCTTCTTTACCACGTAATCCAAGTGGTACAGCTAAAGATTTATGCGCTGCATTTTTCTCCCAACGACTTGTGATATTCAGTTCTTTTACTTTTTCAACGCCGTACATTTCTAAAAATGTTACGCTTTCTGGAATACTATTTTTTAAGTTTTGCAAATGATTTAATGGTGCTAATGCCCGTGAAATATCTTCTAAATTAAACCCTTTCGGTACGTGATTTAGTTTAAATTGACGGTTAACAAGCTCTCCTTGCTCTAAGATGATGTTCCCTTGTTTTGCATCTCTTATATCTATTACCGTTTTCACATGCTCCGGTAAACTTTGCATAACATCTTGTACAAATACAAGTGATACACCTAATTGACTCGGATCATCATTAAAGAATTCCATAACAACATGGTCTAATATTAGTTTTTCATCTGTAATGAGAACGACATAGTGCGGTGCAAAGTACATTTTTTCATTAGTAGAACTTTTTTCATCTAGTTTTAATTTTCGTTCTTTCAATATTTGATACAAACTATTTAACACTTGATCACGGCTACGATCATGGTATACAAATCCACGTACATTTATATCGCGAACACTTCCATGAGGTAACCAGCGCATCCAATCCCATTTTTCTTTTTCTTCTTCCGGAAAAATAGTAATAAACTGCAAGTCATAATAACTATGGAATAAAGCCGTTTGTGCAACTAATAATTGTAATTGCTCTAACACTAAAGAGCGTTGGCCAATATAACCGACTGGTCCATTCATTAAATCTGTTACAACTGGTACATCTTCCAATGATAGATAACGCTGTCTTAGTTCACGTGCTATATCGATTAATTCATCTTTCGTTTGACTAAATTCTTCTTCATTAAATTGAATTTCAAAACTCGTATTAGCTTGTCCTGTTCCAACGCTAAATGTTAAGAAATCATGATGTAACATTGTTTTTTCATAAATTCTAGGATTTACTTGAACTGCCATATTACGTATTACTTCTACATTTGGATTGTGATAATGTAATGCGTGACGCTGTTTTTCACTTTCTGCATGTAAATCTTTCGTTTTTTGTTTTATATACTCTCTATAGCTTTTATCTCGTTCAACAATGTCGACTTTATATTGCTTCAAATTTTTAATATACGATGTGACAGAAACAATGATTGTTACTAATGTCATCGCAATCGATGCGATAATAAACATTCCATATTTCATGAAAATAGCAAGTAATACAGTTACGACAATCATGACAAGTGAAGGTGCAATGATTCTTGCTAAATGCTCCGTTGGTTTTGATGGCATACTTGAAGGCTTTGCAATTGTCATTTTCTCTTCTGGTTCACGGTAAATAATACGTGGTGAACGATGATAGTCTGGATAACCACTTTGATAATTTGTTTCTGATTCTACTAAAATAGGTAACGCAGATTTCACTTTATCTTCTGAAGAAAGTACTTGAATGTCTTCACTACCAATCTCCAATAAAATACCATCAAAATATAATACGTCTCCTGATTCCAACATAACGCTATCTTTTAACTTCGTATAATTATGAAATACATCCCCGCCATACACGTTCACTTTAAAAGAATCGTACAACGTTTCGCGAGATAGCATTAAATCTACAATAGTCCCGGTAATAGAAATATCATCGTAATCGTTTTGACTCACTGTAAGAGAATGTTTCGTTCCGATATCAAACACTTTAGTTGTGCCAACAATAGATATAAAGATTTTCAAGCTCACATCTCTTGTTTTCCCAATCTCAATTTCCTTATTAAATTCTATTAATTGATCCTGTACCATCCAAGCATTTACTTCATTATTCCACTTTAACTCTATTTCTTGTTCTAAACTTGGATTCGTAATATCATTTGTCCACTCTTTTCCAATCGACACTATTGATTGCTCATTTGGATGTAATGTGCACTTATATATTTTGTCTCCATAAGTCAATACTAATAGTTGCTCCATCCGTGTTCACTGCTCCTTTTCAACTGCTTACTCTTTTTTCTCTGTGTCCGACAAATTTTTATCGCTTGATGAATTGCCATATTTCTTTTTATATTCATCTAATTGTTGCTCATATGTTTTTAACTTTTGATCACGTTCTTCCCCTGATAAATCAGGATTATTTTTCAGTGATTCAATTTGTTTAACAAGGCCGTACATAATAAGCTGAGGATCATCAAGTGTCTTAGCTAAATCTAATGATTTATCAAAATTACCTTTTCCGTTATACATCCAATACAGCAAATACTTTTCATCACTTTTCAAACTAATGTTTTTCATAATCGATTTCTTTTGAGCTTCACCTAGTTTTTCAGCTGTAATGTATGCAAATGCTAACTCATATTTAGATGCAATCGGCAATGATTCAAACTCCTCTTCATTCAATTGCGTAATGACTTTGTCATAATCAGTTGCTATGAAACTTGCATTTGCTTCTAACAATTTATTTTGATAAGGAAATTTTATAAAAGTGAAATATATTAAAGGAGCAGCTAAAATAACTGTCGCCGCTATGAAGGAAAAAGCTAAGTATTTAAATGATTTGTAGCTTTTTTTAGGTACTAACTGCATATTTTTTTCTGTTTTTGTTTGTTCCTTCTCAAAGCTGTCATCAAGAAACTGCAGTAATGCATCTAAGCTTTCCATTTGAGCAACGGTCTGTTCAAATGTTGTTTCTTTTGCATCTTTTAGTAACCCAGCATACAAATCATCAAAGTTATGTTTTTGGGAGAATAAAGCAATAATTAGACACTTATATTGTGTTAAAAATTGCTCTTCTAATAACGGGGTTGGCGGAACAATATCTCGAATTCCTCTATGTATAATACTTGGTATTAAATTAGCATTAAAAACTATATTGTCTGGATGTAAAAAGAACGTGATTCGTTTATTTAAATATTTACGAAACTGCGCAACATTCCGAAGTAGTCTTAATTTCTCATTTCTTCCAAAACGGCTAAGATCGTCCCACTTATGTAATTTTTTATCTACTTGATATAGAAACGTAAACATATCATCCGTTTCTTCTATTGTTAATGGTACAAATTCAGATGATTCGCCCGTAATTATATCGAATTGACGGAAGTCTTTTATACGTGTTTGAGATTTGGTCATCTCCAATTTCCAATTTTCTTTTTCTATTTGAAATTGATAGTTCATTGCATCAATTTGAATTATTTTTTCCGTCATGTTTATCCTCTTCTCCTTTTCTTTATAACCCGTAATAACTTATTTTCAAATAACTAAAAGTAAAAAATATTCTTTATAAAACTTGCAAAATATCTCCATCTGTTATTTGGTGATCAATTAAACGATCATTATCTGTTAAAACAATTGACTTATTTTTCACTTTAATTACAAAATGTGAACCTTCATGATTATCAATCTTTAGCGTATCTAATAAGTTTTTTAATAAATATTTAGTAGATTGATGATTCGGAATACGCAAATCATATGTATTTCCATTCCATTTACTAAAATCTACTGTCACATTGATATGTGTTTGTATTGCCATCGCTTTACCTCCAACTTTTACGAAGAACCGTATAAATACCGATGCAAATAAGTAGAATGCCGCCGCCAAATAATAATATTATTGTTATACTAATTGGCTCTTCATTCATTGTTTCATTACTCGCTACTTCATCTGCACTTTTTCTGACAATGTATTCACTGCTAAACAAACTATTTTTCGTATCTTTAACACTATTATTCTCTTTTGGTTTTGTAAAAAGAGAATCTCGCAAAGCTTCCATATCTTTTTGTTCTTTCTTTTTCTTTTTCTCAATTTCTTCTTCTATATCTTTGTTAAATAACTCAATCGATGCTTTATCTAATTCTGTTTCCTTATGTTCCTTTTTATTTTTTTCTTGGTCGCTTTCTTCAAGTCGATCCACTTTAAACTTAATCTTCCCATCATCACCAAGATAACTGTCAGCCGCGCTCCTTATCGGTAGCGCGACAAACAGTAAAAGGATAGAGAGAAATGATAACTTAGCCACTATGCTCCATTGTTTGATCATTTACTTCTTTTTCCTCCCATTTCTTATGCCATACAAATAGATTACTAACCAATCCAATAATGGCAATTACAAACAATACGACAAAAATAACTTTCCCAGTATCTTTACCACTAATAAAATCATTTAGAAAACTTTCTATATACTGAAGCGGTGAGAATTGACGTATCTTTCCGACAGACGACATTTGATCTACTTTACTTCCAACTGCCTCAGTTAAAAACAGGTACATGCTTAAAAATACTAATAGTATAAACATTCCTACCATTTTTATTTGTCGTAATAAGTAGGTTGAGACTAATACAAACGCCATCATAATAAATGTGATGAACGCAATCCATAGTAAACTTTGATCCTGACCAAACTTTAAAAGACGCCCAGAAATGATACCTATACTAATCCCTTCCACAATTGATATACCGAAAGCTACTACTGTAGTTGGTACATTCATATCAATTAATGAGAATTTCTCTTCAAAATGATCTGATTGCATTCTTTTCTTTTCTTGATTCGCAATTGCGTATGCTGTAAATAATGCAACAATGAAACAAGTTAATACAATTAAGTATGGTGTAAAAGCATTTCCTGCTACAATTACTCCATCATTTTGCTTTTGAACTGGACTAGCTAAAAAGTCATATAGCATCTCATTTTGACGATCTCCAATACGGCTATTGGCTAAAATTTTCGTAAAGTTTTTGGAGAATGATTTATCATCTTCCATTTTCTTCGTAAAGTCATTTAATAATAAATCAGCTTTTGAAACAATTGTCGTTCCGCTGTCTTGAATTTCTTTTGCTTGTCCATTAATTTGATCAAATGTTTTATATACATCGTCTGAAGTTGCTAAACTATGCTTCGAACTTTCGACCAATGACTGACTTTGCATCATTAATGATTTAATACCAGAATCTAACGATAAAATAGCTGTTTGCTCACCAGCATGATTTGTTGTTAATACTTGCTGCTCTTCAACTAGCTTTAAGCTATTCTCACGCCATTTCGCTAAACCTTTTAAATACTCTCCTAAATTTTCATTCATACTAGTTGCTTGTTGCGTCGTTCCATTTAATTTCTCCGCTAGTAGCATAGAATTTTGATCCGCACTAGTAATAGATTGTTGATAAGAGTTTATTTTTTGTTTTAAACCTGACATATCTTGCTTTATTTCTGTAGTAATACTTGATGAAACAAGATTTGAAATTAAATCAATTAAGCTTTGTTTATTTAATACGTAGTACAAAGATTGATTCGTCGCAATTGCATCTAAACTTCCCTCTTCTAACTTAGGACCTACATCTTTCGTTCTTAAATCAATCCCATAATACATTTCGTAAAGGCTCATTAAACCTTGATAACTTTCGACTGTATCTACTGCTTCTTTTATTAATGCACTAGATATATTTTTTGTTAATACTTCTGCTTTTTGATGTACAACTTGATTCGTTGTACTTTCAATAACTTTACCGTTATCTGTTCCCGTTTCGCCTCCTGGATTTCCTCCGGTTCCGTTGTCTGTCCCCGTTTCGCCTCCTGGATTTCCTCCGGTTCCGTTGTCTGTCCCCGTTCCGCCTCCTGGATTTCCTCCGGTTCCGTTGTCTGTTCCCGTTCCGCCTCCTGGGTTTCCTCCAGTTCCGTTGTCTGTTCCCGTTCCGCCTCCTGGGTTTCCTCCAGTTCCGTTATCTGTTCCCGTTCCGCCTCCTGGGTTTCCTCCGGTTCCATTGTCTGTTCCCGTTCCGCCTCCTGGGTTTCCTCCAGTTCCGTTATCTGTTCCCGTTCCGCCTCCTGGGTTTCCTCCAGTTCCGTTATCTGTTCCCGTTCCGCCTCCTGGGTTTCCTCCGGTTCCGTTGTCTTTCCCTGTTCCGCCTCCTTGGCTTCCTTCATTATTGCCTGTTGTGTTTTCCATTTTTTTGATAATAGGCGTTTTAGCATTGTGTACTAACGGCATTATGCCATACTGTGATTTATGAACCACATTTTCCACCTTGCTATTTTCAGTTTGTGTTCCTTTATCCTCTTTATTAGGTTCTTCTTTTTCAGGACTAGTTTCTTTTTTATGAGTCCCGCTCAATTCCCACTGCCATGTTACAGGAGAGAAAACATCTATATTGATGTTTGGATCTTTTAGCTTCACATGCAAGCTAATCTTTATATCCCCTTCATTACGAGGAGCTATTGTAATTTCTCCTGCTTCGCTTTGTAGAAAGTCACTTGTACGATCCACATCATCAATATATAAAGCTTCTGTACTTCCATCTAGTTTAAACTCTTCTGGAATACTTATCTTCAAAATTTGCGGAGATTCCATTTTAATTACTTTTGCAGTATCACTAAATGTAATTCCCTCTGTATAAAGTCTATCCTTCACTTCTTTAATGGCGTTTCCTAAAGACATTTTATTTACAGGATCATAATAAAAATTATTTTCTTTATTATATTTTTTTGTAAATTGAATTACATTTTGCAGTTGTAATTTCGTTGTATCTGGTAAATCACTTTGACCGATTTCTTCCATGTTTAAACTAGGTAATTTCGCAATTAAATTCTCGATTTGTTTCTTTATTCGAACATCTGGTTGTTTCATTAATGTATTTATGAAGATTTCTTGCTTTCCATCATTCGACATTGATTGCTTTAATTTCTTAATTACCGTATCTTGAATATCACTTTCTAACTTTCCTGCAAGTTCTGTATCATATTCAGACACTTGTTTTTTTACATCTGCTAAATATTTTTGAATCGCTGAAGCATCAGTTAAAATATTCGGTTCTTTCTCTGAAAACGTAAATTGATTTGAAATAATTTTATTAGCGGATTCCAATGCACTTAATTGCTTTAAAGCATCGCCTGTATTCATATCATTCATATATTGATTAAATTGATTTGTGAAATTATTCGCTAATAAATTGTTATCAGTTTGCATTTTTTGAAAGTTATTAAAACCATCTAAGTACGTACTGTTAGATTTATTCCCTTCATCTAACGCTTGACCGAAACCTTTTAAAACATCCTGAAATCCTTTGAAACTATTAACAGAAACACCTGTATAATCTTGTACTGTTTTAAATTGATTTGTGTAATTTGCTAACGGACTATGTATATCTTTTTTATACATAGTTGTTTGAACGTTTCCTTTTTCAATTATTTTACCTATATTATCTTGTGCACCTTGTAGCTTACCGATAATACTCGCAAAATAAACGTCGATTATTTGCTTATTGAAATCTTCTAAAATAACAGAAGCTGTATTTTCTGCCTCAGCTTTCAAATCCTTATTCCCAGTTGCATTTACTTTGTAGTTTAAAGTTAATTTCTCCGGAATCTCTGAATCAATCGCAACTGCTTTCCTAGAAAAATCATTTGGAATAACAATCATCATATTGTAATTATTATTTTTCAATCCATTTTCTGCTACCCCGCGACTAACTACGTACCATTCTTGTTTCGTATTTTTATTTACATTTTTAACAAATTGATCTCCAAACGCTATTTTATTGCCCTCAAATACAGTGCCCTGATCTTCATTTACCAACGCAACTGTCATTTTTGGTGTAGTATTCTCATTAGCTTTCTTAACATTTTGATTTAATGCTAAATAGGAGACCCCTGTTGATAGTACAAGAGCTAAAATAATAAACAACAAGATGCTCCATTTGAACTTTTTCACTACTTATCACTCCTGCGACTGCGAGTCTATCTGATGAAAGACTTCGTATCTTACTCTAGTTTTAAAGTAATTTAGCCATACAACGTATGGTTGCATGGCTAAATTATATATTTCTTTTTATCTGTCTTATTGTAGACCGAAATTACGAGAAAGATCTTCGTCATGTCTAGCAACAGCTTCTGCAGTTTTATTAAGCTGCATATTAATTTCTTGTAATAGCTGTGCGAAGTTTTGTACTTTTGGCTTTAATTGATTGAACTGTTGGTCAAAACCTTCGAAAGCACGACCTTCCCATTCTCCTCTTAATTCATTTTGTAAGTTTTGTAGTTGACGTAAAATGTCCTCAATTTGATTTGCACCTTGTCCATATCGAGTCGCTTTCGATTTAAGCTCCTCTGGTGACATACGAATTTGTCCTGCCATTATTAAATCCCCCTTAAAATTAAAAAATAGTAAAATTAACCAATAATCAATTCTACAAATTGATTATATCAATAATTTAAAAATTTCTAAACAAAAAAATGATATTTTTCCAAAATTTCTCTTTTACTATAATAACGATATATTATATAATACTAATTTATTTGTTTTTTAAGCACACTCTATAAATCTACTATAAAATAAAGGCAAACCATCTATTTTATACTTATTCGCTTTAAATTCCAGCGATAAAGTAGCCACTAAATCATTATTTTCTCTTCTCTCATTCAGACTATTCTACTCACTTCAAAGTCATAATTACCTGCCTTTCAACAAACCCAAACTCTTCGTACATCTCTTTTGCAAAATTCCCAGCAAATACATTCAACCGAATTTCTGAATACTTCTCCTTTAATTCCTTAATACCAGCTTCCATCAGTTCTCGCGATAATCCTCTCCCGCGATATTCTGGGAAAACGTACAATTCATATATAAATCCAAGTTTTTCACGAGAAAAATAGTCTGTATTTTCCCCTATTAATATCCATCCCATTACTTTATTTTTTTCTTTAACGATTAAATAGTATGCTCCTTTTTCTACAATCGGCTTTGTAATCTCAATTGCTTTCTCGGTACTTAATTGACAATTCCCTCTCGTCCCTTCAAAAAGCGATTGAGCCGAATATTTTAATATTTCATTGGTATCTTCTTGATTCGCCTTAACAATCATTTTTCACAACTCCCCTTGAATAATAGGCATTACTATCGCTTGTTCAAGATTCTCCGCTTCCATAACAATTGCTGTTAATCCGTGTTCTGTACTTGTTTCATGGAGCTCTCCCTTTTCCCAAAACACAGCTTGTCCCGCCTCTATCTTTATCTTTTCTTTATTTACCCCACATACATATCCTGCTCCATCCACAATAAGAAGCAGTTGAGATACAACTGCTTCGTGATAAAGTGAAACTTTAATCAGTGGGGGTTTTATTCATCCCCCACTGATTATTAGTTAAACCAATCGGGCTTTTACGGGCAGTTGATCCCCCACCTAACTTGTTTGCTTTCGCTGAATTTTGAGGCAGGGTTCTTACTGCCCGTTAATGCGGGATAACCGATGATTCCATTCTCGTGTAAATGCATAGCACCGATATGTATATTTCCTCGATGGTTTAATATTTTCGACATGATGAAATTAGATTGAAATACTGATAGGTGCTTTCCTACTTTTTCACTAAAATCAAAAATTTTCATTACTAGTCCTCCTTATACGTATAAAACCATCCTTACTGTCTGCATCATATGTCCTTCAAAGTCTTCTTCAAATTGCTCTAATTCAGCAAAACCTTTCGCTTCATAAAAGCGTTTTCCTTTTTCATTTGCTGCTTCTACATGTATGTACAATTTCCGTATCCCATTTAATGCTTTAATTCCTTTTTGTAATAAAGCACTTCCGATCCCTTTTCCTTGCTGATCTGGTAACAAATAAATCGCACCTAATTCCGCTTCATTTTGTAGTCTAACAGGTGAAAAGTTCGCAAACCCTATTACTTCTCCTTCTTCTTCCGCAACGAATAAATGCGTATTTTTAAGACGATATTTCATTTTTTCATCAGAATATGCCTCGTCTAAAAAACTGTCTTGAATTTCTCTTGGAATAATGCCTTCATATGTATCATGCCAAGCTATTTTTGCTACTGATTGTACAGCATGAATATCTTCTTGCTTCATTTCTCTAATTATATATGTCATCTCGATGTCTCCATTCTCTTTAAATTATATTCTGCTAATATACTAGAAGAAACGGCAAAACCATTTTCATAATTCACCTTAATTAATTTTAATTTCTCAATTGAAGCTGTTGCAAAATCAAACTTTCCATAAATATATTCCATTACACTTAAAAACTGCTTTGTATGTAATTTATTTGCAATTGTACAATGCGGAACCCATTTTCCCGGTACGTAATATGAATTTGGGTTGTCATGAAAAGTTTTAAAATAATCATGATAAGAATAATAAAGTTTTAACAATTCATCGGTAACGGTCGGCGCTAGAAAGACCGTTCCATTAGTAGGAAAAATTCCAACAGAAGGAAAAGTGACTGTAGACATGTTTTCTTGAATAGCTACAAATCCCTTTAATTTTTCAATATATAAATTAACATCTAACTCATTATAATCCGCAATCGTTATATGAGGTTCTACTCCAGCTAATTGATTTGTTCCAATTACATTTGTTAATTCATTTTGCAATTCTGTAATTTTATTAGTAAACACACGATCAAATGTAGCAATAATAGCGTACAATCTTTCTCACCCCTTCGTTACACATAGCGCTTCCCATTCTTCACGAATCATGCCCATTCGAATAGAATCATAGTATGTTCCGTTATAATAACGACACTTTCGCATTCTACCTTCTAAGCTCATTCCTATTTTCTCCGCTACTTTCATCATTCGTTCATTACCAGACCAAGTCGTGAGCCCTACTCTACCAATTTCCATCTTTTCAAATAATAAATCTCGATATAACGTTAACGCTTCTGTACCGTAGCCACCATTCCAGTAAGTTGGATTATAAATAACAATTCCCATCTCCAACCAACGCGTCGGTTTATGCTCCCAATAAAATCCGACCGTCCCTATAATTTGACCGTTATTTTCTATAATTAAATTTGACAGTGGTTCTTCTTGCAAACGAGTTTGCATCTTCTCTTTATAGGAAGAGTATTCTTGCATTGAGAACGGGAAATATGGCGCATCCCATTTCTTCCATTCTGGGCTTTCTTCTTTAAATATGATATTCCATAATGTTTTTATATCCGATTCTTCTATTGTACGAATTGTAACTTTCTTCCCCTTTAATACAACGTTTTGCATAATTCCCTCCTGCATTCCTCTTTATTTCATATATAATTATAATGTTTTTTCAGAAAAATCAAAACTAATATCATTTATTATATTGTATAATTTTGTTATTAGATACCAATTATTGATTTAGAAAGCTGGTGATTCAGTGAAGAATCGATTTAGTATTGCTTTATTTCTCACTATTGTTACGACAAATATTATTCTATATTTCTTCTTACCATCAAATATTGTTACGAAATGGGACTTTAATGGAACGCCTACATCAACAATGGATAAAAGCACTTTTGTAATCGTAAATATAATTATATGTTCCTTCTTATTCTTTGTATTTTTAGCTTTATCTAAAGCAGCGAGTAACCAGAAATTTCTCCATTGGATCGGCAACACAATGTTACTATTCTTATTTTTTGTCGATATTGTCATCGCCCTCATCGCTCTTGGCTTTTCACTTCCTCTTGATCATTTCATATTTTTAGCATTAGGGCTTTTATTTATATTAATAGGTTATTTCAGTTCCAAAATTGATACGACTAAATCAACCGTTTCATTAGAATGGAATGATAAGCACCTTGAAAAAAGAGCTTCAAATATTAGTAGTATTTCAATGATGATAGCAGGTATTTTTTTAGCGATACTTCCTTTTATCGTTTCTGCTCCCTATAGAGGTTATGCTATACTAGCAATTCTTTTAGGAATGAAGCTTATCATTCTGCCGAGTACGATTTATTTACTTATTAAAGACAGCAAGCAATCTACTCCTTTAAAAAAATAGGAGGTTATATCCCTCCTATTTCAGCTTAATGTTTTATTTTTCACTTTTTCTATCTCAACTAAAATCCCTTTCTCTATCCAACCCTCTACGCCATCTTTTTAATTAAATCATATCCTGAACAGCTATCATCAATGAGAGAAACGATATCTCCCTTCCTAACGCTTATTTGCGCACAAGAAATATCGGTTTTCACTGTATATTCACCTGACTTAAGTTGTTTCATATATTCATTTTTTACAGTGAGCACATTATTCGTTTCCTTTTGTTTACATACGGTGTAATCTTGCATCTTCTCGATAGGCTCTATGTAATAATACGGATATGTCACTCCGCCCTGCATTTCTGAATTCGCATTAAAATCCGCTATTACTTCGTACTCTGGAAAATAGTCTACATATGTATAAGAAAACGTATCGCCCGTTTGTTTCCTCTGAATAATAAATACGTTTAACTGCCCTGCTTCTTTAATTGCATTTCCTCCATCAATTGCAATAATTTTTTTCTCCTTATCAATAACTGGATTATTAGACGGTGCTTCTTCAGAATAGTTCACGACAGGCCAATGACCGACTATTACATACTTATTTGCTTTATGTGATTGATTGAAAAACTCCGGCATTGCTATCGCATTTTTGCGCTCAGTTTCTTTCCAATCTACTCTATCTTCTAGACCGGCATGCACAAAAATATAATCTTCTGTTTCAATCGCTGTTGGCAACTCTGTTAGCCAATATAGTTCTTGTGAAAATTCACTTAACAATGCTTCTTTCACTTCACGAATTGAAGTGCCCTCATGAACTGAAAAAACCAATTGCTCTAGCCATTCATTAAAAATTGAATGCTTCCTCGTACATAAATAATTAATAAGACCAGGATTTTCATTTAGAAGAGCATCAACTAAAACTTCACAATTCCCTTCAACAACGTGAACCTTTGAATTGTTCTTTACAAGATTCATAACGTAGTTTACTACGCCTACGCTATCTCGTCCTTTCTCGCAAAGATCTCCATTAATAATTAAATAATCTTCATCTTTAAAGTTAACTTTATGTAGTGCTTCTTTTAAAAGATTTAATTCTCCATGAATATCAGATATGACAATAACTCTAGCATCATTAGGGATTGATAGTTTCTTTATTTTTTTCAAGTATAAGCGCTCCAATCATCCTCTTTATTAAATTAAAACAATTCGACAAAATACACTATATAACCTTTTCAAATACATATACCATAACTTACAACCTATTTACGGTTCAATAATAACTTAATAAATAAGAAGAAGTTGTTCCCAACTTTTGCGGGACAACTTCTTCTTATTATTATTTATAATTCTTTATAAAAAGAATAACTCACCTTATCATACCCTTCTCTTTCATAAAAACGATGAGCATCAATTCTTGAAAATGCTGACGTGAGGACGATAGACTCACATCCGTTTTCCTTTCCCCAGTTCTCTATATACGAAAGTAATACTTTCCCATGTCCTTTTGAACGATGTGCTTCTGCTGTTACAAGGTCATATACGAAAACGTGTTTCTTATTATAAAAGTTCGTACAAATCGCTACACCTGCAAGGCTAACAACTTCATCATTCTCATTACGCAGCGAAAATAGTTTATAATTTTCTTCTTTCATATTTCGAAATAAAGAGCTTGTTTCCTCTTTTGAAAGTTTCATTCGTAATTGCTGTAAAACAGGTAATACTTCATGTAATTGCTCTTCTGTTACTACTTCTTTAACATTCATTTTTAACTCTCCTCTAACTATTTATTTACTTTTCTAAATGTTATATCATTATTATAGAAAGTAACTGCCCTTCACTTAAGTGACAGTTTAAGTGTTTTTTATAAGGCCAGTTTTAAAGGAGAGTTTTATATGGATTTTACTATCCCATTGCAATTACAAAGTAACACACCTATTTACTTGCAAATTTACGAATATATTAAAGCTGAAATTATACAAGGGGCTATTTCTGTCGGCACGCGTCTACCCTCACACAGAAATTTAGCATCACAACTTAATATTAGCCGCATTACTGTTGAATCAGCTTATCAACAATTATTAGCTGAAGGTTATGTAGAAAGTAAACCGAAACGTGGTATTTTTGTAGCAAATTTCGATATTGACGTTATCCCAAATAAAAAGCGAAATGCAGCAAAGAAGACGAGCAATTTGATAGACGAAAAATTTGAATATGATTGTAGCCAAGGACTTATTGATCAAAATGCATTTCCGATTACAAATTAGAAACGAGCATTACAAGAATCCATACTTACATACGAAAATGCACTATTTGCCAAAGAAGATCCTCAAGGTGAATTCGCTCTTCGAGAGCATATATCAACATATTTATATCATTCTCGCGGTGTCCATTCTTCACTTGATCAAATTGTGATCGGCGCCGGAACACAGCCACTTCTCTGGCTACTACTTCAACTGCTTGGCCCTACAAAAGAATACGGCATTGAAAACCCTGGATTTCACCGTATACACGCAATTATTAAAAGCTGTGATAGACAAATTCATCCCATACCATTGGATGAAAAAGGGATTGATATTTCTAGTTTATACAATACAAATTCCAATGTCGCATACGTTACACCATCACACCAATTTCCACTCGGGATTATTATGCCTTTATCTAGAAGATTAGAATTGTTAAAGTGGGCTAATGATTGCAATGGATACATTATTGAAGATGACTATGACGGAGAGTTTCGCTACGCTGGTAAGCCGATTCCTTCTTTACAAAGTCTTGACTCAAATGAACGCGTTATTTATATGGGGACTTTCTCAAAATCTTTTTTACCTTCTTTACGAATGGGATATGTTGTTTTACCACCACACCTTTTAAAAATATATCAAGAACTGCATGGAATTTTCAAACAAACAGTCTCTACAATACAACAACTTGCTTTTGCTAACTTTATACAAAACGGGAATTGGGAACGTCACCTTAATCGAAGTCGTACACTTTATAAAAGAAAACATCATGCATTAGTAAAATCCATTATGAAAGAAATGGGGGCTAATGTTCAAATTCTTGGCGAACAGTCCGGACTTCATATTGTTTTATGTGTCCATAACAGTATGAATGAAAATGAACTGATTGAATCCGCTAAAAAACAAACCGTTAAATTATACCCACTTTCTCCATATGATTTCGTGAATGATTTACGTAAGGAATCATACGTATTACTCGGCTTTGGTAGTATTCCGGAAAATAAAATTGAAACGTTGGCTATATTATTGAAAGACGCTTGGTTTCCTAGTTGCAAGGAAACTTGTTAACAGTGGGTTTAACTTGTAACATGTTAACAATTCAACAAAATAAAAAAGAAGGCTGTTCCAAAATAACTTTTTGGACAGCCTTCTTCTAGTTATTCACCTGACCTAGCTTTCCTTCCCGGACGCTTCACACCAGTCGTTTCTGTTGAATAGGAAGCTTCAATTATAGCGGTTGGATCTACAGAGAGAACGAGATCTTTCATTTTCGGATAAATGAATCGGTTTGTAATGCAATAAATGATTCTCTTATGCTCCCCTAAAAAACCACCTTCTCCATGTAGATACGTAACAGATAGTTGCAATTCTTTCATAAGTAAATCGCCTATTTCTTTATTCTTACCAGAAATAATCATAACGCTCTTACCTTGATTAATACCATCTAGTATAAAATCAATCATCTTCGTAACAATATAGAAAATTGCTAACGAAAACATCGCTTGTTCGATTGAAAATAAAATGGCAACAAAGATGAAAATAACTGCATTTACTGCAAGTAAAAATGTACTAATCGGTACATTAAAGTGTTTATTCATCCAAACTGCTAACATTTCCGAACCGTCAATTGCTCCACCCATTTTAACAACAATCCCAACACCAATTCCAAACAGTACTCCACCATAAAGTACAATTAATAACTCAGAAGTCGTAATTGCTGGAAATGGTTTTAAATAAATTAATCCGAGTGTTGTAACTACATTCGCATAAGATGTACGGATAAAAAATTTCTTTCCCATTACTTTTGCAGTAAATAATAAAATTGGGATATTAATTCCTAAGAACACACCATAAAGCGGCAATCCTGCAACTTTATTTGCCATAATAGCAATAGCCGTTACCCCGCCATCTACTAATCCATTAGGTGCTAAAATAAGCTCTAATGAACCTGCTACTATAATTGAGCCAATTGTTAATAATACGTATTCAAATACTTTCTTCATTCATTACCCCCAAAACTTATATATTTTCTTAGTATTATTTTAACGTAATTTTACTACTAATTCAAAGGTATCGATTTATATACACAAAAGTTTCTCCTTTATCGCTATTTTTATGTAACACATGTAACGCGTAATACTAGAAACACACTTACAAATTAAAAGTAAGTGTGTTTTTAACATCTATTTAATCTTTACGTACGGCTTCATTTTTAATTTAAATATTTCCTCAACTGCCCTTTGATATCCACCAGCATTTCTAAGCGACTCTCCCACTTTACGACTATTTTCCTTAAACGTCACATCATCCATTACTTTCTTTACAGTCTCACGTAATAATTCAGAAGTTAACTCGTTACGATTAAGTTTTATGCCTGCCCCTACTTCAGTCAATCGTTTTGCAACGAATGGCTGATCTCCTGTTACCGGAATTACAACTAATGGAACACCGTAATATAACGCTTCACTCGAGCTATTCATACCACCATGTGTCACGAATACATCAGCATGCTGTAAAACTTCTAATTGCGGGACATAATTATACAACTTAAAGTTTTTCGGGATATTTTCAAATTGACTTATATTTATCTTCTTCCCAACGACTAATACGACTGTCGCATCAACATCTTTAAAAGCTTCAAAACATTTTTCATACAAAGCAGGCTGTTCATTAAAAACTGTTCCCATAGAAATGAAAATCACTTTTTCATTTTTTAAATCTTCGGTAGGAAAACTCCCCACTTCTTTTCGAGTAGCAATTGATGGACCTACAAATTTATACGATTCATCAAACACCTCTGAACGCGGCTGATATTCTTTTGAAGTATATACAATCGTAATATCACCAGGATGGTTCATAATATCATACATACTATTACATTTCATTCCATACTGCTTATTCCATCTTTCCATTCCCGCTAAACAAGATTGATATAATGGATCCATTTCATCTACTTGTCTCGATTCTTGCTCATCATGAAAATTAATGTACTGATTAACAGCAAACGTTGTACAGGATGAAACGCTTGGTAATTGTAAAATATTCGCTATAATACGTCCTACTGGAAAATGATTATCATATATTAAATAATCATATTTTTCCTCTTTTGTTTCTTCTACAATTTGAGTAACAATACGCTCTGATGCTTCAATCATATGAGATAGCATCGTCAAAGGGCTCCCACCTTCATTTACTCGTTCCATAATATTAATTTGAGAGAGAAAATTCTCAAATACTCGGAATTCCGCACCTGTTGCTTCAACCTTCTTTCTATAATCTTCAATACAATAAGAAACAACTGTTTCCCCTCGCTGAATTAACTCACTTACAACAGCTAAAGTCGGATTAATATGACCTTCCCCAGGAAAATTTATTACGAGTACATTTGCCATAACATTCTCTCCTATCCAATTAATATAATAAAATTAACAATTAATTATATTAATTAATTTAAGTCTATTATAAATGAATGCATTCTACTTCTTCATGCTTTTCTCTTCATTTTATTATTGAGAAATATTTTCTATAGCCTACATTATTGTGATTCACAATCTTATAAATGAATGCTTAATTTTACTTTTACTCTTCATAGATTTAAAGATACGAGTCTTACATTCAAGTATTACCACTATTATTTTCAGACAATTCATACAAAAATAGAGAAATATAATATTTTTAATGAGTTTTCACTATAAATGTAAGTATGCTTTCAATCTTTTTATCTTTATCCTCATAACACATCATCTGTTATATAATGAATTTATGGAATTTACAGAAAAAGAAGCACATGCCTTTAAAAGTGGTTACGAAACAATTATGTCTATTCCTAACTTAGAAGAATATAGACAGCCTTATCATTATTTATACCGACTGTTATCTGTGCAAGGTAATGTGGAATTAAAGAAATGGTTAAGTCACCCATCCTATTTTTAAATACAAATGAGAGGGAGTATACAATGGATATTCAGAAAAAGCGTTCTGTAACAGAAAGTGAAATACAACAAATGAAGGATTTGGCTTATATTTGTGGGCAACAAGACAATCTTGATTACTCTTCAGATTTACATATCAACTTTTTAAAAAATCGAAATGAAGATTATATAAACGATTTTCTTCTTTATAACGGTACTCAATTAATTGGCGCTTTAAATATGTATGATTTCGAAAGACCAACAAAGCTTGAACTAATAGGCTTTGTACATCCTCATTTTAGAAAACAACGTTTCGGAACTATCCTTTTACAAACTGCAATGAAAGAAATACAAAATAGAGAGACAGATGAAGCTCTTCTTATTATTAATGGGGATTCTATTTCTGGGAATGAATTTGTAAAACATATGAAGTTACCATATTTATACAGTGAATATAGTATGGAGTTCAAAACAAACGAAATTCAAAAAACAACAGATAATAATATACAGCTTACTCTTGCACCTTCAGAATCACTTCTTGATCTTATTGAAGTTTCTAGTAAAGCTTTTGGTGATTCAGTAGAAAATACGGCTACATGGTTACAAAAAATGATGAATTCATCTTCCCATCAAGTTTACAGTGCCCTTATTGCTGGAAAAGTGATAGGAACAATTACAGTTTCTAAACAAGAGCAATCTACTACACTATCAGGATTCGCCGTTCATCCTTCTTATCAAGGTAAAGGATACGGAAAAGATATTCTTTGTAATATAGTACATACTCTTATTACAGAAGGAGTTTCAACAATTGAGTTAGACGTCGAAACGAAAAATATCCACGCTTTAAAACTATATACACAATGTGGTTTTGAAATTAACACGAGGCATGACTATTATAATTTAATTAATTTTTAGGTGAATACATATGTTAAAAAAACAATTTATTCTAATTATGATATTTTAGCAGACATCTATAATAAACATTGGGGACATTTTGTTGAATACTCCTATCCAGCCTCGTTTTACAAGATGCTCTTCCCTACTCTCGTATATTAGATCTTTGTTGCGGGACTGGTCATCTCTGCCGGTGATAGTTTAATTTAGTTGAACTAAAAAGTGTGTTTCACAAAGTTTACTCCGTATTACATAACGAGGGTATATTCGCATTTGATATGAATAAAAAAATAAAAAAACTGAATCGAAATGATTCAGTTTTTTCTTAATATATTTACAACTGCAGTTGTTTCGTCATTTTCTTTATAGACACGCGGAATTCTTCTATCTAGCATACATGTAACTTCATAGTTTATTGTACCTAACATATCCGCTATTTCTTCTACTGCGATATTTTCTTCACCTTGTTTACCGTAGAATACTACTTCGTCTCCTACTTGTACTGGCATCGCTTTTGAAACATCCAACATTAACTGATCCATACAAACACGGCCAATAACAGGTACTCGAACCCCATTAATTAACGCATAGCCTTTATTAGATAATTGACGATTATAACCATCAGCATAACCAATTGGTACAGTCGCAATCCATTCTTCACCAGTTGTTACATACGTATTCCCATAACTTACACCACGATTCTTCTTCGCATGTTTAATATGAGCTACTTTTGATTTTAACGACAACGCAGGCTGTAAAGAAACGACTGAATGATCCACTTCTTTTGATGGATACATACCGTACACTCCTATTCCAACGCGTACCATATTTTGAAATGTGTTACTTAATTCCATTGATCCCGCACTATTTGAACTATGAATATATGGTATTTGAATTCCTAATTCTTTCGCTGTATTAACAGCCTTTTCAAATAAACTTGTTTGCATATTCGTATATGATTTATCGATTTCATCTGCTGTAGAGTAATGCGTAAATATCCCTACTACCTCTACATACTCCATACGGTTTAATTCTTCTAAAAATGGTTTAACTTCTTCTTCTTGTAAACCGATACGACTCATTCCTGTATCAATTTTCACTTGAATTTGTACTTTCTTTTGAAGACGGTTTGCAATTTCATTTATACCATGTAAATCTTCCACTCTATAAACAGTCATCATAACGTCATATTGAATTACATCTTCTACAGCCGCTACTGGTGTGTATCCTAAAATTAAAATTGGTACAGTAATTCCTGCTTCTCTTAATTCTATTGCTTCATCTACAAATGCAACTGCAAGTTGATGTATTCCCGCTTCAATTGCAGCTTTGGCAACTTCAACTGCCCCATGGCCATACCCATTCGCTTTTACAGCAGCCATCATCTTAATTTCTTCATCATTTACATGTTTTTTAAATTCTTTTACATTATGTTTTACAGCATTTAAGTCAATTTCTACAATTGTATCTCTTCCATATTTCAAACTCATTGGTCTAACTCCTAACTCAATAATTGCATTCCATTCTATTTCACGTTTCATATGACCTTTTACAATATAATACTTTTCATTATGCTAGTCAAACTACTAGAATTTTCGGAATTTTGAGTATTATATAATATCCTCAAGAAACTATTATATACGGAGACGAGGAGAATTACAATGTTTGTTCAATCTGCATTGCATCAACTAAAAGTTGCTATTGATACTTCTATTTATATGCTTAACCAATATAGTGAAAACGATTTGAAAATACAACCGATTCACTCAAAACGATCATTATTTGAAATGTGTGCACATCTTTCTCTTATTTGTCACGCTGATTTACTCATTTTAAATGGTATTTCAGAAAAAGAATTACATACCTTTTATATAGAACATACGCCCGTAACAGTTGCTCACATGCAACAAACGATGATTGAAGGATACAACCTTCTCTCTAAAACATTTCTTTCCTACTCCCAAATAGAATTAGCAGAAGTTATGACTGCCTATTGGGGGATTTCTTATTCGCGCTTTGAATGGTTACTTGAAATCGTTGCACACTTTTATCATCATCGTGGACAAATTCATATTTTATTATGCGAGCATATGAAAGATCCTCGCATTCCTTTATTTGAGTGATTTTCCACTCACTCATTCATTAATTATAAATAGAGAAGCTACAAAACCAATAAAAAGTATCATTCCTAATAAAATAAATGTTTGAGCATAACCTCCTATTTTCATAAGATAAATAGAAATGATAGGTCCTATACTAGTACCTAAAAATAAAATAAAAGTATATTCCCCTTGCTTTCCCTCCTAATTGACCTACAAGAGAAACTAAAGACGGAACGGATATAGCAATACCTATTACAAAACAGACACTCATCATTACAAGTAGAGATAGATCCGAAACAAAGCCCATTGAACTTAGACTAAAAATAGCAATCAACAATCCTCCTTGAAGAACCTTTCTTACTTCAAACCTCTTTGTTAAACGACCTGCAAGTGGTGACAGCAACATACCAAACAGCCCTGCTAAGCGAAAATAAAGGATTTGTTCTGCAGTTAAATTGTAAGTAGGAGAGCTCAAATAATTCCCTAAAACAGTAGACATATTAACAAAAGCCATTATTAAAACAGGATTTTTCACACTAATTATTAGTTTTAAATAATACGCAACTTCTTTAAGGCATAAGAAATTCCGCCTTCACTCGCCTTCGTTGTAACGAAATCAGCCCTTCTCTTCAACTCCTCTCCACCATTTCCCATCGCAACTCCTAATCCTACATACTGCAACATCTCAATATCATTTCCACCATCGCCAAAAGCAATGGCTTCTAATTTACTAATGTTTAAATGTTCCAATACTTTTTGAATTGCAGTTAGCTTCGATACTTTACTATCTTCCAATACATTTATAACGTAACCATGAAAACGCTCAAACGTAAGTGCTGGATATCTTTCAATGAATTTTTGAGCTTCTGTATCATCAGCATACAGACATATGCAATACATCTCATCTGATAAGTTTCTAACTTTGTCAGGATACCGCTCTAAATTTAAAGTTTCATTTAACGCTCGCATGACACGTTCATCTTTGGAAGCAATATTATTCATTGCAAATTCTTCTGTAAAGTAAGAAACACTGTGACCATGTAATTCAGCAAAATTTGAAATATCATGAACGATTTCGCTTGAAAGTACTGATTTATGTATAACTTCTTTCCCACATTTTATATGTGCACCATTTGCTGAAATAAACGTATTTATACCTAGTTCCTTAAATTGTGAGCATAAACTATACGGTCTTCCAGTTGTAACAACTACGTGAATTCCTTTATCTATTAACCTTCGTATCGCTTCTTTTGTACTTTCGTGCATGCTTCTATCAATCTCACTTAATAACGTACCGTCAACATCGAAAAATACAACTTTGTACATAAGTCTTTACATCCCGTCCAAATGATTCGTATCATTAATGAAATGCACCGTTTTTTGTTCACCCTCAATTTCAATTAAACTTATTCCCGTATCTCCCATTTTGAAATAGTAGTCCATTGAAATTGGCATTTTGAAAAATGTACGTAATAGACTATTAATTACGCCTCCATGGGCAACAATTGCAATTCGGTCATATGTATTCTCTGTCACGATTTTAGAAAAGATTCCTTCTATTCTCATTCGAAACTCAATAAACGATTCCCCGTTTTCAAAACGATCATGAAGAAACTTTGGTTCTGGATATTTCTTTGCTTCTTCAAATGATAAGCCTGCTTGCACTCCATTATTAAACTCCATTAATTCCTCTTCTAATTGAATTGGACAACCAATTGCTTCTGCTAATGTTTCACCCGTTTCACGAGCGCATTTTAATGTGCTTGCCCAAATGAAATCTGGTGCAAAATCTTTTTTCACTTTCTGTACAAGTCTTTGTACTTGTTGTCTCCCTTTGTCAGTTAACTCAAAATCAGCTCGACCTTCATGCACATGTAAAATATCAGCTTCTGATTCTCCGTGGCGTATTAGTAGTATTTGCATGTTTCTCTCCCCCTTTATTTAACATTCATAAAATTCCATTATATCACATTTTAAGATTCCAAAATAAAAAAGGAACGGTCTCCCGTCCCTCATCCATTCACTTTTTCCGCATCATTCCAATAATATTTACTAAACGCTTCTGTTAACACATCAATTGTGTTATATAATTCATCTAACGTATTATCAACACCACCAACTTCAATTAACATCGCATTTTTCGATAAATCTTGATTATAAACGCCATTTCCATCTTTCTTATACTTTGGAAAAATCCCTCTACTTAATCCGTAATAGTTTTCATCTAAATAACTATTGATCGCTCTTGCAATTTTTTCATTTTCAGCACGGCCTTCATTTTCCATCCCAATTATAAAATATAATCTTGCATACGATTTTCCGTTAATTACTTTTGTTGTTACTTTCTTACGCTGATCGTCACGGTGTATATCAATCGGAAACGCAATTTTATTATTTTGTGCTAATGCCTCTTTTACATATTCATGAGACGCTTTATATGACTGATACCATACCCACTTTTTACTCGCTAATAAATCACCCATATTCGTTTTATCATGAACTACCGGAATTCCTTGTCCTTCAAGTTGCTCTTTCATACGTTTCCCTAGTAAAGACACATTTACATCTGGGCTAGATGGATCAGTTGCCCCTGGTAATAATGGAAAGAAGGATTCCCAGCTATGTGTATGATAAATATATACTGCACTTTCACCTTTTTTCGCTCCGTTCTTTTTCTGAACCGGATTATTCTTTTCCGCTTCTGTAACTTTATCTTTTGCTATTTCACGTTCTTTCGTTACTTCTTCAATCGGTACACTAGATTCATTTGGGATATTCGTCAAGTTTGTCCCTTCCCCAGCTACGATAATATTAGAATAATACTTTGACATACCTGGTACTTCTTTACCGACGAATGTTCTTAAATCTTTAATTTTCAAATCTGTCGCGATAGAGAACATTAAATTCCCAACTGACTCTCTTTTATTCTTCTTAAAATAATCAAATCCGTAATAGCGATTCTCACTTTCTATCATTTGAACAAAACCTTGCATCGATACTTTTCCAAACCATTGATTTGCATAATTCGATTTCATTGTATGTAAAAATGACGTCAAAATCGACGCTATCATAATTACTATTAGCGCATATAAAAGGAGTAACGAAATCAGTTTCTTCCCATGTATTCGAGTTGCATACTTTTTCACTGCATCACCTTCTTTATACATGGATATGTACAAGCTTTTCGGAATATACGCAAAAAAAAGAGAAATGGTATCCCATTTCTCTTCCTCACTTTTATTGTTCTTTTCCTGTATCATTTGAAGGTAGTTTCTTCGCTTGTTTTTCTTTAAATATTTCTCCAATTGCCCCAAGAGTACCAAGTGTTTCAATTGCATTAGACGGAATAAAGACTTTATTTGCTGGTCCTTTTGCAACTTCAGCTAATGATTCAAATGATTTGTAAGCAAGTATACGCTCATCCAAATTCGCTTCACGAAGCAATTCAATACGATTTTGTTCTGCTTTTGCGATTTCTTCAATTGCTCGTGCTTCCCCTTGTGCTTCTAATTCTTTTGCTTCTTTTATACCTTCAGCTTCGCGAATACGCGCTTCTTTATCCCCTTCAGCCATCAAGATTTTACTTTGCTTTTCCCCTTCAGCACGAAGGACTTTATCTTGTTTTGCTGCTTCAGCTTCTAAAATAATCGCACGTTTATTACGCTCAGCCTTCATTTGTTTTTCCATTGATGCTTGCACATCTTTTGGCGGGTTAATATCAACAACTTCGACACGTTCAATACGTACGCCCCATTTTTCTGTTGCTTCATCAAGCGCTAAGCGGATTTCTGTTGAAATTTTTTCACGACCAGATAACGTTTCATCCAGTTCCATTTTACCAATGATTTGACGCATCGTTGCTGAAGTAATATTACGAACACCATATTCATAGTTTGAAATACCATATGTCGCAAGTTCTGGTTCAACAATTTGATAGAAAATAATTGTATCAATTTCTACTTGAACATTATCTTTCGTAATTACCTTTTGCGGTGGTACATTCGTTTGTTGAATGCGTAAGTCATGATATACACGAACACGATCTACAATTGGTATTAAAATATTTAACCCTGGGTGCATGATACGTTGAAACTTACCAAATCTTTCAACAACCCCAACTTTTTGCTGAGGAATAATTTTAATTGTTAATGCGATAAATGTAACTACAATTAGTGCGAATATAATCGTTAACGTTAATGCTACCATATTTATTCACTCTCCTTTTTCACTTGTAATATAGTACTATGTCTCTTTATAACAACGACTTTTTCTCCAGCATCAATTGAAGAATCTGCAATAGCTGTCCAAGTATCTCCATCCACTTTCACAATACCATTCGCTTCATTTGTAATCGCTTGCATAACGATCCCTTTTTTACCAACAAGCATATCTACTGTATCAGTAAATCCTTTTGCTTCTCGAAAGTTTTTTGAAATTCTTTTCGTAAAGAATGTCAAAGTTAAACTTACAATTGCACCAACAGTAACTTGTAACAGTAGTGCATCAGGAGCAAACAAAGCAATAAGACCTCCGACAACAGCTCCAATTCCAAGCCAAAGCATGTAAAATGTAATCGACAACATTTCTGCGATAAATAAAATACCAGCTATTATAAACCAAATTACCCAAGCAGCCATATGCAACCCTCGCTTTCTTTCTCATTTTCTATATGTATATGAAGAAAAGAATGGTTTATCCGCCCTTTCTTACACTCGGGCGTTTGCTACAAGCTATTGTACATATTCACTGTTACAATGATCATTAATATAATACTATATCAATATATTCTTCATTATTCATGAAAATTCCTTTCAAAAAGTGACAAAAAATTAAATTCTTTAAAAATTTTAATTTTTAAATTACAATTATTCTAATTACTAAATACTATTTTTTATAGAGGTGATATTCTTATTGAGAAACCTGTCACTAATCTACTATTTAGGTTCAAAAATATGCATTACTCTCGCTGACATCGTATATGTAATGATTATTACAACTCATATTTATATAGCAACTAAATCAGCTACTATTACTGCTCTTTTTCCATTATTACAAGTTATCACAAATCTAATTGCTAACATCTCTGCACCACTTATAATAAAACGTTTTCCATCTTATACGTTGTTATATACGCTCCAATGGCTGAAAACAGTCTTTTTACTATTATTAATGATTTTGTTCCCGGTCTTATCCACAAACATTATAGCTCTATTAACTTTTATTTTTGTCATTTCATTATGTAGTGGGTGGAGTGCTCCATTATTATATGGTATTCTTCCGCGCCTTACACCGAAAGAAAAATTAGTAAAAGTAAATAGTATCTTTTCCTTTTCAACACAAATTGTGCAAGCCGCCGCTTATTCATTTACGAGTGTTATCGTTCTTCTCATTGGCGCTACATCTACACTCATGATTAATAACATGTTGATGATTTTTGGATGCATTGCATTACACTTTTCATTACATACCATACATACTGAACGAATAGCAGACCCTCCCTCTTCAAAAAGTACTGCTTTATCGGAAGGTTGGAAACTCTTATTTCAAAATCCTTCTCTCCGTACCGTTACATATATGGACTTAATCGAAACTTTCGCAGGGACAATATGGATTGGTGCTATTACGATGGCATACGTTACGACTATCCTTCATAAGGGCGAAGAATGGTGGGGATATATTAATACAAGTTATTATGTTGGCACGTTAATCGGTGGTCTATTAGCATGGAAAATGAGTTCCTATATTCAAAACAATTTAATACGATCTATGTCGATTAGCTCTCTTATATTTAGCATTCTTACATTTTTATATGGTATGACGAGCAGTGGATTTATTGCGCTTTTTCTATGTGTTCTAATGGGACCATGTTATCAAATTAGAGATATTTCCCAAACGACTGTTTTACAATCAAGTGTTGCCCCTGCTTTATTATCCAAAATGTATACAGCACATGGCGCACTTCTTTCAACAGCCTCTGGACTATCTATACTTAGCATTGGCATTATCACTGATATGTTCGGTGTTCGTACAATTTATATCATCGCTTCTATTCTTATTTTATGTTCCGCTTGTTTATCTTTTAGTTTATTAAAATATCATAAGACAGAGCAGAACGATATTTCACTTTAATCACTAAAACAAAGAGGACAGGGATTCCTGTCCTCTTTGTTTATTCTATTCATGATAAGTTGGGGATTTTTCTATGCTTTGTCGCTTGTTCAAAAGCATAACCTAGCTTAATTAATATCCCTTCACTAAAGGCAGTACTTGCAATCGTAATTCCAAAAGGTCTCCCGCTTTCCATATACCCAGCTGGTATTGCTATAGACGGATAACCCGCTTTCGCACATATAGTAGAACCTATATAGGAAGGAAACAGTATCGCATCAAGATTATATTTTTCCAATGCAAAATCAATGCCTTGTTCTTGAGAAAAATATATATCTTCTAATCTCGCATTTAAATATTCTGGATTTCGTAACGTATTTGGAAAGTCTTTTCTTCCCTCTAACTTAGTTTGTCCATATTTTAAAGCTCTTTCTGCTATGTTTTTATTAAACTCCATTAACTCCGAAATAGAATGTATCGGAATAGTAGAAGGTAATTTAGAAAGATAGTTATCTAAACTATGCTTCAGTTCATAAAGCGGAACTCCCCAACTCCATTTTCTATGAAAAGAAGGAATATCAATATTTTCTACTACTGTCGCTCCTTCATTACGTAATACTTGGATCGTTTCCTTAAACAAGTTTTCATCATACTCACCATTTTCGTAATAATCTTTTGGTGCAGCGTTAAACACACCAATCTTCGCTCCATTTAAGCCATTAACATCAAGATATTTTGTATAATCATGCTCTGCCCTACCTTCACTTCTATGAGTAGCAACATCTTTCTCATCTACCCCAATTAAACTCCCTAGCAAAATAGAAGCATCGGTTACCGTTCTAGCAAATGGTCCAGCTGTATCTTGCGAATAAGTAAATGGAATAATTCCTCTACGACTAATTAAACCGACAGTCGGTTTAATACCTACTACAGAATTTTGAACAGCGGGGCTCAAAATAGAAGCATCGGTTTCTGTCCCAACAGATACTACTGTAAAGTTAGCAGCAACTGCTATCGCAGATCCTGTACTAGATCCGCCAACAAACATATGGTCCTTGCCCGTTCCGTATGGATTGATTGTTTGACCACCTCTTGCACTATATCCAGCCCACATTTCAAAAGACATTGCATTTGCTAATTCTGTCATATTTGTTTTTCCTATTATCACCGCTCCTGCTTCTCGCAGTTGAGTAACGAGAAATGCATCTTCACTGCTTATATTTTGTTCTAGAGCTATTGTACCTGCACTTGTATGCATGGAGTCATTCGTTTCAATATTATCCTTAAGCAAAACAGGTATTCCATGTAATGGACCCCTTATACCTTTTGTCTTTCTTTCATAATCTAACGCTTCTGCAATAAAAATTGCATCTGGATTGATTTCTAAAATTGAATTAATTTTCGGTCCGTCTTGATCATACTTTGCGATTCTATAAAGATAATACATCACTAGCTCTTTTGAAGTTAACTTTACTGATTCCATTTCATTTTGAATATCTTGAATTGTTAATTCCTTTTTTAAGATTGGATTAAACTGAATTTCCATTTATATTCTCCCTTATATGAACTTTTTTAGCGTATACCCCTTACTTTTTCATTTTTTTCACCTCAACACATCCTAAATTAATATTCCTTTAAAGAAATTCACTTTCCTTATTTAAACACCTTTAATTTCCCGAAAAATAAAAAAAGTCTGAAACGGATTAAACTTCGCTTCAGACTCTTACATTACTGTGCGTATACTTCATCTAACAAATGTAAAAACTCACCTTGTTTCCCAGCTAATTCAGGGCATTTTGCAATATCAACCCATTCGTAGCAAAATACTAATCCTTTATTTTCCTCACCAGCACTTACAATATGTTCCCAAGTATCCTTTACATCTGTTAGTAAAGTTACATGAAAAAAGTGGCGTTTTTCATATTCCTGTTTTTCTTTCATATGTATGATGTAATCTGCTAAAAAACGTTCTATGCATAAATGACGCAATCCGGATTCTTCCTGTACTTCACGCAATATAGCCGCTTCTAACGTTTCAACTTCATCAACCGTTCCCCCTGGCACTTGAATACCAGCTTCATATATATCACGATGTTTAAAAACAAGTAATTGCATAACCCCCTCTTGTTCTCTTGTAATATATGCATGTACTTTTTTCTTATATAACATCGTCATTGTACGTCTCTCCCCTCAATTGTTCACTCTGTTACTTCTTCAAGCGTCAGTTGATTATCATACAAATATGTAGCTTGTGGATTTCCCACATACCTTACGTGCCATGGTTCATACCGATAGCCCGTAATCGTTTCTTTCGCTTTTGTGTATCGAATCACAAAACCAAATTTATGGGCATTTTCAGAAAGCCACTGACCTTCTTTCGTTTCCCCAAAAACCGTCTCTAACTGAAATTTAGCAGATTGAGACGTAATATCCATAGCTAATCCAGTTTGATGCTCACTTGTGCCAGGAACCGCGCTAGACATTGCTGTTTTTGCTTCCCCATCTTGTTTTTTATACATCGTATTTAATGCTTTTTGTCGATCAAAGGATCTAAATCCAGAAACTGCAAAAAGAAAAATACGCTCGTTGTTAGCTTGCTGGAACATTTCCTCAAGCGCCCTCGCTGCCTCTTTTCTCATCTTTTTCTTTTCTTGATCACCTTCACTAGAGTAGCGCACTTTCGGAATAACTAAATCTGGCGGTCTATAACCATCTGGTAAACGCCTACTTTTATTCACAAGTACAAGCATTGAATTCGGATTATTAATTACCGCAATATCCCCATCCATATTAGCAATCGTTTCTTTCGCTTTCGGAAATATGCTATTTACACTTACTTCCCGCGCTTGCTTATCCTTATACATTTTATAATTGATTCCTGCTACTCCAACAATAATTATTGCAGCTACGATACCGAGTAGTGCCCATCTTTTTTTCATATAACGACCTCTTATTTTAATAATTTGGCCATTTCATACTCATCGATTTCCTTTCCATCGATAATAAGAGCAGCTTTTTTGACACCTTCTTTCTCAAATCCAGCTTTTTTATATAGTGTCTGAGCTCTTGTATTGTGGGCCATTACTGTTAATTCTAAACGCCATACATCATGTAATTTTGCCCACTTCTCAACCTCTTTAAACAATCTCGTCCCAATACCTCGCCCGTTATACTCTTGCAAAATACCAATTACAATGGTTGCCACATGTCTCTTTCTTTGAATGTTATTTCCATTCACTAATATAAAACCTACTATCCTCTCATCTTCAACTGCTACAAATATTGTTGCATATTCATTTTCTATAAAGCGATGGATTATTTTTTCTTGTTGCTCAGCTGTAGTTTTTCTTTCTCCTGGTTCATATAACATAAACTTCGTTTCTTCATCTAATTGCTTACTTAATTGTAAAAATGATGCTGCATCTTCTATTTCGATCTCCCTAATCACTTCAATCACCCTACCAGTTTCATAATAAAAAGTTTTCCTTATAAAAAGATTTTCTCTACTTTCTCGAAAATCCCTTTGTAAATCTCCTACTATAAATTGACAAATTTCGATATTACTATAACACCGACAAATTATGTCTATTCTGTGACATCTCACCATTACAAAGAAAAAACGCAAGCATTACACTTACGTTTTTCCAAAATTGAAGTGAGCTAATAATTATCGATAGATGTCCTGGCTAATTCACGTTTCACTTTATCCATTCACTTTTTCTGCCTGCCAAAAATATTCACCAAATGCTTTAGCAAGTGCATCAATTGATCGATTCAATTCTTCCTCCGTATTATCTACACCGCCAACTTCTATTAATATCGCTTGTCCTGATAGGTCTTGATTATAGATTCCATTTCCTGTCTGGAACCCTTTTTGAATGACCCCACGACTCACTCCTGGATATTTCTTATTAATCGCCTCATGTAAAGCTGTCGCTAATTGTAAGTTTTTTTCATAGTTTTTATTTCCTTTCCCTACTACAAATGCAAGCTTTGCATATGATTTATCTCCAATTGTTTTTGTCGTTACATTCTTTCGGGCACTATCACGATGCAAATCAAAAAAGTATTGAAGATCTTTATTTCCAGCCATAGCTTGTTGCACAATTTCTCGTGACATTTTATACGAACTATTACTATTTAAACCTTTACTTATTAACTTTTGACCAACATCACTCTTATCGTTAGTAGCTCCAATCCCTTCACCTTCTAGTTGTTCACGGAAACGGTCTCCTAACATAGAAATATTCGATACAGAACTCGTTGCTTTATTCGGATTCGGGTCATTCGTTAAGTTAAGTAAAGGTAAATAAGATTCCCAGCTATGTGTATGATAAATAAACGCAACTTGTCTCTTTCCAGTCGTTTGGGACGGCTGTTTTTTCTCTTTATTCGTATCTTGTTTAGGTGCTTGTCCAGTTCCACTAGTCCGTTCCTTCACTACTTCTTCAAGAGGAACACTCGACTCTATCGGTAAGTTAGAATAATTTGTACCCTCACCCGCAATAACAATTTCAGTATCGTACTTACCGAACCCGGGGAGCTCTTTCCCGACAAAACTGCGTATATCATTAAAGCGAATATTTGTAGCCATAGAAAAGAGAAAAGAAGAAATTGAAAAATCTTGATTCAAATTTCGATACTCCTGTGTAAAATAATGATTCTCTTTTCCAAGTACATACATGTAACCATTCATCGATAACTCATTTAACCAATTATATAAATACGTTGACTTCGTCTCTTTCATAGAGGTTACCATCAGACTAATAAGAAAAAAAGTCGCTAGCACTGTAGTAATAACAAATAAAACTAACTTACGCATACTTGTAAACTTCATAAAAAAAAAGCCCCGATTCATACTATCACCTCTCTATTTCAAGTTATGTACAAGCCCTAGAGAATAGACCGTTAAAATTTCGGCTATATTGTTAATGAGGTGAAATGAATTGAAGCTATTAATAGGAATATTACCAATCGCTCTATCATTCATTTTTTATTTGTCCGCTAAGCATCCAAAAATCTCTATTGTGCTACATATTTCTGCGTACTTGGCACTTTATGTACTCGGTATAATTATTTCCATTAATATATACGATGTTTTAATACAAGATTTAGTTTTCATGACGAGCATTCATGGAATTTTACTGAATCCATTTTTCCTTATTGCAGGAGCGTATATAGGAACATACACTTTGTACCTACTTTTGTCTCACATTATTATGAAAATAAAAAATGGAGCGTAATGAAATGCAACCACCATTTATCTGTCATACATGCAAAAAAAGAATTGTGAGAAAGAAAGATCTTATTACAGCCACATGGTACTTCCGCTTTTATTTATTTCACAGTGATTGTTATAAAGGACAGCAAGTGTTCATCTCACGATTTCTCCCTTTGAATACACTTTTCAATTTCTTTCTTATTGTATATGGACTTATTTTTGGCAGTATTCTTATGATTACAGAACCATCTATTATTTGGCTGACTTTCTTTTTCCCCATTTTTTATCGGTTTCTTTCTTATTATTATGTTGAACGTTTTTTCTCTACATAATGCGCAGACTGATCTCTCGGAATACTTAAACATTCCCACTCATTTTCTTTTAACATCTTCCCAATGTAAATAATCTGACCAATATGCAATGCATAATGAGAAATTTGCCTTTCAATTGCTTGCATGACAGTATGTTCTTCACCGCGAATGTATACCGTCTTCAATAAGTGTTCCGGCGTTAAAGTATTTATCGTATTAAAAACATATTTCCATCCTTCTTGCCAAGCTATAATGGCTTCTTCTTTTGAATGATAGCATCCCTCAAATTCACCATCTCGATTACGATCTGTTTTTTCACCATCAGACGTAAAAAAATCCGTCCATCTAGAACGCATATTACCGTGCAGATGCTTAATAATAATCGCTATACTATTTGTTTCTTCATGAGAAGACCATTGTATTTGTTCATATGATAATTGAGAAAGTGCCCGTTCTCCTTGTTTCTTTATTGCTTTAAAGTTCGAAATCGCACATTGTAAATATTCTCGTCCGATATCCATATTAGCCCCTACCTTCACCCTAGCTAATTTTTGTTCCATTTGGCAATTCCATATTAGGCTGAAGCAACACTACATCATCAGCTTCAGGAACGCCGCCAAGCACAAGCACTTCTGATTTGAATCCAGCTACACGCTTTGGTGGAAAGTTTACAACAGCAACGATTTGTTGACCGATTAACTCTTCTGGACTATACCTTTTCGTAATTTGAGCACTTGACTGCTTTATCCCGATTTCTCCAAAATCTATTGCTAGTTTAATCGCTGGTACTCTCGCTTCTTTAAATTCCTCTGCATGTATTACAGTTCCAATTCTCAAATCCAAATTTAAAAAATCTTCAAAATTAGCCATTTATCATTCCCCCCAATTATTACTTAGACAAAATACAAAAATCCCCTTTAAAAAAAGAAAGGTGCCTAAGCACCTTTCTTTTGTAATTCACTTGATTCATTTGATTTATAGAAGAAGAAACCGAGAATCCCGCCAATACATGATGGAATTAACCATCCGATTCCTTCGTTATATAACGGTAACATTTGTAGTACATTAGAAATCGCGTCAATTTTAATTTTCGCACTTTCTAAACCGTTAAAGAAACTAATTAACAATGCACCTAAAATAGCTCCAATATAAATTGTATTACGCTTCCCAATCCACTTATGGAAATACGAAAGTACGATTAATACAATTGCAACTGGATAAATAATCATTAACACAGGTAATGTTACTGCGATTAATTGTGTTAAACCTAGGTTAGATACAATTAAACTAAATACACATACCATTGTTACAATCGTTTTATGCGAAAGTTTTGGGAATAAGTTTGTAAAGAAACCCGCACACGCAGATGTTAACCCAACAGAAGTTGTTAAACAAGCGAGTATAATAACAAGCCCTAATAAAATTTTACCACTCGTCCCATATAGCTCATTTACAACATTCGTTAAAATAAGACCACCGTTTTCTGAGATACCAAGTGATGTGCTTGTTGAACCAAGATAAGCAAGTGATAAATAAATTAACGTTAAACCAAGTACAGCGATAATACCTGATACTACTGTTATTTTTGCAATTTGACTACTCTCTTTTATCCCTTTAGAGCGGATAACTTGGACGACGACAATTCCGAATACGAGCGCGCTAATTGCATCCATCGTTAAATATCCTTGAATAAATCCACCAAAGAAAGCATTTTCTTTGTAAGCAGCTAACGGCGTAGCTGGCTCTCCAATTGGATCAATGATTGCCTTTCCGACAATAACAGCGACAATTAATACTAATAATGGTGTAAGAAACTTTCCAAACCAATCCACTAATTTAGATGGATTTAATGATAAATACCACGTTATTCCGAAGAAAACTATCGTGAAAAGAAATAGCATGTACCACTCTGAAACCATTGCCTCTGATAAAAACGGCTTCATACCCATTTCAAACGAAACAGCTCCAGTACGAGGAATCGCGAAAAATGGTCCAATTGCTAAATAACTAATCAATGGGAAAATAAACGCAAATATAGGGTGGACTCTAGAAGATAGCGCTTTCAAGTCCCCCTCTACAAACGCGACAGCTGTTACAGCTAGTAGGGGTAATCCGACTCCCGTTACAAGGAATCCTATTGTAGCAATCCAAACATTCTCTCCTGCTTGTTGACCTAAAACTGGCGGAAAAATTAAATTTCCTGCTCCTAAAAATAATGCAAATAGCATTAAACCAATTGCTACCGTATCACCTGGCCTTAAACGTCCCTTCATGCTCTTTATTTGCATAGCACTTTTTCATTGTTTATCTCTATATTTTACAATATGCTATGCATCCTCCTCTCTGCTCAAGATGATAAAATATGCCCCTTACAAAGCAGTGTCTTTCTCCATAATTTCTCCATTCCCCTTATTTTTACTCTAATCATTATTACAATTGTCGTTTTGAATTTTGATTTTTTTGAATTTTTAAATCATTAGAGTGTTATTACGTGGAGTATAGTTGTCAGACCTCTTTGTTTTTATCACACATATAGTAACATATTTAGTTGCAAAATAAAAACATATTTTCAAATTGATTTTTTTGAAAATCAAAATTATCTACATTTTTATTCTCTTACACAAATATTGTTACAATCTCACCTATTATCCTATCGTTATTTTCAAATAACTTTACACACGTAACATAACAAAAGCCATCCATAATTTGAAGTGACCCCCGAAAGTTAGACAGGTCGTTTCATTAGGCAGCCTCTAGGGTATGAGCCCGGTATTGTACTGGGCTCATACCCTTTAATTTTGCCTTAATTCTTTTATGATTATAGT